>NZ_POUA01000899.1 GCF_003236385.1 Spongiactinospora gelatinilytica
GGTTAAACCATTAATCTCGCCTGTCGCCCAGTCCTTTGCGTTCGCCAAGTTTTGCGCTGTGGCATCCGCAACAACTGTATCAATCGCATCCGTGGTTGTGGCATCGGCTACCTGTTGCTTATAGTCAGCCTTCTCTTCGTCGGTCAGATACTTCATCGCATCAATCGCTGCTGTTGCATCAGCCTTTGCGGTAGCCAAGTCTGCACCGGTCGTATCAACTTGCAATGGTGTCGTTCCTGCTGAATTTGCAAACAAGTCAACGTTAATCAATTCTGACCGTGCAATGGCACCCTTTACCGAAACAGAGTCTTGCGTGCCATCTGGCGTAACTTGTGTTGGAATCGTTACCGTAGTGCTACCAAGGATAGATAAATCAACTAACTGATTAACAGTATCACCTGTTCCGGTGGTCAACTC
>NZ_POUA01000900.1 GCF_003236385.1 Spongiactinospora gelatinilytica
GTATTCGCCCTGGGGCGAGAGTGTTCCTGGACCAGGTGGCAGATCTGGCGGACCTGGAGCTGGACCTGGGCCTGGGCCTGGGCCTGGGCCTGAGTCTGGTGAGGTGAGTTCGTCCTGGGGTGAGGGTGTACCCGGACCAGATGACAGACCGGGGTCCGCACGGGGTGAGGAATCGAGCGTGCCGCATTCTCCCTGGAGTGGCAGCCCCGGTGGACCAGGGGAGCCTGGCGGTGGGGCGCGTCCCCCGTGGGGCGGAGGTGTCCTCGGGCCGGATGACGGCTCTAGCGGACCAAAATTCCGGCAGGGTGGGACGGATCGGCCAAGGCGACTGGATGCCGGTGGTCCGGACTCGGAGTTCGGCGGCTCCCAGCCCCCATGGCCTGTCGGGGGCGTAGGGGCCGATGCGGAGTCCAGTGG
>NZ_POUA01000901.1 GCF_003236385.1 Spongiactinospora gelatinilytica
ATGTTTTACTCCACCAAAAGTTGTCAAAACTTGTTTAATATGAGCTGTGCTGACTTTTTCGATTTTAGCTACTGCAATAGCGGCTAGTGCATTTTCTACATTTTGTTCACCAGGAATTCCAATTTCATCGGCTTCCATAATTAATTCATCTTTAAAATAAAGTTTGCCTTCAATTTCGTACGCACCGCTCTTAGTCAGTCCTTGACGTGAAAATGGAACTACTTTCGCCTGAGTTCTTTTAGCTAGTTCTTGCCATTCAGTATTATCCCAATTGATTACCAAGAAATCGTCCTTGGTCTGATTCTTAGTAATATTCATCTTGTCATTAACGTAGTTTTCACGTGTTTTATGCCAGTCTAAGTGACTAGCAAAAATGTTATTCAAAACTGCAATATGTGGATGAAGTCGATCAATACC
>NZ_POUA01000902.1 GCF_003236385.1 Spongiactinospora gelatinilytica
TTATCATATTGTGGTGGAATATCCGGTTCAAATGATGAATGGTCAAAAGAAAATTTTAGCAGAAATTCAAGTACGTACACTTGAAATGAATTTTTGGGCTACAATCGAGCACTCTTTAAATTATAAATTTGACGGAGAATTTCCAAAAGAACTAAGAACACGGTTGCAGAAGGCCTCGGTTAAATCATATGAATTAGACAAAGAAATGTCTGAAATCAGAAAACAAATTTTATTAGCACAAAAAGAACAAAAGGATGTCTAAATATGAGAGTAGCTATTTATCATTCAAGTGATGAGCATTCCATTCAAGTTGGTAAAGATTTAGCAAAGATTTTATCTCAAAATGAGATTGTAATTGATAACGAAAAACCTACGGTGGTGATTACCATTGGGGGGGATGGGACGTTACTATCTGC
>NZ_POUA01000903.1 GCF_003236385.1 Spongiactinospora gelatinilytica
AAATTAATTTTTATATGAATGAAGCAATTAAAGAGGCCCAATTCGCCAAAATGATTGATGAGGTCCCCATTGGAGCAGTGGTTGTTCATGATGGTAAAATTATCGGTCGTGGTCATAACTTAAGAGAACACTCACAGGATTCAACCACTCATGCGGAAGTCTTAGCTATTACGGAAGCTTGCGCTTATTTAAAAAGCTGGCGGCTGTGGGATTGTCAGCTTTTTGTGACCATTGAACCATGCTTAATGTGTAGTGGAACCATCATCAATTCACAATTACCTCAAGTATTTTTTGGTGCTCGAGATCCTAAAGCAGGAGCGGTTCGAAGCCTGTATACCGTACTCGAAGATACGCGTTTAAACCATCAAGTGGCGGTTCATGAAGGGATTGAAGCTGACCGAGCATCGATGTTAATG
>NZ_POUA01000904.1 GCF_003236385.1 Spongiactinospora gelatinilytica
CCACTAGGCATTTGGACAATTGATAGTAATGAATCCATTCCGTGTAATGCATGACTTTCAATAGGAACCCCAATTACAGGTGAAATTGTGTTGGCTGCTAACATTCCCGGTAAATGAGCTGCTCCGCCAGCTCCTGCAATCAGCACGGCATATCCATTTTCTTGTGCTTGTTCACCAAACTTCTGTAAGACTTTCGGCATCCGATGTGCTGAAATAATATGACGATCATAATCGACTTCAAATTCATCAAGTATGTCTGTGGCCAGTTTCATGGTTGACCAATCAGAAATTGAACCCATAACTACTGCGACTTTTCTCATGACAATTCCCTTCCAAATTTAAATGCTGTATCAAATTTCAAGTTCAGTGTAACAAGTAAAATTAGTTTTATCAAGATATTTTACGAACTTTTTAT
>NZ_POUA01000905.1 GCF_003236385.1 Spongiactinospora gelatinilytica
CCACCAACACTATAGCGATTTTTCTGCATCTCACTTAAAATCACGTGAATGTGTTCTGCTGGTGCACCGGTATTCTTGCTGACCACGTCAGTAACATCTTTCACCAAGTTTTTAAGTTGTTCTTGTGAACGACCAGCAATTAGATCAATGTGTACGATTGGCATGAGGCCACGCTCCTATCTTAATTCACTATTTTCGAATGTTTTAATCTTACTTTAATCTTTTCTATTCTGCAAGCCACGACGTTGTTGATTTAACGGTTCTTTTCTAATGACCAGCACGCTGACCAATTAAGGCTACCTTGCAAAACTAATCAGAAGCACAAACCGAAAACCCCCATTGATGACTAAACATGCTAAAATTAATTTAACAAAAATGATTATGCCACGATACCGCCATTGACTGCTCGTACCG
>NZ_POUA01000906.1 GCF_003236385.1 Spongiactinospora gelatinilytica
GTCCGGGGGCTGCGGCGGCGGCGGGACGGGACGGCCCGGCGGCGCGGCCGGGCGCGCGGCGGCGTCGGCCTGGGTGGCGACGTCCCAGCCGTGGACCGGGCCGCCGCCCGTGGGCGGGGCCGAGCCGTCGGCCTGCGTCGGGGTGTCCCACGACGCGCGGTCCTGGATACCGGCGCCCTCGCGCATCTTGCGGAGTTCCTCCGGCGGCACCCGCCGTGTGGGGAACGGGTCGCCCAGTTCGGGCTGCGGTGACTCGTCCAGCAGTGACACGTAGTCGCGGTCGCGCGGCGGCTGCGGCGGGTCGGCCAGGCGGCCGGGCCGCGCCCCCACCGGCGGGGTGGGGAAGTCGCCCTCCCCGGCGAGGCCGGGACCGGCGTACGAGCCGGAGGCGGGACCGGGGCCAGAAACGGGAC
>NZ_POUA01000907.1 GCF_003236385.1 Spongiactinospora gelatinilytica
GAGCAGCAGGGAGCCGAGCAGGCGGGCGGTGTCGTCGCCGAGGACCCCCTTCGGGAGGCGGGCCAGGAGGATTTTGCCGTCCAGGACGTCGCCGACGTCGAAGGTGGATCGGGCCGAGCCGAGGATGTCGCGGACGAACGGGCGCAGCAGGAACGCCCGCAGTTTGTTCATCAGCGGGGCGGTGACGTGGGCCTGGCCTTGCTCGGACAGGTGGTCGTACCAGTTCCAGAAGCCGAGGAGGAACGGGTCGTTTATCTGTTCGGTGAGTTCGTGGCGGTAGGTGGGGTCGGTGAGCAGGGCGGGGATGTCGGCCAGGGTGCCGCCTGCCGGGGACAGGGTCAGGGCGCAGCCGCGCAGGATGTCGTCGCTGCGGGGTCCCCAGGAGTCGGCGTAGATCTTGTGGAAGATGCCG
>NZ_POUA01000908.1 GCF_003236385.1 Spongiactinospora gelatinilytica
GTTACTACCCAATAGTTCGGCTGGGTTAGGTGGCTTCGGACCACTCGTCATCACGAATAGGTTACCAATGACGGGATGGATTGCATCATTCACATTGTCCATTTGATTAGCCAACCATGAACTTAATCCCTTATGATTTTCAAGCCCGAACGTCGTGTGAATCGTTGGTCGCCGTAAATCAGCATCGACCAATAAAACTTGCATCCCTTCCTTAGCATATTCCACCGCCAAGTTACCACTTACTGTCGATTTGCCCTCGCCAAGCATGGCCGAAGTCACCATCAAAGTTCGTAGCTTATGGTCAGTAGCCGCAAAATTGATATTGGTTCGAATTGTTTTAATCTGTTCAGTAATGACCGACGTGGGTTCATTAATCGTCGTGAGATTAATTGGTGCCGTAGTCGTTATATTC
>NZ_POUA01000090.1 GCF_003236385.1 Spongiactinospora gelatinilytica
CGGCCAGGAGGCCGACCCCGGCCCCAGCCCGGAGGACGTGGCCAAGGCCCAGCAGCTCCAGAACAAGAGCCTGCTGGACGTGGTCCTGGAGGCAGGCGGCCAGATCCTGATGGAGATCCTCGGGGTCAACGACGTCCTGAGCTGCCTCAAGGGCGACCTGGGCGCTTGTGTGTCGATGATCGTCGGCGCGCTGCCCTGGGGCAAGATTTTCAAAGCCCCGAAGATCATCGAGGCCATCTGGAAGGCCGGCAAGGCCGTCATCACCTACTTCCAGCAGATCAGGTGGGCAAGGGCCATCCTCCGAGGAGCCCAGAAGGCAGCCGAGGCCGCCAAGGCCGCCGCCGCCAAAGCCGCCCGCGAAGCCGCGGCCAAACGCGCCGCCGCCAAGGCCGCCGCCGACGCCCTGGCCAAGAAACTCGCCGCCGAAGCCGCGGCGAGAGCCAAGGCCATGGCCGCCAAGGCAAAGGCCAAGACCAAACCCAAGGCCCCCGACCCCAAGTCCCGCGGCACCAAGGCCGACAGTTGCCCGAACAGCTTCGCCACCGGCACCCTCGTCCTCCTGGCCAACGGCACGGCCAAGCCCATCGAGGACGTCGCCCTCGGCGAACAAGTCCTCGCCACCGACCCCGAAACCGCCGAAACCTCGGCCAAACCGGTGGTCCGCCTGATCGAGGGCGAGGGCAAAAAGAACCTCGTCACCCTCACCCTCACCATCGACACCGACGGGGACAGGGGCACCGCCACCAGCGACCTGGTCGCCACCGACGGCCACCCCATCTGGGTGCAAAGCGAACACAAGTGGCTCAAGGCCGACCAGCTCAAACCCGGCATGTGGCTGCGTACGAGCGCCGGCACGTACGTCCAGATCACCGCGATCAAGACATCAACCGCCAAACAACGCGTCCACAACTTCACCATCGCCGACACCCACACCTACCACGTCCTCGCAGGCACCACCCCAGTCCTCGTCCACAACTGCGACTTCGCGCCTGGCGTCGCCGACGAGAAGTACGACAAGCATGTTCTTGGGCTTGATGATCGCGGTAGGCCCACTCGTCAGCCAGATATGCCAGAATACGATACGGAGGATGGGTTTGAGAGGTACGTCGCGGATGCACGAAGCCTAATGTGCCCTGTCACGTGTCCGGCGGGTGCCCGTGAAACCATCCGGAGCAACGGCGACATTATTCGCCTGGATTCCCAGGGGAGGTTGGGCATGCGGCGTGGGAGAGTCATCACGACCTACTTCAGGCCAGACAACCCTCTCGAATACTTCACAGGCGAGCTGGATCGATGATCCAACCCGGCGGCTCTTTTCGCGAGGAGTTTTCAAGGCTCGTCAAGGCGATGGGCCGGTGGCGTGACACCGAGCCTGATGCGCTTCTGGCCCTTTGGGCGACGTTCGTTGAGCAATGTGAACAGGGCTATTCGGGTGAAGCCGAAGACTACTTCAATGATCTGACCGTAAGGGCTGATCTGGAGAAGGCCATGACCGATGCGGGGCTGCAGAAGTTCCCTGAGCTAGCCCAGCTCCGTGCGGTCGTAGTGACGCTGGACGAAAGATTTCGAGCACTTCTTCTCCCAGACGCGTTCCCGCGTATGCAGAACTGGTGGGCGCGCGGTGTGGTGAAATCCGCGAAAAGGCGCCTAGTGGAGGAACTACGCCGCGATTTTCATATCGAGGGGATGGAAGTCAAGTAGGTCGCTAAGAGCGTGTTTGAGAAGATCGTTTAGAGCTCAAGGGCAGATGTAGCGGGGTTGGCGTCGTGCGGGTCCGCCCCGGGTGAGGCGGCGGGCCATCCCCGCGATGGCGGCCCAGCGGATCAGCGCCTCGGAGACGGCCGGGTCGCGTTCGTAGTCACGGGCCAGGCGGCGGCAGGCGGTCAGCCAGGCCAAGGTCCGTTCCACCACCCAGCGCCGGGCGATGAGGTTGAAGCCGGGCTTGTCCGCGGGCTTGCGCACGATCTCCAGGGTGGTGCGCAGCCGGTCGCGGGTCCAGTCGACCAGCCGCCCGGCGAACCCCTGGTCGGCGAACACGTGCCGGATCGGGGTGGTCAGGTAGGCCGACAGCAGCGCGGTCTTGGCGCCGTCGCGATCCTGCCAGCTCGCGGCCATCACCGCGACCGTGATGAGCAGGCCGGTGGTGTCGGTGACGATGAATCGCTTGCGCCCGTTGATCTTCTTCCCGGCGTCGTACCCGCGGGTGGAGCGGCCCACGGTGTCGGCGCCTTTGACGCTTTGGGAGTCGATGAGCCCGGCGGAGGGTTCATCGGCGCGGCCGTCGGCGCGGCGGGCTTTGACGCGCAGCTCGGTCAGCAGGGTTTCGGTGACGCCGGCGGCCTCCCATTGCTGGAAGTACCAGTACACGGTCTGCCAGGGCGGCAGGTCGGTGGGCAGGTACCGCCATGGGCATCCCGATCGCACGACGTAGAGGATGGCGTTGACGATCTCCCGGCGCGGGTGCTTTTCCGGGCGTCCGCCGGTGTTCGGCTCGGGCAGCAGCGGCTCGATCAGTTCCCATTGGGCGTCGGTCAGATCGGAGGGGTAGCGATCGGGAGGCATTGAGCCACTTTGGCGGTATCGGCATGTCTCGTCATGCCGCCACGCCGGACATGAACGATCTTCTCAAACACGCACTAAGATCATATCTGTTCCTTGTCTCGGGCGGCAGGCCCACCTCTTGGCGGGCGTCTGGGGCGCCCGCTTCGACCAAGGCGTCCCACCAGCGGGTGAAGGCGTTGCGGAGGGCGTTTGTTCTCTTCGTCGCCGTCGGGGACGACCGCGGCGAAGACTTCGCCTGTCTGCTCGAAATCGGCGCGGGTGAGCCGGCCGTCATGGGTCTGGTCGAACCAGTTGAACAGGATGGTGAACTTCTGCTGGGTGCTGTCGTAGGCCACGGGGGTCTCCTTGCTGCTGAGAGGTGGTTGTGGCGGAGGTTCCTTGCTTCCTCCTCAGCAGGTACACCCGATGGTAACTGTTCGTTTATTTAACACAACTGTCTGTAGTAGGGAGAATGTGTGGCGGCCCCGGGGTGTTGCCGGGGCCGTGGGGTCAGTCGAAGAGGCCGTTCTTGGCGCCGGTGATGAACTTGTCCCAGACGGCGCGGCGGAGGATCCAGGGGTGGGTGTCGGGTTGCTCGGTGTCGCGGAGGGCGATGCGGCCGTCGGAGAGGTGTTTGGCTTCCAGGCAGTCACCGCCTTGGCCGCTGGACGCGGTAATCCATCCGCTCGGCTCGGCGATCTCTCTGCGGATTTCCTCGTTCAGTTCCATGCCGCCACCCTCTCCTTGATGCGCTGAACTGACAAGTACTCGGGAAGCGCCGTACTTCGCACGCATTCGAGTCGATCCACAACTCGCTTGATCTGATCTGGTTGGTCGATGACCCGCCCATGCAGAGCCGATTCGATGTATGCGGCTGTTGTAGTTCCGTTCTTCTGGGCCAGGAGAACAGAGCCGGCCAGCATGGCGGTGCAGGCGGCTTCATATGGAAGGACCTGGAGTGTGAACCATGCGGCGTCGGTCAGTGTGATGAGGTGCTTCAGTTGTCGCAGCGTCACGGACCCGTTCCCGATCGGGCGGTAGAGGATGCCCTCGTCCAGCACTGCAAGGAAGTGCGGGGGTGTCGACCCGTCGAATATGGCCTGCCTTGCCATCCTCGCTTGGACGGCCTCCTCGACCTTCTGCGGGGTCGCATCTGGCTCGCCTGCGAAGGTCGCGCGGGCGTACTCCTCGGTCTGCACCAGCCCGGGGACGATCAACGGAGCCGTGGTGAGGAGCTTGTCGGCCCGTTGTTCGATCGGGGGCCACTGGCGGAACCATTCGGCCACGCCCTTGCCGCTCACGGCGGGCCAGTGGGCGAGGAGTTCGCCGTCCAGGCCGAGGGCCCTTTCGCACAGCTCGACCAACTGCCGGGTCGGGTTCTCGTCACCCCGCTCCACATTGCCGATTCGGCTTTTGCTGTACCCAATGACGTCTGCGAGCTGAACCTGTGTAAGACCCGCCTCGATTCGATGCTGGCGTAATGCCGCGCCGAAACGGGCCGCCGGGCCGATGGTTGGGTCGAGCTCTTTGGGTGCTGGCATCAGTGCCTCCCGTTCCAGCTCTCCTGGCCGCGTGCCAGCAGAACTCTGGGATTCGCTCTGCGTTGTTCGCGCAACCAAGGTAGCCCGGCCCCGGCAGTGTTCGGGGTGGTTATCGGAGTACCGAGCGAGCACGCAGGTGGTGAGGATGGCAGCACGCGAAATGCGAATGATCGGCGAGATGCGCTTTCCCGGGCGTACCGACATCATAAGCGATGTCCGTATTTATACCGTTCGATGGCTTGCTATCGAGCATCCCGAATCCGCCGAGGACGACACCCTCATCTACAATCTCCGCCTCCTCACCACCGAAATCGCCGCGAATGCCATCAAGCACACCCTTTCCGGCCGATGGAAGCGGGGAACGTTCAGAATCCGCGTGTGGCTCGGTGCCCACAGTGAGCGTTTTTCACCGTGGGAGCACAGGTCACAGGCTGGTTGCGGGTCCACGTTCTTGATCGAGAAGTAGAGAGGCCCCTGGTAGAAGGGTTGTCGACCAAGATCAACCGCTACCCAGGGGCCCATGTGCTGTTTTACCGTGCTGCGCTGCCGTTGTCATCCCACACCCTGAACTACCTGGCCGGCATCCTGCGACGACACCGGCGGCAGATCAACTCCACACCACGCCGCCTCACCCCCGGCCGGCAAGCCATGCTCGTCCTGGTCCACCTGCGCAAAGGCGAGACCTACGCCGAACTCGCCGCCGGCTTCGCCATCGGCCTGGCCACCGCCTGGCGCTACGTCACCGAGGCCATCGCCCTGCTCGCCGCCCGCTCACCCCGCCTGGATCAGGCCCTGCGCGCCGCCGAACGCGCGGGATATCCCTACCTCATCCTGGACGGCACGCTCATCCCGATCGACCGCGTGGCCGCCGACCGCCCCTTTTACTCCGGCAAACACAAAAGGCACGGTATGAACATCCAGGTCCTGGCCGCCCCGGACGGCACACCGCTGTGGACCTCCGGTTCCCTGCCAGGCTCCACCCACGACCTGACGGCCGCCCGGATCTGGGGCATCCTACGCCGCCTGAAGGCATCCGGGCTGGTCACCCTCGCCGACAAGGCCTACGTCGGCGCCGGTGAGCACGTCCTGGTGCCCTACAAGGGCAAAGACAAGCCGCAGTCTCAAAAGGATGCCAACTCCGCCCACGCGAAGCTCCGCGGACCCGGAGAACGCGCCAACGCCCAACTGAAGACCTGGCACCTCCTGCGCAAACTCCGCTGCTGCCCGCGCCGCGCAGGTCAACTCGTCAAGGCCATCCTCGTACTACAACTCCGCGAAACCCGGTGAAAAGGGCTCAATGTGCGCGGCATCGAGCAGGGAACGGTGCCGTAAGTGGCAGATCGCACATCTAGTCTGGTATGCCTCGATCACTCGTTGCCGGAAGATCGGCTGGTGGAGGCGCTGCTTAGTTATTCGCTCGGCGTAGTGGCGCTCTACAAGACTAATCGGCCGGTCGAGCTCGAGGTGTCGCTGAGCTTCGTCCAGCACCACCGCGACCTGGGAAAGCTCAGGTTCTATGGCGACAATCCATACTGGAAAGAACGGCAGATAGAGGCTTTGTTGAATGCCATAGAACCACAACAGCGGGACCTGAAGCTCAAGCGCCTTGCGAAGGCTTGTGTTGGTGTAGTGTCGAGGATCACCTTGAAATTTGTAACGCAATATGCTGTCTGGGCCTACTGTATCGTCATATTGCGCACGGGCGCTATCAGAAGTGTACGTTGTGAGGATCGACAACGCTGCGACCATACCCCGTGGCTTCCGGATGCCGAGCCGGTTATCGATGAGCGGGAGTGTGCGCCCCTCGAACTGGAACCGGAGGAGCTCATCGCGGCGGATGACCGGGTTCGCGGCTGTGCAGCGCTGACGAAGCCAGGACATAGCGGCCGCGCGCACTCGACTGTCCAAGTCGTCACTGATTGGCGTGATCACAACGCTGTTTTACACCCCCCCTCGATGCTGCTGCTAGCCGAAGGAAGCGGGCAGCAGCGAAGCTTGCGCAGGAGGCACCAGGCTTTCACTACCGCGTGGCGCGTTCGCCAGGGCCGCGGACCCTGCATGCGCACAGTTGGCCGCCCCCTGCGACTGCGGCTTGTTGCACCCCCTATCCGGCACCAGCTCCGAACAGGTATACGCCCTATTGGCGAGCGCCACCAGATCGGCGGATGATGCCTCACATACGTGCCCCCTTCAGGTCGTTCCGTCCGGAGCGGCCGAGACTTGGATGCTGTTCCCATACTGTTATGGTTTGTCGGAGTAGTAGGGCCAGTCGATCCCGGCCCACCGCCAAGGGTTCGGACCTGGACGGCTAGGCCAGGTACGGCTACTGCCGCTGCCGCTCCCGCTGGTTTCAGGGGCTGCGCCTGCGCCTGCATCTGAGCTGCACCCGCGCCGGACTATCGAGCGCCTGGGCCCTGGCCCCCCTGAACATCGCCGACAATAAGTACATCTCCGCAGAACTGGATGCCTTCCTGGCCGAGAGCGACGTACGTCTGTTGCGCCCTCCGCCCCGCCCCGGCAAGCGCCTGCTCAAACCCATCCGCCGGCTCGTCGAATCGGCCAACGACAGCCTCAAGGCCAGGTCGACCTGGAACTGCACGACGGCCGCACGCCGATCGGGGGTGGCTCCCTGATTGCTCAGTGCATTCTTGCCCTTACCGCCGCCACCTGGCACAACCACGCGACTGGCCAGCTCGTGACTCAAGACATACTCGCCTAGACCTCTTTGTGGCGAAGGGTGTGCAACGGCCCCTTGCTCGTCACGACGCGTGGCTCAGAGTCTGGCCTCCAACCTGTGGGTCAGGCAGGGTTATAGGAAGTAGCTCGACCACAACAGGCTTCACAGAGGCGTGGAGGGAGCGACTGACGTAGCGTATCCCGAAATATCCCATTCGCCCGAATGGCTGGATCTGAGTGCGATCGCGACTCTGTGGCGCTATTGTTGATATGTCACGTCTTGCCCTGGGCTGCTGAAGGAGATAGTCAGATGCAGGTAAACGTTCGGCTCTCAGGCGATTATGCCGACCAAGAAATGAAGTCACTCTACGCTTGGCTGCGTAATGATCAAGAAGTTCGTCCCAATGCGACCATTTCGCTAGTTCATCGACCTCTCGAAGCAGGGGCAATGGGTGATGCGCTCGATTTGATTTCGCTTGTTATTGCTAGCGGCTTGCAGCTCCCTGGTATTGTCGCAGCTATATCCGCATGGCGTCAGACGCGTAGGCAGCGACCCATGATAACTATCGAAAGTGGCGACACTAAAGTGGTTGTAGACGACACCGACCCGGAGATAGCAGTAAAGATATTGAAGGCGCTGAATAAAAAATGAGTGAGCCGTTTGCTGTACAGGATTCCTATGCTGTCCTCATTGGGACGAGCCAATATACGATGTTGCCGAAGTTGCCTGCTGTTCATAACAACTTAGTACGCCTGCGTGAGCTACTGATGGATAAGAAGCTGTGCGGCCTTCCGGCAGACAATTGTATTGTCGTTAGTGATCCGACGACCAACCCTGAAATGCTCGACCCTGTAAGGGAAGCGGCCGATAAGGCGACCGATACCCTAATCGTCTACTTCGCCGGCCACGGCCAAATTCACTCGGAAGGAAACGATCTCTACCTCGCCCTGGTCAACGCGGATCGCGCGGCGATGTATAAGTCCACGGCGTATGGCTATTTAAGAAGCGAGATAAGGAATAGTCGCGCCAAGCGAAAGATTGTCATCCTTGACTGCTGCTACAGTGGGCGCGCATTCGGTGAGATGGGGTCTGGCGATGAGCCGACGGTGCGAGTTGTTAACAGCGCTGCAGTTACAGGTACTTATCTGATTGCGTCCACGGCTGAGAATAAAGCATCGCTAGCCCCGGAAGGGCATGAGTATACTGCATTTACCGGCGAGCTGATTAGTATTATTCAGGGTGGTCTCCCCGGAGAGCCGCCATTGCTAACAGTGGGCAAAATTTTTGATCACGTACGGACTGCCCTTATTGAAAAGGGGCTTCCTATGCCCCAACGGCGAGATGGTGATCTTAGCGAGGATATCCCACTGTTCTTCAATTGTGCAGGTAACGAGAAGGTTTGGGAAGCGGGCTATGGGCCTATACAAGGAGTTGAAGAAGGCACCCTCTTCGCAAGTCGTCGTGAGCTCCACGACGCCAAGATACATCGTCCACTGCAGGCTGGTATCTGTGGAACAGCGGAGCGTGGTGGAGCTGAGTCAATCGTAGTGTCGGGTGGCTATCGTGATGACCGAGACTACGGCACGACGATCTTTTATACAGGTCATGGCGGACGGGATCCTAACACGGGTGTGCAGATATCCGATCAATCGCTGGAAGATTCGGGAAATGCTGCACTAATAAGAAGCATGGAGACAGGGTATCCAGTACGCGTGGTGCGGGGTGCTGGAGGGGATCCAGATTATTCTCCCCCGACTGGATACAGCTATGATGGTTTGTTCACGGTTACTGACTACTGGACTCAGCAAGGCGTCGACGGGCCCATGATTCTGCAGTTTAAACTAGAGCAGGTCGAGAACATATCTGATCTAGTTGCGTGGCGCGCTGTGTCTCATGGGGTCGATCGAGGAGGTAGACGGCCCGATAATCGGCGGTACGCAGCTTCTATAGAAGCGGTCAGAATAAAGCAGCTATACGATTATGCGTGCCAGATATGTGATACTGTTTTGCAGTCGGTGGGTGGGTCCAGGATCGCCACCGTAGTTTATATACAGGACCTGGAGCGCCCCCATAATGGTCCTAGTGTGAGCCGGAACATGCTATGCCTTTGCCCTAACCATGCAGAGCTGTTTCGCTATGGGGCGATCACCATTAGCGAGAACTTCAACGTAATTGATCAAGTGAATGATGTAGTGATCTGCGAGCTTACGGTCAAGCATCCGATTGACGCTACCTATACTCGCTATCACCGTGAACATCACAGAATTGGTCCACGCTAAGTATGTCTCCATCCTCTGGGTGATAGCCGCGACGTGATCCGATGTGGTTTTGGTACCACGCCTAGAGCACTCGTGGGCGTCCCGGTTAATCCGGCTGCGCCTACCAAGCCGTCCCTGGCGGGCGGTCGACCAGGTGCCAGGGACGGGGATGGTGGATATGAGTGAGGGCCGCCGGGTTGGGTGGGGTTAGAGGAGGGCGGAGCCGCGGTTGCGGGCGGAGGCGGCTAGGGCCTGGGAGAGGCGTTCGGCGCCGCTGGCGCGTTGCCAGCGGGCCCAGAGGCGGGGGGAGACGCCGGCGAGGGTGGCGCCGAAGCGGAACATGGCAGGGGCGACGTTGATTTCGAGGGCGTTGGTGCGGATGGCGCGTTGGACGGCGCGGGCGACGTCTTCTGGGGTGACGGAGCCGACGCCCGGTGGGAGCGGTACGCCGGAGCGGGCGAACATGCCCTCGTCGCGGACGAAGCCGGGGTGGATCGCCGAGACGCCGATGCCGTGGGGGCGGAGGTCGGCGGACAGAGCCTGGGTGAAGCCGCGCAGGCCGAACTTGGTGGCGTTGTACAGCGACGAGCAGCACTGTGCGGTCTTGCCGCACATGGAGTTCATGAACACCAGGTGGCCGCGTTTGGCGGCCATCATCTGCTCGGCCGCGGCGCAGGCCATGACGATCGGGGCGCGCAGGTTGACGTTCAGGCAGCCGTCGATGTCGTCGACGGCCAGATCGGCCGCGTGTGCGGCGGGCATTACCGCGGCGTTGGCGACCAGGATGTCGACCGGTCCGGCCTGGCTGAGCAGCTCGCGCGGGCCGTCCGGCTTGGAGAGGTCGGCGGGGATCGCCCGCGCGTCGAGCTCGGTGGCGAGCCGGGTGAGGAGGTCGGCGCGCCGGCCGCTCAGCACGACCTTCACCCCCTGACCGGCGAGGCGTCGCGCTATCGCCCTTCCGATACCTCCGGTGGATCCTGTGATCAAAGCGGTGGTTCCGGGCAGCCGCATCCCATTGTCCTTACCTCGAACGGCATTGCCCCATCACTATAGGTATTCATGGTACTTCGTATAGTGAGGATGACGGGAATTGTTCCTTAGAGGTCACACCTCGCCACCGCGCGGCCCGGGTCACCCGAGGTAGAGGCGGTCGGCGAAGGCGCCGCGTTCGTCGCGCTTGGCGTCCGCGATCCGCTCGATGTCGTCCCAGCCGTACCCGTGGGCGGCGGCGAGCGCGCGCAGGACCTCCAGGACGTCGCCGATCTCCGCCGCCACCTCGTCGTGGCCCGCCTCGCTCAGCTCGGTGGACTCCTCGAACAGCTTCGCGATCAGGGCCGCGCGGTAGTCGGTCTCGTCCAGGACGGACACCACCGGTGTCCTTCCACTCCGGCGGATGATGTCCGGGATCTTGTCGCGGACCAGTTTGCCCATGTCGGCGGAGCCTACCGGCCCACGCCGACACCCTGCCACGCCGACGTACGCGATCAGCCTGGCCAGGCGCCTTGAGCAGGTGCCGCAGGTGTCGGTGGCCGCGGAGAACGCCGAGACCGACTTTCCGGCCGTGGCGCGCGTGAGGGGGCCGAGTGGGTCCGGCTCGGTTCGGCTCGGCCCATGCCGGCGAAGGTGATGGCCCGCCGGGTGTGTGAGCAGGTGTAGCGCCTCAGATGAGTAGTTTGTCCGGGGTGATGGGGAGGTGGCGGATGCGGTGGCCGGTGGCGTGGTGGACGGCGTTGGCGATGGCGGCGGCGGTGCCGACGATGCCGATCTCGCCGATGCCCTTGCTGCCCATCGGGTTCAGGTAGGGGTCCTCCTCGTCGATCCAGGCGACCTCGATGGCCGGTACGTCGGCGCAGGCCGGGAGGTGGTACTGGGCCAGGTCGTCGGTGAGGAAGTCGCCGAAGTCCGGGTCGGTGATGGTTTGTTCCATCAGGGCCATGCCGAGGCCCATCGTCATGCCGCCGATGAACTGTGAGCGGGCCAGTTTCGGGGCGATGATGCGGCCCGCGGCGAAGACGCCGAGGAGGCGGGAGACGCGTACCTCGCCGGTGTCGGCGTGGACGCGGACCTCGGCGAACTGCGCGCCGAAGGCGTGCCGGGCGAAGTCGGCGGCCTCGCCGACCTCGTCGGTGGTGTCGGCGGTGGCCTCCTTGCCGCCGTTCTTGAGCAGGGCCTCGCAGGCGCGGACCACGGCGGTGCCCCAGGAGGCGGTGCCCATGGAGCCGCCGGCCAGGGTGGCCTTGGGCAGGTCACTGTCGCCGATCTCGACGCGGACCTGTTCGGGCGAGGCGCCGAGGGCGTCGGCGGCGATGCGGGTCAGGGCGGTACGCGCGCCGGTGCCGATGTCCACCGCGGCGACCCGGACGATGAAGTCGCCGTTGAGCACGCTCACCGACGCCGACGTGGGACGGCGATATGCCGGATATGTCGAGGAAGCCACCCCGGTGCCGACCAGCCACCGCCCCTCCAGCCGGATGCCGGGCTCGGGGTCGCGGCGCGCCCAGCCGAACCGGTGCGCGCCCTCGCGCAGGCAGGCGACCAGGTTCCTGGAGCTGTACGGCCGGCCGCTGCCCGGTTCGGCGTCCGGCTCGTTGGTGATCCGCAGCTCGATCGGGTCCATCCCGGCGGCGATGGCGAGTTCGTCCATCGCCGACTCCAGTGCGAACATGCCCGGGGTCTCGCCGGGCGCGCGCATCCAGGAGGGGGTGGGCACGTCCAGTCGCGCCAGGTGGTGGTCGGTGCGCAGCGCGGGCGTGGCGTACATGACCCGCGAGACCACCGTGGTCTGCTCGGCGAACTCCTTCAGTGTCGAACTCTGCTCGGCCACGTCGTGGTCGAGGGCGGTGAGCCGGCCCTGGGCGTCCGCGCCGAGCCTGACCCGCTGGATCGTCGGGGTGCGATAGCCGGTCATGTCGTACATCTGGTGCCGGGTCAGCGTCAGCTTCACCGGCCGGCCCGCCGCCCGCGCGGCCAGCGCCGCGATGACCGCCTGCGGCCGTGGCGTGCCCTTGGAACCGAACCCCCCGCCGACGTGCCGGGACACCACCCGCACCCGTTCCGGCGGCAGCCCCAGGACCCGCGCGGTGATGTCCCGGTGGCCGGTCGGCCCCTGCGTCGAGTCGTAGAGGGTCAGATCGCCGTCCGGCCCCCACACCGCGATGGTCGCGTGCGGTTCCATCGCGTTGTTGTGCAGCGCGGGGGTCGTGTAGACCTCGTCCACCGTCACAACCGCGTCGGCCAGCCCGGCCTCCACGTCGCCCTTCTCGGTACGCGAGGGGA
The DNA here is from genome assembly GCF_003236385.1 of Spongiactinospora gelatinilytica. Classification (GTDB taxonomy): domain Bacteria; phylum Actinomycetota; class Actinomycetes; order Streptosporangiales; family Streptosporangiaceae; genus Spongiactinospora; species Spongiactinospora gelatinilytica. The sequence continues at coordinate 12,294 of NZ_POUA01000090.1, forward strand.
AGCCGGGGTTGACGACCTTCGGCCGGTAGAGGCCGGGGTGGTCAGGGCGCAGCCGTACGTCGTGCGGCTCCTCGTCGTACTCGACCCGCACGCCCGTCCGGGCCGCCTCCCGCGCGACCTCCAGCGTCTCGGCCACCACGACGGCCACCGCCTGCCCGTGGTAGGCGATCTCCGGGCCCTGGAACACCGCCAGTTCCGGATCGTCGGTGTCGCCCAGTTCGGGCCGGTCGGCGCTGGAGAGCACGGTGAGTACGCCGGGCGTGGTCAGCGCCGCGCTCGCGTCCAGCGACCTGATCCGGCCCTTGGCGATGGCCGACTGGACCACGAACGCGTAGGCGACCCCTTCGACGTCGTACTCGTAGGCGTACGTGGCCTGGCCGGTGACCTTGTCTCGTCCCTCGACGCGGTTCATGGCGCCAGCTCCCGGAGGGTGGAGGTGATCAGATTGCGGGCCAGCGCGACCTTGTAGGCGTTGCGCGGCAGCGGCCGGGCGAGCGCGAGTTCGGCGTCGGCCGCCGCCGCGTACGCCTCCTCGCCCGCGACCGAGCCGATCAGCGCGTCCTCGGCGCGGGCCGCCCGCCACGGTACGTGGGCCACGCCGCCCAGCGCCAGCCGGCATTCGCGCACGATGCCGTCGGAGTCGATGTCGAGCAGGGCCGCGATCGACACCAGCGCGAACGCGAACGACGCCCGCTCGCGCACCTTGCGGTACGTGGACCGGCCGACCGGCGGGGCGGGAAGTTCGACGGTGGTGATCAGTTCGCCCGGTTCGAGCACGGTGTCCCGCTGGGGGTCGGTACCGGGCAGGCGGTGCAGGCCGGGCATCGGCACGACCCGGTCGCCGCCGGTGCCGGTGACGTGGACGCGCGCGTCGAGCGCGGTCAGGGCCACGGCCATGTCGGAGGGGTGGGTGGCCACGCAGGAGTCGGAATGCCCGACGATGGCGAGATTGTGGTGCTCGCCGGGGATGGCGGGGCATCCGGTACCGGGCGCGCGCTTGTTGCAGGGCTTGGAGACGTCCTGGAAGTAGCCGCATCGGGTGCGTTGCAGCAGGTTGCCGCCGACCGTGGCCATGTTCCGCACCTGCCCGGACGCGCCGCTGAGCACGGCCCGCGCGAGCATGGGGTAGCGCCGCCGGATGTCGGGGTGCGCGCCGAGGTCGCTGTTGCGCACGGTCGCGCCGATCCGCACGCCGCCGTCCGGCACCGGCTCGATCCGGTCGTACGGCAGGCGGCCGACGTCCACCAGGCGGTCGGGCTCGGCCACCCCGAGCCGCATGAGGTCCACCAGGTTGGTGCCGCCGGCGAGGTACATCGTGCCCGGCTCGTGCAGGCCGACCGCCTGCCGCCCGTCGCCGGCCCGCACGTAGTCGAACGGTCTCACCGCACCGCCTCCGCCTGCGCGACCGGCGCGGCGACGCCGGCGGCCTGCTCGATGGCGGCCACGATGTTGACGTACGCCCCGCACCTGCAAAGATTCCCGCTCATCCGCTCGCGGATCTCCGCGGCGTCCAGCACCGGCTCCGTGCTCAGGTCCTCGGTGATCGCGCTCGGCCCGCCCTCGTCCAGCATCCCCACGACGGAACAGAGCTGCCCCGGCGTGCAGTAGCCGCACTGGAAGGCGTCCTGCTCGATGAACGCCTCCTGTACCGGATGCAACCCGTCGCCGCCGGCCAGCCCCTCGACCGTGGTCACCTGCGACCCGTCGCAGGCCACCGCGAGGAGCAGGCAGGAGTTGACCCGCCTGCCGTCCACCAGAACGGTGCACGACCCGCATTGACCGTGGTCACAGCCCTTTTTCGAGCCGGTCAGCCGCAGTCGCTCGCGCAGCAGGTCGAGCAGCGAAGTACGCGTATCCAGGTCAAGGTGATGCTCCACATCATTGACCTGAACGGTAAGAAAAGCCATACCCGAGGTGGTGCCCGCCCGACGGGCGATCAATCCTTCGCCCAAGGCTAAGAGGTGGACCGGCTCATGCCGGTGGCCGCCCGGAGCGCGCCCTGCGCCGCCCGCACCGCGCTGTTCATGGAGATCTCGCCGCGCATGCCCGGGGCCGCGACCATGTCACCGGCCAGGAACACCCCGTCGCCGCGCTCGATCGCCGGGCGGTCCCGCCAGGTGAACCCCGGCAGGTCCAGGGCCCCGGTACGACCCTTGGCGGCCGCCGAACGCTGCCAGGTCACCCGCTCCCGCCAGCCCGGCACCGCCAGGTCGGCGAACGCCTCCACCCTGGCCCGCGCGTCGGCCCTGCTCTCGCCCTTCTGGATGGGCATGTCGAGCTGGAACAGCGTCTCGCCCGCGGGCGCGGTCGTCGGGTCCTGCATGGAGTAGCTCTCATGGAACCCGCCGGTGTCCAGGTCCCAGCAGATGAACCAGTCCCGCGGCCCGGACCGCACCGCGAGGTCGAGCATCACGCAGTTGCCGCCCTCCCAGCGCAGCGAGGAGTCGCCGAGCAGCCCGCGCGCGGACGACAGCTCGGTCGCCACGATCGTGGGCTCCTTCGGGAGTTCGGTGACCCTGGATTCGAGTTCGATCCGCACCCCCAGTCGCCGGGCGTGGGCCTCCATCCGCCGGATGACCGCCTGCCAGCCGCCGATCACCCAGCGGACCGCGGGCGGCTTGGGCGCGAAGACCCGCCACAGCAGGTCCCACACGAAGGCCGCCGACAGCCGGCCGGTGTCGGCGTCGAAGGTCACGACGCTGATCGCGTTCGCGGCCGCTCTGGCGGTCTCCTCGCCGTACCGGGCCGATGCCCAGGAGTGGAAGTCCTGGTCGATGGGCGCGATGGGCCGGCCGCCGTGGGTGAGCATCATGCGCAGGAACCCGAGCGGCGGGAGGCGGTGCATCCGCCCTTCGCGGATGAAGCCGATCTGCATCATCTGCCGGAGCGGCGGCTTGCCCAGCGGCCCGGTCAGCCCGCGCTTGACCATCCAGCCCCAGTGCGGTCCGTCGGCGTAGAAGACGTGCGCGCCCTCGTGCGCGACGTACGGCCCGCTCGTCGCCCGGCCCCGGCCGCCGACCTCCCGGTGCGCCTCGTACAGCGTCACCTCGGCCCCGGCCTCTGCGGCCGTGATGGCCGCGGTGAGCCCGGCGAGCCCGCCGCCCACCACAACGATCTTTTTCAACACGTTCATCCCTTTCCCGCTTGTCTCACCTCCTAGGAGGGCTTGGCGTGGCGGAATGTGACATCAGCCGGGAAAACGGTCGCGCGGCTCGCACACCAGCGGATACTCGGTTTCGGAGCAGGGGCGGTTGCCGAACCTCCGCAGGATGTTCTTACCGCCCTGGTCGGTGAGGTATTGCAGGAAGGCGGCCCCGATGGAGCCGGCGGGCAGCTCGCCGAAGGTGTAGGCGAACTCGGTCTGCCAGTAGGGGTAGCCGCCCTTCTCGATGCCGTCCAGCGTCGCCTGCTTCTGGTCGATGCGCAGTCGCACGACGTCGGGGGCTCCCGAGACGCTGCTCGCCTCGCTGTAGCCGAGCGCGCCGTCGATCTCGGCCACCTTCTGCAGCAGGGTCTGCGTGCTCTCCACCTCGCAGGAGCCGTTCTCGGACGTCAGCTTGGCGCAGTCGTTGACGGTGGGCGGGGGCACTTCGCCGGGCCTGCCGTTCGCGTCGGCCAGGACGCGCCGCACCAGGGCGGTCCGGGTACCGGAGCCGCGGTTCCGGCCGACGAACTTGATGGGAATCGGAGCGCCGCCGACCTCGGACCAGTCGGTGATCTTCTGGGCGTAGATCTCGCGGATCTGGGCCAGGGAGAGGTTGCGAACCTTCGCCTTCTTGTTGACGACGAGGGTGTAGGCGGAGTAGGCGACCGGGCGGGAGAGCACCTGGGGGTGGGAGCCCTCGGCCGGGCCGTCGGTGAAGGCGATGTGGTCGCCGAGGCCGGTCGTGCCGGGGAGCTTGGCCTGCTTCCCGGCCCGCTCCAGCGCGCTGAGCCCCGGGGTGCTGCCGAGGAAGGTCCCGTCATCGATGGGGATTCTGGCCCCCTTGCCCTGGCACAGGCTCACGTACGTCTCGGCGGCCCGGCGCACGGCGGGCCCGAAGGCGGTGGAACCGTGCAGGTACAGGGTGCCGCCCACGCAGTCCAGCGGCGGGGGTACCGGCCGGAAGAACAATGTGACGCTCGACTGGATCACGACTGCCGCGGTCAGCAGACCGATGAGGAGCAGCGCCGGCTTGGAGGCGAACGGGTGGCTCTCGGTCGCCGCCAGTTTGAGCTGGGAGGGCGAGCGGAACCGGCCCAGCCAGCGGTCATGCCGTCCGCTCACGTCGGCGCGGAACTCCGGATCGGGGAACTCGCTCCCCGGCCGCCCGGTCTTGCGTTCCAACACGGCCAAGACCTTGTAGTGCGCCTTGCGGTTGAGCTTCACCTTGGGCAGCCTGATGACGCCCGCCCCGTCCTCCTCGCCGCTCCCGAAGCCCTCGGTCTCGATGGGCTCGCCCTTGGCATTGTGGGTGATGAAGAAATCGCGCAATTCCGGTTGACTCAGCTCGGTCACCGCCATGCCGACCACCTGGCGCTGCCGGAACGTTACACGGATGCCGGTCTTGTCGTCTTCGGCGGCCAGATAGTCGCTTTCGACGATCTCCTTTCGCCCGGCGTTCTCGATCCGTAGCAGGACGAACGACGGCTCCTGCAACTCCCTGCCGTTCTTGTGCATCCGCGCCAGCACGTCGGCGCCGGGCGCGTGTGCCGTGTCCGTGGCGAGAGTGTCCATCTGCACGCGGTAACCGAGCCGCTTGCGGCGGACGACGACGAACTCCCAGGCGAACGCGATGGCCGGGATCGCCAGGCTGAGGACGGCGACGATCGAGTCGATGCTGATACCGAATACCACCGTCGTTTCCTCGGTCCCTTGGGAGTCGGCTGACCCGGAACCACAGCGCCGAGGGTGAACTAGAGTGAGATCTGCAAGTCTGTTCGTTTCGGCACGATGGCGGGGTGGCATGTCCCCGTCAGCCACCACTGACCGGAGGGCTTTCTGAGTGCCAGGAACCAGCCGGTCACCCGGATAGCCGACGATATACGTGCGGCCGTTAACTTCGGCCGTCCGCCGTGTTAACAGAAGGATACGCGGGTGGCGGGGCTCAGCCGGTTCTCGGGTTCACCCGGCAGTTGGTGTGCAGGTAGCGTGCCGGGCCGCCGTCCGTGAAATCGTAGATTGCGACGGTCTGGGTGTCCTCCAGCGGGTCGTCGGAGGGCATCAGGAAATGCGTTTCGCCGACCGGCAGCAGTTCGCGCCTGACCCGCTCGGGCTTGCCGAGAAACCGCGCCTCCATCGCGTTCATCGCGAACGTGAGATACAGCCGCCCGTCTTCCGCCGTCACCTCGTAGCGGGTGCCGGGCCGTTCATAGACGCCCACGTACGCGGAAAGGTCGATCCTCCCGCCCGGAACGGGTTTGGGCAGGCCAGGGATGGTGACCGCGCCCGACTCGGCCAGGATCTCGTTGAACACCTCCCGGTAGAAGGGCTCGCGCGGCCCGCCGTTCGTGAGCATCGTCAGCGCGATGCCGGAATTGGGAAGAATGCGCAGCCGAGCGTTCTGGCCGACGGTGCTGCCGTCGTGCGCGTAAACCGGATGGCCATGCCAGTCGCACACGATCAGGCCGAGCCCCCACTCCGGTCCGAACATGTAGGGATCGGGCACCGGCACCCGCGAGCGGGTCATTTCCGAAACGGCCTCCGGCGATGCGATCCGCGTGCCGTCCGGGGCCTTTCCGCCGTTCAGCAGGACGTACGCGAGCGCGAGCACGTCACCGGCCGTGGAATTGACGTTGCCGCCGGGGCCGAAGGCGCGCGGCAGGTACGGCAGCGGCGTGCCGATCGGCCCCTCCGCCCGGGAGCGGACGATGTGCCCGGTGGCGGCGCGGCCCCGGTCCACCTGGCCGGGGCGGGTGCTCGTGCCGGTCAGCCCGAGCGGGCCGAACAGGCGGTCGCGCATGATGTCGTCCCAGCGCGCGCCCTCGACCACCTCCATGATCCGGCCGAGGATCGCGTAGCCGAGGGCCGCGCTGTACCCGTGGGTCTGCCCGAGCGGGTGGACCTGTGGAGCGTCGGCGATGCCCGCGACCATCCGTTCCAGCACATCGTCGCCCTCGCCGGGATCGCCGAAGCTCTCCTCGATGCCGTTCGTGTGATCGAGCAGGTGGCGCGGGGTGACCTTGGCGCTGGCCTCGGGGTCGGCGACCCGGAAGCCGGGCAGGTAGGTACGGACCGGTTCGTCCAGGTCCACCCTGCCCTCGTCGGCCAGGCGCATGAAGGCGAGCGCGGTCCAGGTCTTGGTCATGGAGCCGATCTGGTAGATCGTCTCGGTGGTGGCGGGCTCCCCGCTCCGGACGTCCTTGACGCCTTCGGCGAACGTGGTGACCCGGCCGTCGCACAGGACGCCGATCACCGCGCTCGGGATCCGGTACTCCGCCAGCAGCTCGGCGGTCCGGGCGCGGACACGGGTCAGATCCATGGGCGCTACTCCGGCAGGCCGACCGCGTTGGCGGCGTCGGCCTGGAAGTAGTCGGTGGTGGCGAAGGGGCCGGCGTACTCCTCCATGAACTCCCGCACGCCCTCCACCGAGTCGTGGACGATGACGTTGACCGCCCGGCCGCCATCGGTGCTCGCCACGGCCAGGGCCCACCGGGCCTTGCCGGGCAGCCTGCCGTGCGCGTTCTTCAGCGCGTCCCAGAACCCGTCCTGGTCCGCGACCGTGGAAACCGCCATCACATGCATGCTCATTGTCCCCTCTTGCTGTTTCAAAGCAAGGAAAGGCTACGTTGCGTTTCCAAAATCGTCAACAAATTACTGTGGATAATTGCAATGTCCCTGCCGGTTAATGCAATCAACCGTTGCAATGTGCTGAGGATGAACGCCACACTTGGAGGCAGCGAACAGGAGGGCCGATGCCCGGAGGCAGGCTGACCCACGACGAGCGCCGGTCCATCGCGGCCTGGCTGGCCGAGGGGTCGGGATACGCCGAGATTGCCAGGAGGCTCGGCCGCCCGACGTCCACGGTGAGCCGGGAGGTCGCGCGCAACGGCGGCCCCTGCGGTTACACGGCCGACCGCGCCCAGCGGGCCACCGGCGCGCGCGCCCGCCGCCGCGGGCCCGCCCCGGTCCCGGAGCCCGCCGCCGGTCCGGTGCGGGAGTTCGTGGAGGGGTTCGCGGCCCTGCTCGCCGGCACCGGGCTGCCCCGGATGGCCGCGCGGGTGTTCGCCTGCCTGCTCACCGCGGACGCCACCGGCCTGACCGCCGCCGAACTCGTCCGCCGCCTGCGGGTCAGCCCGGCGTCGGTGTCCAAGACCATCGGCTACCTGGAGACCATGGAGCTGGTCACCCGCGAGCCGGTGCCGGGTGGCCGCCGGGAACGGTACCTGATCGGCGACGACGCCTGGACCCGGGCCTGGCGGACCGACACCCGCGTCCACGACGAGGTGGCGACGGCCGCACGGCGCGGGGCCGAGATCATGGGCCATGGCACCCCGGCGGCGGCCCGGCTGACCCAGATGAGCCGGTTCTTCGGCCAGGTCAGCGCGGCGATGAACGGCAGCGGCATCAGCGAGCGCGCCACGGCCGACGCGCTGACGCTGGTCGCCGCCCTGGCCCACGCGGCCCGGCCGCTGACCGTGCCGGAACTGGCCGCCGCGCTGGACCTGCCGGTGGATCGCGTCGCGGGCGCGATCGAGGCGATCGAGCGTCGTCCGTTGATCGCCGACCCGTTCGCGCTGCGCCGTACCGAGACCGGCGCGTACGCGCTCACCCCGTTGCCCGACCGGCTGAGCGCCGCGCAACAGGCCGCGCTCGACGCGCTGGCCTCAGAAAAGTCGCCGCAGGGGCTGGAGAGCGACCGGTAAGGGGTGCTACTGTCCTGGCCCATCGTCGATTGTCGACAATCCAAGGATCTCCGTTGAGCCTCAAGGTTCTCATCGCCTCGCCCCTGGAAGCCGAGCACGTCAAGACCATCGCCGCCACCGACCCCCGGGTCGAGGTGCTGCACGAACCTGACCTGCTGCCCACCCCGCGCTACACCGCCGACCACGTCGGCGTCCGGCCCGGCCTCGCCGAGCCGGAGCTGCGGCGCTGGCGCGACCTGCTCGCCCAGGCCGACATCAGCTTCGACTTCGACTGGTGGGAACCGGCCCGGATGCCCGCCAACTGCCCGGAACTGCGCTGGGTGCAGGCCACCAGCGCGGGCATCGGCCAGTTCGTCGATCGGCACGGCCTGGCCGGCTCGGACCTGGTGTTCACCACGGCGGCGGGCACGCACGCGGGACCGCTGGCCGAGTTCGCGCTGATGGGCGTGCTGCACTTCGTCAAGGGCGTCCCGGACCTGCGGCGCTGGCAGGCGCGACGGCACTGGGAGCGCTACACGACCCGCTCGCTGGCCGGGAGCCGGGTAGTGGTCGTCGGGCTCGGAGGGATCGGCCGCCGGGTGGCCGAGGTGTTCGCCGCCCTCTCCGCGCGGGTGGTGGGGGTCGGCCGGCCGGGCCGCGAGTACGACGTCCCCGGCCTCGCCGAGGCCCGGTCGTTCACCGAGATCCGCGAGGCGCTGACCGGCGCGGACGCGCTCGTACTGGCCTGCCCGCTGACGGACGAGACGCGCGGCCTGATCGGGCTCGCCGAGCTGGCCGCGCTCGCGCCCGGCGCGGTGGTGGTGAACATCGCCAGGGGGCCGGTCATCGACGAACCCGCGCTGGTGGACGCGTTGTCGTCCGGCCGGCTCGGCGGGGCGTGCCTGGACGTGTTCGCCGAGGAGCCGCTGCCCGCCCGCTCGCCGCTGTGGGCGATGGACAACGTGATCGTCTCTCCGCACTCGGCCTCCACCGTGGACGCCGAGAACGCCCTGCTGACCGAGCTGTTCACCGACAACCTCCGCAGGTGGCTGGCCGGCCGCCCGCTGCGCAACGTCTTCGACAGGGAAAAGGGGTACTGAGGAATGACGGCATTCCACGGCACTTGGTACATAGTCCCGACGCCGTTCGCCGAGGACGGGTCGCTGGACACCGCGAGCCTGGCCCGCACGGTGGAACTGGCCGCCGCCTGGGGCGCCGACGGCGTCACCATCCTGGGCGTGATGGGCGAGGTGACCAGCCTGACCGACGACGAGCGCGAACGCGTGCTCGCCACCGTGGCCAAGGCGGCCGAGGGGCGGCTGCCGTTCGCGGCAGGGTGCTCGGCCGCCGCCACGACGCTCGTCGCCGAACGCATCCGCCAGGCCGCCGCCCACGGGGCCGCCGGGGCCATGGTGGCCGCGCCGCCGCTCGCCCCCGACGTGGACGGCCTCGCCCCGTTCTTCGCCAGGGCCTGCGCGGGCAGCCCGGTACCGGTCATCGTGCAGGACGAGCCGAACGCCACCGGCGTCAAGATCCCGGTGTCGGCGCTGCTGGCCATGCTGGAGGCGGCCGGTTCCGACGTGGTCAAGCTGGAGGACCCGCCCACCC
>NZ_POUA01000909.1 GCF_003236385.1 Spongiactinospora gelatinilytica
GAGGATTCCATTTTAAAATTTTGCGTGCTTTTTGACTTGCAGCAATTAATGAATCTGGATCTCCAGGACGGCGAGCCGCAATTTTAGCTGGAATGGCTTCACCAGTTGCTTCACGTGCTGCTTCAACCATTTCTTTAACTGAGAAACCAGTTGATGAACCTAAGTTGAAGATGTCGCTATCATCACCTGCTTTAAGATAATCGATTGCTAAAATATGAGCATCCGCAAGATCTAAAACGTGCACATAGTCACGTACGTTCGTACCATCTGGAGTATGATAGTCATCTCCAAAAATTTGTAATTGGTCACGTTTACCTAGAGCCACTTGCAAGATAATTGGTGTTAAATGAGTTTCTGGTCCATGATCTTCGCCAATTGAACCATCTGGATAGGCTCCTGCTACGTTAAAGT
>NZ_POUA01000910.1 GCF_003236385.1 Spongiactinospora gelatinilytica
ATCGTTGTAGTCAACGGCTTGGCGCCCAGCATGCGCTTGGAGAAACGACGCGTCAAATATATTATTAAGCGATTATTGAGTCGAATAATGTATCAATCGCTGATATGGATTTGCGCCAGCTTCGCTATTTCGTGACCGTTGCCGAGGAATTACATTTCGGGCGCGCCGCCGAGCGGCTTTCGATGACGCAGCCGCCGCTGTCGCAGCAGATTCGCGCGCTCGAAGACGAATTGGGCGTCACGCTGTTCCATCGCACGCAGCGCTCCGTGGCGCTGACGGCTGTCGGTGCGCGCTGGCTGGTTGAGGTGCGGCGTGTGCTGGCGGAGGCGAATGCACTGCCCGGGCTCGCGCAGCGGCTGGCGCGCGGCGAGGTCGGCTCGCTGTCGCTGTCCTTCGTCAGCACCGCCGATT
>NZ_POUA01000911.1 GCF_003236385.1 Spongiactinospora gelatinilytica
GGGCAGTGGTGATGGCGGATCGGGGCTGCGCCAGACCACCGTGTATCCCTCTTTGGAGGTCGCCACCGCCGACGCGAGCCGATCCAGATCGAAATCGGGCAAATAGCGCAGCCGGGTGAGAAATGACGCATCGGTGGCCGACCTGGGCACGACACAGCCCTGGCCGTCGCGGTCGAGCAGGGTATAGAGAACGTCGGCGTCCGTGTCGCCCTCGACCCGGACCTCCACGACGTCTTCCCACGCGAGCGCTTCCACGCTGCCGTCAGCGTAGTGACGGGTCACGCCTTCTTCTGTGACGTACACGTAAGAGTCCGGCACTGGGTTGCCGTGCATGGGCGCGATTCTTACGACTCCAGGGGGCCGCGTGCAAGGGAACGAGGAAACAGCGGGGGGTCGCACCCCCCATAACCC
>NZ_POUA01000912.1 GCF_003236385.1 Spongiactinospora gelatinilytica
ACATTGCACCGACCATCAGAACATCGCCGTGGGCGAAGTTGATGATGCCGAGAATACCGTAGACCATGGTGTAGCCAAGTGCGATCAGCGCGTAAATGCTGCCGAGCACCAGACCGTTCACGATCTGCTGGATAAAGATATCCATGAGAACAGCTCCTGCTATGCCTTGCTTTGTTGTAGGCGACGGGATGACGTGCCCGCAAGGTATGCGATCAATCGGATGGGTAAGGTGAGGTTGCTGGTAAGCGGCCTGCCGAACGCGCCCATGGTGAGGGCCTTGTGTAACTGGCGAGGCTATAAAAAACGGCACCGCTAGGGTAGGCGCGGTGCCGTTTTCAGGGCGGTAGCCCTTCGATTACATCTTCACAACGTCAAGAACGCTCTTCTTCTTGTCCTTGTAATTGTAC
>NZ_POUA01000913.1 GCF_003236385.1 Spongiactinospora gelatinilytica
GTAATGTAAAGTACCATCGAGTGCTTGAAGTTCAATGGTTCGTAAACCGATTGAAACGACGGTTCCATCGATGGATTGAATCGTAACACTATCACCAACACGTAGTTGGCCTTCAATTAAAATAGTTAGGCCGTTAATAACATCGGACACAATCCCTTGAGTCCCGAGTCCAATCGCAACACTTAAGATTCCAGCACCGGCCAATAAAGTGCCCACTGGTACTCCTAAATTTGATAAAATAGTATAGACGTAAAAGAATAGGACGGAATACTTGAAAATATTTTTAACCACTGCGTAAACGGTTTGTGAACGAGCGGATTGTTTTTCAATTGGATCGTGATGTTGAAAACTATTACGGATGATATGTTTACCAATCCGATTAATAATCCAGAAAATAAGGGTGATT
>NZ_POUA01000914.1 GCF_003236385.1 Spongiactinospora gelatinilytica
CAATAATGTCAGTTGATTCATCCATTACCGCTCCCAATGATCCTAGTACTGTTTCAGCTAGAAATAAAGGTTCGGGATTTTGTGTTACGTACTCCATCGTTTCAAAATGAAGTCCCCCATTATTGGTAAGTCTAAAGACTAATAAACTAATAGCGACTGCGATGAAAGTTCCTAACATCGTCGTTGTAAAGCTTACCCACATTTTTTTGTTCCAACCTAAAACTAATACTAACGTTACCGCACAAAAAACGGCCGCGATTCCGCTAAAAATCCAAAAAACTCCTGAGCCCTCTTGCTGAACATCGATTTCCACTGCAATGAAAAATAAAATGGTGTTTAAAATCAAGCTTAAGAGTGCCCTTAATCCGGTCGACTTCATCATTATTAATAAGCCGATTACCATCACA
>NZ_POUA01000915.1 GCF_003236385.1 Spongiactinospora gelatinilytica
CCGCCCACTCCGACTGGCCCGCGGGGCCCACTGCCCGCCCGGATCGGCCCGCCGAACCCGCCGATTCCGGCACGCGCTCTGACCGGCCCGCCGAATCCACCGCCCGCTCCGATTGGCCCGCTGGATCCACGGAGTCGGCCGGGTTCGCCGAGCCCGTTGGCCCTGCCGCAAGGGCCGCCGGGCCATTCGGTCCCGCCCGGCCTGCTCAACCCGGCCAGCCCGGCCAGCCCGGTCAGCGTGCCGGGGCGTCCGGGGCGCTGCCGGCCGCTGAAGACGGCCGGTCGGTTTCGGCGGTCACACCGGCGCCGCCCTCCCGTACGGCCTCGCCGGAGGAGCACCAGGCGCTGGCCGCGCAGCTCACGACCACGCGTTCGCGGACCGGCCGGGACCGGTCGCACGCCGTACCGC
>NZ_POUA01000916.1 GCF_003236385.1 Spongiactinospora gelatinilytica
ACCTGACGCCATGTACTTAATCGCATGGGCGCCTTGTTCAATCCGACGTCGGACGCCGGCCCGGAATTCTTCCGGACCAGACAAGGCTTCGCCAATCTTTGAAGCGTGGCCACCGATGGTTGAGAAAGCGCGACCAGATGCGACAACGCCAGTGCCACGCCATTGACCATTCAGCGTCATTTTTTGCATACCGATATCGAAACTTTGCGCAGTTGCTAGAACGCGGGTGTATGTCACCCCTGAAGCTAACATTCCATTTAGGTTAGCTTGGGCTTGCATTGCAATTTCGAAGGGTTCGCGTGAGGCTTTTGGCCCGTATGGGAAGACTTTATTAATGATGAGAACGGGGGTGTTGATCATACCAGGCGTGATGAACTTGTTGTTTAAATCAACAAGTTCTTGAGCAT
>NZ_POUA01000917.1 GCF_003236385.1 Spongiactinospora gelatinilytica
CCCGCAATCACCTTTTTTATTTCGATACTTGCTTTTTCTTCAGCTTGGCGTACTGCTGATCGAATCGTTTCGGCCGCCTTATCAATATCGACGATCACGCCACGACTTAAACCATTAGAACGTGCGCTTCCCACACCAATAACGTTCATTTGTCCTTTGACATATTCAGCAACAATAACTTTTATTGAGGTGGTTCCAATATCCAGTCCAACGTAAATTCCTGAATTATCCATAATAGAGGAACCTCCTAGTATTTTACATAAATATTCAAGGATTCGCTGCCATATCCAGTTATTCCTTAGTTTACCATATCCTAAGCGCTTTTAAAAAGGTCACACTTAGCATTCTATCAATTATTCTGATTCTTGAACGGATAGGAGTATGCGCCCACCTCAAGATTGATGAC
>NZ_POUA01000918.1 GCF_003236385.1 Spongiactinospora gelatinilytica
GATGCCACCATTAGGTGGCGTGATAGGAGAGCGTTCTAAGGGCAATGAAGGCAGACCGTGAGGACTGTTGGAGCGCTTAGAAGTGAGAATGCCGGTATGAGTAGCGAAAGACAGGTGAGAATCCTGTCCACCGAATGACTAAGGTTTCCTGGGGAAGGCTCGTCCACCCAGGGTTAGTCGGGACCTAAGGCGAGGCTGAGAAGCGTAGTCGATGGCTAACAGGTTGAGATTCCTGTACCAGTTGTAATGCGTTTGACCGATGGAGGGACGCAGGAGGCTACCAGATGCGCACTGATGGAAATGTGCGTGCAAGCAGTAAGTCTTGAGAAGAGTGAAATGCTTTTCTCTCTAAGGACAAGCTGTGATGCGGATCGAAATAAAGTAGAGAAGTCTGAGATGTCACAC
>NZ_POUA01000091.1 GCF_003236385.1 Spongiactinospora gelatinilytica
GGGGGCGAGGACGCCGGCTGTGGATCTGGCGGCCGGGCGTTCGGCGCCGCAGTCGCGGCACTCGACCTCGCCGAGGCGGCAGACCAGGCGGGTGGAGCCGCACGTGTCACAGGTGTCGAGCCGCAGGTCCGCGGCACCCTGGCAGTCCGGGCAGATGAGGACCTGACCTCCGCCGCTGACGCCGCGCAGCCAGGGGCTTGCGCCGCGGACCGGGTCCGTCTGCCGGGCCCCGCAGTGGTAGCAGGGCATCCTCGCCTCCGTCAGGATCGATGCTGGACGTCACCACCGGCCGTCCCGGGCGGAGCCGCCCTGGCAGGCCGGGAAGATCCGGAAATCTGGAAATATCTGGATCCCGTCGTGCCAGAAGGTCACATCGGGCCTTACGCGATCGTCACGAGCTCACGAGATCGCGGCGAGCGCCGCGGTGTACTCCGCCGTGTCGCGCGCCGAGTGGATCGGGTTGACGACCTTCCAGCGGACCACGCCCTCGCCGTCGATGACGAAGGTGCCCCGCAGCGCGAGGCCCCTCTCCTCATCGAACACACCGTACCCCCGCGCCACCTCACCGTGCGGCCAAAAGTCCGACAGCAGCGGAAACGTGTACCCTTCCCGGTCTCCCCAGGCGCGCAGCGCGAAGATCGAGTCGACCGTGACGGTGAGCACCCGCACCTCGTCGCGGCGCGGCGCGAACTCGTCGCGGATGGACCGCAGCTCGCTGGTGCAGACACCGCTGAACGCCAGCGGATAGAAGATCAGGACGGTGTTCGACCCCCGCAGGCCGGAGAGCCGGACCGGAGTGCCGTGCTGGTCTTGCAGCTCGAAGTCCGGGGCGACGGAGCCGACCTCGACGGACATGCAAGGTCCTCCCAGTCAGTATCCAGGCACATGGACAGGCGTCCACGGCGCGCGTCGGCCGCGCGTACGCGTTCTGCCGCACGGCCCGCGCGGAGCCGGCCGTACGGCAGTTACGGCCCCCGATGAACGAGCGACGGGCTAACGACGCGTCTTCGGGGTCGCCAACCGGGTCCCCGACCAGTCGGCGGCGGCGCTGATGCTGCTGGTCTGCGACAGACCCGCCGTCGTGGCGTCCTCTCCTATATCGCTCGGCTCCACGTGGCCGCTCCTGCCGGCCTTCGGCGTCAGCAACCAGATCTGGCCGCCGTCGGCCAGCCCGGTCTGGGCGCCGGTCAGGACGTCGAACAGGTCGCCGTCGCCGTCGCGCCACCAGAGCAGCACCACGTCAACGACGTCGTCGTAGTCCTCGTCGACCAACTCGCTGCCGGTCAGCTCTTCGATGGACTCGCGCAGTTCTTCGGCGCAGTCCTCGTCCCAGCCGATCTCCTGCACCACCTGACCCGGCTTCAGGCCGAGTCGTTCGGCCAGGCCGCGCTCGCCCTGCGCCTGACCCGCGGTCGCGCTCACGTCTATCCCTCCTGCTTGAATGGCCCCGTCCGATGCGGACGTCCGGCCCTATGTGGGCCTTCGCTTCGGCACAGTCCACACGCTGCGACCCGCCGACGTCAACGGTCGCCACGGCAACGGGCCGCCCGAGGCTGCGGTATGCCCGAATTAGTCGGACAAAAAAGACAAACGAACTCGACGGTTCGGGTTGTCCACGTTGAGATCAACGATCGTGATCGACTGCCATGTGCCCAGCGCGAGCCGCCCGCCGACCACGGGGACGCTCGCGTACGGCGCCACGAAGGCCGGCATGACGTGCGACCGCCCGTGGCCCTTCGAGCCGTGGGCGTGCCGCCACCTGCCGTCGGCCGGGAGAAGGTCGCCCAGGGCCGTGAGCAGGTCCTCGTCACTGCCGGCGCCCAACTCGATGAGCGCGACGCCGGCCGTGGCGTGCGGGACGAAGACGTGCAGCAGCCCGTCCTCGCCACAGCTTCTCGCGAAGTTCTCGCACTCCCGGGTGATGTCGTGCACACGGTCCCGTGTCCCGGTCGTGACCTCGATCTCCGTTGACTTCACCAGTCGATCTTACGGCCGCCGTTGAGCTGGGACGACGACGGCGTCAGGGCCGGGAAATACCAGACCGGTGTGCCCGTCGTCGAAGCGCACCACGTACGGCGGGCCGCCGCCGGGGCCGCGCACCTCGATGATCTCCCCCCGGCGGTCCCGCTCCCCGACGACATTGCCGTGTACGAGGAGCCGATCGCCAACCGTCGCGTTCATGTGCATCCCTCCTTCCGCATGGCCACGGTGTCTTCCACATTGGTACGGCGGGCGGCATTGGGGAAGAGGGCGCGGGCGTCTCTGCGGGAGAGCGAGGAGAACTTCGACCGAATCGTTACGCTCGCCGTGAACGCGACACGCCGGTGGACCCCTCCCGGCGGGCCCGGCCGCCCTCACGCCGCTCACGTTGCAGAACGAACCTTTGCCGGTGGGGGCGCTACATGCCAGAATCGTCCTACGATCGGTGGACTAGGCCACATCCGGCCGACTGCCAGCAGGGACATCTCGGCTACTCGACAGTAGAGATGCGCATTGCTGGGTAAGCAGCCAGGATGGAAGTGACCTAGACACCATACATAGAGGCTTCACAAGTCCATCCTCGGAAGGCGAAGACCCAGTGGCTTCCGGACGCCAGCGTTTCTCGATCATCAGTGACGGCCTACCCAGCCAGCTTCCTGATGTCGATCCCAGCGAGACCCAAGAGTGGCTCGAATCGCTCGACACCGTCGTCAAGACGGAGGGGCGCTCGCGAGCCAGGTACTTGATGCTGCGCCTGCTGGAGCGGGCCCGTGAGCACTCTGTCGGCGTGCCGGGACTGCGCAGCACCGACTACATCAACACGATCCCGCCGGAGCGGGAGCCGTGGTTCCCCGGCGACGAGCACGTGGAAAGGCGCATCCGCGCCTACATCCGGTGGAACGCCGCCGTCATGGTGTCGCGCGCCAACGCACGCACCAACGTCGGCGGGCACATCGCCACCTACGCCTCCGCGGCCTCGCTCTACGAGGTGGGCTTCAACCACTTCTTCCGCGGCAAGGACCACGGCGAGTCCGGCGACCAGGTGTACATCCAGGGCCACGCCGCACCGGGCATCTACGCCCGCGCCTTCCTCGAAGGGCGGCTCAACGAGGCCCAGCTCGATGCGTTCAGGCAGGAGCTCTCGCACGGGTTCAAGGGCCTGCCCTCCTATCCGCACCCGCGACTGATGCCCGACTTCTGGGAGTTCCCCACGGTCTCCATGGGCCTGGGGCCGATCAGCGCGATCTACCAGGCGCGGTTCAACCGCTACCTGCTCAACCGCAAGATCAAGGACACCAGCCGCAGCCACGTGTGGTGCTTCCTCGGCGACGGCGAGATGGACGAGCCGGAGTCGCTGGGCGCGATCGGCCTGGCCGCCCGCGAGGAGCTGGACAACCTCACCTTCATCATCAACTGCAACCTCCAGCGGCTGGACGGGCCGGTCCGGGGCAACGGGAAGATCATCCAGGAGATGGAGTCGTTCTTCCGCGGCGCCGGCTGGAACGTCATCAAGGTCGTATGGGGCCGCGACTGGGACCCGCTGCTCGCCGCCGACGTCGACGGCGTGCTCGTCAACAAGATGAACACCACTCCCGACGGGCAGTTCCAGACCTACTCCGTCGAGAGCGGCGAGTACATCCGCGAGCACTTCTTCGGCGATGACCCACGGCTGCGCAAGATGGTCTCCCACCTGTCCGACGAGGAGATCCGCAGGCTGTCGCGCGGCGGCCACGACTACCACAAGGTGTACGCGGCGTTCGCGGCGGCGCGCGAGCACGTCGGCCAGCCCACCGTGATCCTCGCCCAGACCATCAAGGGCTGGACCCTCGGCAAGGACTTCGAGGCCCGCAACGCCACCCACCAGATGAAGAAGCTCACCAAGGCCGAGCTGAAGGAGTTCCGCGACCGGCTCTACCTGCCGATCCCGGACTCGGCCCTGGAGGGCGAGCTGCCGCCCTACTTCCACCCGGGAGAGGACGACGACGAGATCGCCTACATGAAGGAGCGCCGCGCGGCGCTCGGCGGCTACCTGCCCAAGCGGGTTAACCGGGCCAAGCCGCTGAAGCTGCCCGGCGACCCCGTCTACGCCGACCTGCGGCGCGGCTCGGGCAAACAGGCGGTGGCCACCACGATGGCCTTCGTCCGCCTGCTGAAGGACCTCATTCGCGACAAGGAGATCGGGGCGCGGTTCGTGCCGATCATCCCCGACGAGGCGCGCACCTTCGGCATGGACGCGATGTTCCCGACCGCGAAGATCTACTCGCCGCATGGGCAGACGTACGAGGCGGTGGACCGCAACCTGCTGCTGTCCTACAAGGAGTCCACCGAGGGCCAGATCCTGCACGAGGGCATCAGCGAGTCGGGGTCGATGGGATCGGTGACCGCCGCGGGCACGGCCTACGCCACCCACGGCGAGCACATGATCCCGATCTACGTCTTCTACTCGATGTTCGGCTGGCAGCGCACGGCCGACCAGATGTGGCAGCTCGGCGACCAGATGGGGCGCGGCTTCCTGCTGGGCGCGACCGCCGGCCGTACGACGCTCAACGGCGAGGGCCTGCAACACGAGGACGGCCACACGCCGCTGATCGCCTCGACCAACCCGGCCGCGGTCTCCTACGACCCGTCCTGGGCGTACGAGATCGCGCACATCGTCCGTGACGGCCTGCGCCGGATGTACGGCGAGCAGCCGGAGAACGTCTTCTACTACCTCACCGTCTACAACGAGCCCTACCCGCAGCCGGCCGAGCCCGAGGGCCTGGACGTGGAAGGGCTGCTGCGCGGCCTCTACCGGCTCTCCCAGGCCCCCGAGGGGGCGGCGGAGCGGCCGAAGGCCAACATCCTGGTGTCCGGCGTGGCCGGGCCCTGGGCGCTTGAGGCGCAGCGGATGCTGGCCGAGGAGTGGGAGGTCGCCGCCGAGGTATGGTCGGCCACCTCCTGGACGGAGCTGCGCAGGGACGCCCTCGCCTGCGAGGAGCACAACCTGCTCAACCCCGACGCCGAGCAGAAGGTGCCGCACATCACCCGCACCCTGTCGGGTGTGCAGGGCACGTTCGTGGGCGTCAGCGACTACATGCGGGCGGTGCCCGACCAGATCGCCCGGTGGATTCCCGGCGACTGGGCCTCGCTCGGCACCGACGGGTTCGGCCTGTCCGACACCCGCTCGGCGCTGCGCCGCCACTTCCACGTGGACGCCGCGTCGATCACGCTGGCAGTGCTGACCCAGCTCGCCCGGCGGGGGGAGATCGAGACCGAGCGCCTGCGCGAGGCGATCAGCCGCTACCACCTGAAGAACGGCGTGACGGAGGCCGGCGGCGCGGAGTCCAACGACACCCAGTCGATGGGCCTGTAGCACGAACGACACGAGGGGCGCCCCGCCGTGCGCGGCGGGGCGCCCTTCGCCTTTCAGGTGGTGGCCAGGGCCTCGGTGGGCGACAGGCGGGCGGCGCGCATCGCCGGGTAGAGCCCGGCCAGGGTGCCGATGACGAGGGTCGCGCCCACGGCGCCGCCGAGCGCCCAGGGCGGCACCACCGAGGGCCAGTCCCGCGTGTAGGCGTACCCGACCGTGACCGCCGCGCCGAGCAGCAGCCCGGTGAACGCCCCGGTGGCCGCGGCCTTGGCCGCCAGCGCGTCGGAGGGGCGGCTGACCTCCACCTCCTCGGGGTTTTCCGGATTGACCGTGCGCGGCAGCACGGCCTGGACGTCGGCGACCGCCGCCTCCTCCGACCGCTCGTAGATCATCGTTGGGTGGCCGTCGAAGCCCAGGTACCGCTCGGCGGCCGGGAAGCCGACCAGCGCCGAGCGGTCGATCTCGGGGGCGAGCGGCAGCGGGTCCAGGATGCCGAGCACGGTGAACCACCGGCCGCCGATCCAGACCCTGCCGCCCGCCTTGCTCAGGCCGAGCCGCTGCGCGGAGACCGCGCCGAGCACGACGGCGGGGTACTTCTCCGTGGCGGCGTTGAGCCACGTCCCGGAACGCACCCGGCCCGTGAGGGTCTTGACGAGGTCGCCGTCGGCGGCCCGTACGGCGATGCCGCCGGTGATCTCCTCGGGGATCCGGTCGGTGCGGTGTACGCTCGCGTCCACGTCACCGGTGGCCGAGGCCGTGGTGACCGGGCCGATCCTGCGGACCATGGCGAGCGCGTCCATCGGGAGCTTGGCGGCGTCGCCGAACAGGGTGTTGCCGGGCTGCACGGTGAGCAGGTTGGTGCCGAGCCGGTCCAGCTGCCGCAGCAGGCTCTCCGCCGAGGAGGCGGAGATGCCGATGACGCCGACCATCGTCGCGATGCCGATCGCGATGCCGAACGCGGACAGCACGACCCGGGCCGGGCGGGCGCGCAGCCCCGCCGCGCCCACGCGCAGGACGTCGCCGGGGGTGAGCCGCGTCGTGGCGAGCCGGTCGCTCATCGCCGCTCCCCCGCGACCCCCGCCGTGACATCCGCTGCGTCCCTGTCGCCGGAGTCGTCGGACACGATCAGGCCGTCCTTGAGCCTGACCCGCCTGGGAGCCCAGCCGGCGATCTCCATGTCGTGCGTGATGATCGCGACCGTGGTGCCCGACGCGTGCAGGCCTGCGAGTACGGCCAGCACCTCCGCCCCCGCGCCGGAGTCGAGGTTCCCGGTCGGCTCGTCGGCCAGCAGCAGCGGCGGATCGCCGACCACCGCGCGCGCCACCGCGACCCGCTGCTGCTCGCCGCCGGAGAGCTGGTGCGGGCGGTGCCCGAGGCGGTGGCCGAGGCCGACCCGTTCCAGGGCCGCCGCCGCGCGTTCGCGCCGCTCGCGCATTCGCGGCCCGCCGTACAGCAGGCCGTCGGCCACGTTGTCCAGCGCGCTGACGCCCGCCGACAGGTGGAACTGCTGGAAGACGAACCCCAGGTGGCGTGCCCGCAGCGAGGACAGCCGCCGGTCGGACAGGCCGCCCACGTCGTGGCCGGCGATGGTGACGGTGCCGGTGGTGGGACGGTCCAGGGTGCCGATCATGTGCAGCATGGTGGACTTGCCCGATCCGGAGGGGCCGACGATGGCGAGCAGTTCCCCGGCGCCGATCCGCAGGTCCACTCCGCGCAGCGCGGCGACGTCACCGGCGTAGACCTTGGTGACCCCGGTCAGTTCGACGACGTTGACGGCGCTCACGACGCGGGCACCCCGACCTTCATGCCCGGGGCGAGGCCGTCGCCGGTGATCTCGACCCGCCCCCCGCCGTACGCGCCGGTCTCCACGGCGACCAGGCGGGTCGCGCCGCCCTCGACGACCTCCACGCCGAAGCCGCCCTCGCGCAGCGCGAGCAGCGCCTCGACCGGGACGGTGAGCACGTCCTTGACCCGCTTGCTCTCCATGGCGACGTTGACCGGCGCCTGGTCCAGGCGGCCGGTCTTCCGGCCGCCCAGCGAGATCTCCACGTCGATGGTCGAGCCGCCGCCCTCCTCCGCGCTGACCTGCTGGGCGACCGTGCCGACGCGGACGATGCGCCCCTTGACCTCCTCGCCGCCCGGCAGCTCGATGGTGACCCGCGCGCCCTTGCGGGCCAGGGCCTGGTCGTCGGTGTTCAGGTCCACCTGGACGATCCTGCGGGTGCCGGTCACGGTCAGCACCTCGCCGCCGTTGATCTTCCGGCCGACCTCCACCGAGACGCCGGACACCCGCACGGCCCCGTCCAGGAAGACGACCTGGGCGGCGTCCACCGCGCCGGTCTGCGGATGGCCGCGGTCCTTCTGCCACGCCTTGACGGCGGCCGAGGTGGCGTAGGTGAAGTCCTCGTCCACGGTGAGGTCGTCGCCGTAGCCGAGCGCCTTGAGGTTGCGTTCGAGCTGTTCCACGTCGGGCCCGTCGCTCACGCCGGAGTTCAGCTCGCGGTAGAGCGGCAGCCTGCCGTACATGAGCACCATGGGGCGGCGGTCGACCTTGAGCAGCGCGCCGCCCCGCCTGATCACCTTTCCCTCGGCGGGAACGGCGGTGACGGTGCCGGAGCCGGTGTAGGACACCTTGCGCTCCTCGGCGTAGGTCAGCTTGCCGCTCACCGACTCGGAGTCGACCAGGTCGGTCCTGGTGATCTCGGCGGTGGCCGGCGGGGTCGCGGCGGTGGCGCCGGGCTCGGGGCCGCCCTGCCGGGAGGAGTTCACCGCCGCCCATGTGCCGCCGCCGATCACCGCCACCGCCGCGACCCCGGCGAACAGCGCCCCCTTGCGCCTCATCCGCCGCCTCCCGGGCAGGCCGGCCGGTCACGTCTCATCGTCCTCACCTCCGGCCCACGGGACCCACGCCCGTGGCACCACCCGATGTGTAGGGCGACGGGGGTTAGCGCAGGGTAAGCGCGATCATCGGGCCGGTCGCCTTATCGGCTCCTAACATCGGGTGGTTCACGCTGGTCACCGGAGGTGCGTGAGATGCGCGTGCTGGTGGTCGAGGACGAGCCGGAGATGGCCGACGCCATCGCGGGCGGGCTGCGGCGCAGGGCCATGGCGGTGGACGTCGTCTACGACGGGGCGGAGGCGATGGAACGCCTGTCGTACGTCGACTACGACGTGGTCGTGCTGGACCGCGACCTGCCGGACGTGCACGGCGACGACGTGTGCCGGCACCTGGTCGCGACGGGCGCGGGCGGCAGGGTGCTGATGCTGACCGCGGCGCACACGGTGACCGACCGGGTGGCCGGGCTCGGGCTGGGGGCCGATGACTATCTTCCCAAGCCGTTCGCGTTCGCCGAACTCGTGGCGCGGGTGCGCGCGCTGGCCCGCCGTACCGCGCGGGCCAGGCCCAGGGTGCTGGAGCGCGCGGGCCTGCGGCTGGACCCGGCCACCCGCGCGGTGACCAGGGACGGCAGGGCCGTCGGTCTGACCAGGCGGGAGTTCGCCCTGCTGAAGGAGCTGATGCTGGCCGAAGGCGCGCCCGTCTCGCCCCGCGATCTGCTGGCGCGGGCCTGGGACGAGTACTACGACGCGGGCACCGGCGCGCTGCGGGTCGCCGTGGCGACCCTGCGCAGGAAGCTCGGCGACCCGCCGGTCATCGAGACCGTGCTCGGCGCGGGGTACCGCCTGTGAGGCCGGTACGGCGGGCCGCGGCCGGCCTGTCCGCCGCCGGCGCGCGGGTTTCGGGCATCGGGCTGCGCGCCCGGCTCATGCTGCTCTACAGCCTGTTGTTCCTGCTGGGGGGCGCGACCTTGGTGTGGGTGACCTACCTGTTCACCGAGCGCGCCATCCAGGACCAGTTCGTGGCGGGCAAGCCGCTGGCCGCCCTGACCAAGGCGGTCGACGTGGCCCGGCCCACCGAAGGGCCGCCGGTACGGCCGGGCGAGGAAGCGTTCGCCCGGCGCGGAACGGTAAAGGGGCCGGTGCAGGGGCCGGTGCAGGGGCCGGTGGGCAGGTCGGCGGACTTCCTCGGCACCACCGTGCTCGAACGGCTGGAGGCCGGCCGGGCCGCGGTGCTCGCCGACGTGCTGCGCAACTCCGTTCTGATCATGCTGGGCGTGGGGGTGGCCGGTGTGCTGTTCGGGTGGGCGATGACCGGCCGCGCGCTGAGCCCGCTGCGCCGGGTGACCTCCGCCGCCGAGCGCCTCTCGGAGAGCACCCTGCACGAGCGGATCGCGCTGCGCGGGCCGCGCGACGACGTCAAACGGCTGGCCGACACCTTCGACGCGATGCTGGACCGGCTGCAACGCGCCTTCGACGGGCAGCGGCGGTTCGTCTCCAACGCCTCACACGAGCTGCGCACGCCCATCGCCATCAACCGCACGCTGATCGAGGTGGCGCTGGAGGAGCCGGACGCCTCCGACGACCTGCGCGCGCTCGGCAAGGCGCTGCTCGGCACCAACGCCCGGCACGAACGCCTGATCGAGGGGCTGTTGCTGCTCGCGCGCTCGGAGCACGAGGTGATCGCCCGCAACCCGGTGGACCTGCGGCAGATCGTGCGCGGGGTGCTCGACCAGGTCGGGCCCGCGGCCGAGCGGCGGCGCGTCACCGTGACGGCCGACCTGCCGCAGGTGTGGACGGCCGGCGAGGCGCTGCTGCTCGAACGGTGTGCGTTCAACCTGGTGGAGAACGCGGTGAAGTACAACCTGAAGGGCGGGGAGCTGCGGGTGCGGCTGGCGGCCGAGTCCGGCGAGCCGGGGGAGGTCGTGCTCACCGTGGAGAACGACGGCGTGGCCATTCCGCCCCACGACGTGGCGGACCTGTTCGAGCCGTTCCGGCGGCTGCACGACAGGATCGGCTCGTCTTCGGGGTCGGGGCTCGGGCTGTCCATCGTCCGCGCGATCGCCGTGGCGCATGGCGGGTCGGCCGCCGCCACCGCGCGCCCGGACGGCGGCCTGTCCGTCGTGGTCCGGCTCCCCGCGACCGGGGAGCGGTCCCCCGCCTAGGGATCAGGGGCGCTTGGTGCGACCTCCGGGGAGGTGGTCCTGGCACGCCTTCACGGCCTTCTCCATGGCGGCGTCACCCCTGGGGCGCTTGGCCGGCTTGGCCAGCGCCGGGAACCCCTTGCCGGGCTGCGGGTCCGGCATGTCGATGCCGTTCTCGCGCATGCACGCGGCGAACTTGACCATGGCGTCGTGCGTCTTCGGGTCGTTCATCCGCTCGGCGATGGCCCCCTCGATGTACTTGCCGCACGCCTTGTGCGCCTCCTCCATCTTCGTCTTGTCGCCCTTCGTGACCCGGGCGGTGACCATTCCGCCCCCCTTGGATTCGTTGATCTTGATGCCGTGCTCGCGCATGCACCGGGCGAACTTGGCCGGGTCGGCCGAGACCGAGGGGGACGGCGACGCCGAGGCGCCCGCCCGCCCGGTGCCGGCCACCGAGGCGACCCCGCTGGACGACGCCTGCTGGCCGCATGCCGTGAGCGCGGAAAGCGCCGCCACCACGCCGGTGAGCACGACCGCACGCCGGACTCTCATCTGCACGCACCTCCGAGACCGCGCGGGCCTTCGCCGCGCGACGACGCGTCCATGTCTAGGGCCGCGCGGGTTAGCGAGGTGTAAGGCGGCGGGACGCGGGGTGTTTCCCGGGCGCGCCGCCGATCGGCGGTGGGCGGCGTGCCCGGGAAGTCTCGGAGCCGAGGTTTGGGACAGGTCGGACAGATCGGACAGGTCAATGGTCACCGGGCCGGGCGACAACTGCCTGTCGGTTTTTTCGGACGCGTGTCCGGCCGGTCGTGGGGTTTTCGGCCGGTCAGTCGAGCGCCGGATTGCGCAGGACCATGTCGGGCAGGTCGGTCGTGAACTCCTCGGGCGCCCGTTCCGGGCAGCGCTCCCCGGTGAGCGCGGCCGCGGTGATCCGGTCGAGGCGGAAGACCCGCACGTCTTCGCGTAATCGGCAGTAGCCGACCAGATACCAAAAGCCGCCCCGGCCGCCCAGGAAGACGCCGGGCTCCACGTCGCGGGTGGTCACCGCGCCCTTGCCGTCTTGGTAGCCGAGGCGCAGGACCCGGCGGTGCTGGAGCGCGTCTTCGATCACCCGGGCCACGTCGGCCGAGGCCGCCGCGTCGTCGGCCTCGGCCTGGTCGAACAGCCGCACCCGGGCGGCCAGCTCCCTGGCCCGCTCGCTGTCGCCGCCGGGCATGGCCGCGACGACCTTGCGCAGCGCGGTGCGCGCGTGCCGGGCGAACGGCCGGCCGCCCGCCCCGCCGAGCGCGACCGCGATGGCCACCGCCTCGGCCGGGGTGAAGTTGAGCGGGGGCAGCGACATCGCCTTGTCGAGCACGTAGCCGCCGCGCCTGCCGGGCTGGGGGTAGATGGGGACGCCGGACTGTTGCAGAGCCGCGATGTCGCGCTCGATCGTGCGCACGCTCACCTCGAACCGAGCAGCCAGGTCCGCCGCGGACCGGCATCGAGGGGAGATCGCCCGCAGCTCCTCGACGAGCGCGTACAGCCGATCGGTACGGTTCACACTCCGAAACTACGCCTGCCCACCGACATTCCCGCGCCCCCGGCGGCCGAGAGAGCGGAAGTCCGGTAAGTGCGGTAATGCCGTGCATACCAGTAATCTGTTGGGGTTACCGTCCATCGTGAGCCCCACTTACCGCGTCCCGGCGTACCGCCGTGCCCGGCAGGGACGGCAGGCTCCGCGACCACTAGGAGTCATGCCAGATGGTGACCGCCCTGGCCGCCCCACTCGCCGACGACCTCGGCGACGACCTCGGCGACGACCTCGGCCGCGGCGCGCTCGCCATCCTGGCCTACGCGACACTGGGCGTACTGCTGCTGATCATCGGCTTCTTCGTGATCGACCTGGCCATCCCCGGCAACCTGCGCGACCTCATCAAGACCGACCGCAACCCCAACGCCACGCTGCTCGCCTCCTCCGGCCTGACCTCCATCGGGCTCATCGTGGCCGCCTCGATGTGGTCCTCCAGCGGCGAACTGCACGAGGGGCTGCTCACCACCCTGACCTTCGGCATGGTGGGCATCGCCGTGCAGACGGTGGCCATGCTGCTGTTCGACCACATCATCGGCATATCGGTGCACGACCTGGTACGCGAGACGCGTCCGCAGCCCGGCGCGCGGCTGCTCGCGGTGATCCACCTGGTTCTCGGTCTGATCACCGCCGTGGCGGTGCTGTGATTCGGGTACGCGCGTGAGCACCCCGAGTGACCTGGCACTCTAGGAACGTGACCGAGGCATCGGAAAGGCAGTCCGGCAGTCCCGTGCCCGGCGGGGGACCCGCCGCGGACGTCGAGAGCGGCGGCAAGGCCCGCGCGGACACCACGCGGCGGCTCGAACGCGCGATGGGCACCCTCGGCACCGCGGCCATGTCGCGGATGGACGAGCGGCTGCCGTGGTTTCGCGCGCTGTCGGCGGAGGATCGCTCATGGGTCGGCCTGGTGGCACAGGCCGGCATCGCCGCGTTCGTCGAGTGGTTCCAGCACGCGGGCGAGGGCAGGCCCACCCCGAGCATCGAGTTCTTCGGCACCGCGCCGCGTGAGCTGAAGCGCTCGATCTCGCTCCAGCAGACGGTGGACATCGTCCGGGTCGTGGTGGAGGTGGTCGAGGCGCAGGTGGACGACCTGGCCGCACCCGGCGGCGGCGACCAGCTCGAACAGGCCATGCTCCGCTACACCCGCGACGTCGCCTTCGCGGCGGCGCAGGTCTACGCGCGCGAGGCGGAGGTGCGCGGCGCGTGGGACGCGCGGCTCGAAGCCCTCATCGTGGACGCCCTGGTCAGGGGCGAGGTGGACGACGGCCTGCACTCCTGGGCCGCGGCGCTCGGCTGGACGTCCTCCCCCGTGGTGGTGCTGGCCGGCCGTACACCGCCGGGCAAGCCGGAGTCGATCATCGACGGGCTGCGCGAGCGGGGCCGCAGGACGGGGATGGACCTGCTGGCCGGGGTCCAGGGCGACCGGCTGATCGTGATCGTCGGCGGCGCGGAGAACGCCGCGTCGGCGGCCAGGCAGATGGCGCCGCGGTTCGGCACCGGGCCGATCGTGATCGGCCCGGAGGTGCCCGACCTGCACACCGCGGCCCGCTCGGCGCGGGCCGCGCTGGCCGGGTTGCGCGCGGCGGGCGGCTGGCCCGACGCGCCGCGCCCGGTCAACGCCGACGAACTGCTCGCCGAGCGGGCCATCGACGGCGACGACGACGCCCGCGCGCAGCTCATCGAGAACGTCTACCTCCCGCTGGCGGGCACGCCGCTGCTCGACACCCTGGCCACCTACCTGGAGCAGGGCACGTCCCTGGAGGCCACCGCCCGGCTGCTGTTCGTGCACCCCAACACCGTGCGCTACCGCCTCAAGAAGATCACCGAACTGACCGGTTACCAGCCCACCGAAGGCCGTTCCGCCTTCACCCTCCAGGTCGGCCTGATCTTGGGCAGGCTGACCGAATCACCCGTTACCTGACCCTTGTCACGTCATTAGTGGTCCGTACGAACTGTAGGATCCCTACAACAAACCGTGGACAAAGTTCGTACGGATTTCTATCCGGGTGGTGAACTTCTACAGGGCAGGCTGGATTTCGTGCTCGTCATCGTCGCTCCGGGCCAAGGCGCCCAGAAACCAGGCTTCCTCGCTCCATGGCTCGACCTGCCCGGATTCGCGGACCGCATGGCCGCGTGGTCGGAGATCGTCGGCCTGGATCTCGCCGCCTGCGGCACCACAGGAAGCGCTGAGGAGATCCGCGACACCGCGGTCGCCCAGCCCCTCCTGGTCGCCGCCGCGCTGGCCGCCACCGCGGAGCTGGGCGGCACGCCCGACCTCGCGGCCGGGCACAGCGTGGGCGAGTTCGCCGCCGCGGCCA
This sequence comes from Spongiactinospora gelatinilytica, assembly GCF_003236385.1. Lineage (GTDB taxonomy): Bacteria > Actinomycetota > Actinomycetes > Streptosporangiales > Streptosporangiaceae > Spongiactinospora > Spongiactinospora gelatinilytica. The sequence goes on from NZ_POUA01000091.1 coordinate 14,197, forward strand.
TCGCCGGGGCGCTCACTCCGGCGCAGGCCCTGGAGCTGATCCGCGAGCGCGCGCAGGCCATGGCCAAGGCGGCCACGCTGACCGAGACCGGCATGACGGCGATCCTCGGCGGCGAGGAGCCGGAGGTGCTGGCCGCGATCGAGCGGCACGGGCTCACGCCCGCCAACATCAACGGCGCCGGGCAGATCGTCGCCGGGGGCACCCTCGAAGAGCTGGCCGCGTTCAAGAGCGACCCGCCGGCCCGCGCCCGCCTGGTCTCGCTTTCCGTGGCGGGAGCGTTCCACACCGTGCACATGGCGCCCGCCGTAGAGCGGCTGCGCGCCGCGGCGGCCGGTGTGACGCCCGCCGACCCGCAGGTCACACTGCTCTCCAATCTCGACGGCGCACCGGTCTCCAGTGGCGCCGACCTCCTGTCCCGCCTGGTGGAGCAGGTCGCGAGCCCGGTCCGATGGGACCGCTGCATGGCCACCATGACCGAGATGGGCGTCACCCGGATGATCGAGCTGCTTCCCGGCGGCACGCTGACCGGCCTGGCCAAGCGCGGCATGAGCGGGGTGGCCACCGTGGCCCTCAAGACCCCCGACGACCTCGACAGCGCCAGGGAGCTGCTCAAGTGAAACTCGCACAGGGCGCTCCCGGCGCCAAGATTCTGGCCTTCGGCCACTACCAACCGGCCAACGTCGTGACCAACGACGACCTGGCCAAGACCATGGATACCAGCGACGAGTGGATCCAAAGCCGGGTCGGCATCGCCGAACGGCGGCTGGCCTCGCCGGACGAGACCGAGGTCGACCTTGCGGTACACGCGGGGGGCAAGGCGGTGGCCGCCAGCGGCCTGTCCTCGGCCGACATCGACCTGGTGCTCGTGGCCACCTGCACGATGGAGTCGCAGATTCCCAACGCGGCCGGGCGGGTCGCCTCCCGTCTGGGCATCCACGCCCCCGGGGCCTTCGACGTCAACGCCGCCTGCGCGGGGTTCTGCTATGCCCTGTCCGCCGCGGCCGACGCGGTCCGTTCCGGCTCGGCGCAAAACGTGCTGGTGGTCGGCACCGAGAAGTTCTCCCACTGGCTGGACTGGAACGACCGCTCCACCGCGGTGATCTTCGCCGACGGCGCGGGCGCCGTGGTCGTCGGCCCCTCCGACGTGCCCCGCATCGGCCCGGTGGTCTGGGGCAGCGACGGCGACAAGTCCGACGCGATCATCGTCAAGGACCGCAACTCGTTCCTGCACCAGGAGGGCCAGACCGTCTTCCGCTGGGCCACCACCGCCCTGCACCCCGTGGCCAAGGACGCCTGCGACCGCGCCGGGATCGACCCGGCGGAGCTCGCGGCCTTCGTCCCGCACCAGGCCAACCTGCGGATCATCGAGTCCATCGCCCGCAAGATCGGCGCGGACAACGCCGTCATCGCCCGTGACATCGTGCTCGCCGGCAACACCTCGGCGGCGTCCATCCCGATGGCGCTGTCTCGCATGATCGAGCGCGGCGAGGTCCCGTCCGGCGGGCTGGCCCTGCTGCTCGGGTTCGGCGCCGGGCTGACCTTCGCCGCCCAGGTGGTCGAGCTTCCCTGAGACCTGTACGGCGTCGCCGTACGGACCGCAAGACCCGATTCCACGCAAAAGAAACCAATCAAGGAGTTATCGCGACATGGCCATCACCGAGCAGGCGATCCTGGACGGCCTCGGGAAGATCATTAACGAGATCACCGGCATCCCGGCCTCCGAGGTGACCCCGGAGAAGAACTTCGTGGACGACCTCGACATCGACTCCCTGTCCATGGTCGAGATCGCCGTCGCCGCCCAGGACGAGTTCGACGTCGAGATCCCGGACGACCAGCTCAAGAACCTCAAGACCGTCAAGGACGTCATCACCTTCATTCAGGGCTAGTCCGTGGGGCGGGCGCGGGCCCACCGCGGCCGTCCACGGGCGGATGCCCGGGATTTTCACAACCGACCAAGAGGAGTGCACACAAAGTGGCTAGGGACCAGGTACGTGTCGTCGTCACCGGGCTCGGCGCGACGACGCCCCTCGGTGGGGACGTGGGTTCGACCTGGTCGGCGCTCCTCGCCGGTCGGTCGGGTATCGACACCCTCACCCAGGACTGGGTCGACACGGTACCGGTGAAGTTCGCCGGCGTGGCCGCGGTTGACCCGGCCGAGGTGCTCCCGCGGCCGGAGATGCGCCGGCTCGACCGCGCCGAGCAGTTCGCGCTCATCGCCGCCAGGGAGGCCTGGCAGGACGCCGGGGCCCCCAAGGTCGACGGCGAGCGCCTGGGCGTGGTGGTCGGCAGCGGCATCGGCGGGATCACCACGATCCTGGCCGCCTACGACACCTACCGTGAGAAGGGCTGGAACCGGCTCTCGCCGTTCACCGTGCCCATGCTCATGCCGAACGGCTCGGCCGGCTGGATCAGCATCGACCTCGGCGCGCGGGCCGGAGCCCACGCCGCGGCCAGCGCCTGCGCCACCGGCGCCGAGTCCATCGGCTACGCGATCGACATGATCCGCTCCGGGCGGGCCGACGTGGTCGTGGCCGGCGGCACCGAGGCCGCCATCCACCCGCTCAACGTGGCGTCCTTCGCCGCGATGCGGGCCATGTCCACCCGCAACGACGAGCCGCAGCGCGCCTCCCGGCCGTTCGACAAGGGCAGGGACGGCTTCGTGCTGGGCGAGGGGGCGGGCATCTTGGTGCTCGAATCCGAAGAGCACGCCAGGGCCAGGGGCGCGCGCGTCTACGCGGTCGCCGCGGGCGCCGGATACACCAGCGACGGCCATCACATCTCCGCCCCCGAGCCGAGCGGCGTCGGCGGGCAGCAGGCCATGCAGTTCGCGATCCGCGACGCCGGGCTCGACCCGAGCGACATCATTCACGTCAACGCGCACGCCACCTCGACGCCCATCGGCGACGAGATCGAGACGCATGCGATCAAGGAGGCGATCGGCGGCCACCCGCTGGTCACCGCGACCAAGTCGCTGACCGGCCACCTGCTCGGCGGCGCCGGCGGCATCGAGTCGGTCTTCACCGCGCTCACCCTGCACGAGCGGATCGTGCCGGCCACCGCCAACCTCGACGACCCCGCCGACGGCATCGAGGTGGAGATCGTCTCGGGCGAGCCGCGCAAGCTGCCCGGCGGCGACCTCGCCGCGATCAACAACTCGTTCGGCTTCGGCGGCCACAACGTCGCGATCGCCTTCACCACTCACTGAGGAGTCGCTCATGACGGTACTTGACAACAGGGTGGTGAGCACGGCCTCCGACGAGGAGGCCGCGGATCCTCGCGATCCCCAGGTGCGCCTCGCGGCGCTGCTCGACGAGGGCTCGCTCCGCCTGATCACTCCAGAGGACACCAGCGGCGCCCTCGCCGCCATGGGGCGCGTCGAAGGCGTGCCGGTGGTCGCCTTCTGCAACGACGCCAGGACGCAGGGCGGCGCGATGGGCAGTGCGGGCTGCGAGCACATCGTGCACGCCTACGACGTGGCGGTCAGGGAGCGCGTGCCGATCATCGGCATCTGGCACTCCGGCGGCGCGCGGATCCCCGAGGGCGTGGAGTCGCTGCACGCGGTCGGGCGGGTCTTCGCCGCGATGACCAAGGCGTCCGGGGTCGTTCCACAGCTCTCCGTGGTCGTCGGCCCGGCGGCCGGGGGCGCGGCCTACGGCCCGGCCCTCACCGACATCGTGGTGCTGGCCGACCAGGGCCGGATCTTCGTGACCGGCCCCGACGTGGTGCACAGCGTCACCGGCGAGAAGATCGACATGGCGGGGCTCGGCGGGCCCGAGCCGCACAGCAAGCGCAGCGGCGTGGTCCACGTCGTGGCCAAGTCGGAGCCGGAGGCGCTGGTTCAGGCCAGGCGGCTGGCCGTACTCCTCGGGCACCAGGGCCGGACGCGCGCCTCGGAGGTCAAGGAGATCGACTTCAGCGACCTGCTGCCCGAGTCGCCGCGCCGCGCGTACGACGTCAAGCCGCTGGTCAAGGGGCTGCTGGACGAGCCGGGCGTGGAACTGCACCCGAAGTGGGCCCCCAACATCGTCACCACCCTGGGGCGGATGGCCGGCCGTACGGTCGGGGTGATCGCCAACAACCCGATGCGGCTGGGCGGCTGCCTGGACGCGACCTCCGCCGAGAAGGCCGCGAGGTTCGTCCGGATGTGCGATGCCTTCGGGGTGCCGCTGGTCGTCCTGGTGGACGTGCCCGGCTACCTCCCGGGCGTCGGCCAGGAGCACGACGGGGTCGTGCGCCGGGGCGCCAAGCTGCTGCACGCCTTCGCCGAGGCGTCCGTGCCGAGGGTGACGCTGATCACCCGCAAGGCGTACGGCGGGGCCTACATCGCCATGAACTCCCGCTCCCTGGGCGCCACCCGGGTCTTCGCCTGGCCGACCGCCGAGATGGGCGTGATGGGCACCAAGGCGGCGGTGCGCCTGCTGAAGCGGCGTCAGCTCGCCGCGGTGTCCGAAGAGGAGCGCCCGGCCCTGGAGGAGCGGCTGGCCGCCGAGTACGAGGAGATGACCGGCGGGCTGGCCCGGGCGATGGAGCTGGGCGTCGTGGACGAGATCCTGGAGCCGGCGAACACCCGCGGGGCCATCGTGAAGGTCCTCGCGCAGGCCACCCCGGCCCGTGGAGCGCACGGCAACATCCCGCTCTGAGGGCGATTTGTCACGCTTTTGCGTGACACAACATGATCGTAAGCGGCGAAGCCCCCGCACCGATGATCGGTGCGGGGGCTTCGCCGTACCCGCCGGCGGGTGTGCGGCTTCCCCGACCGCGCACACGCGCGACGTGCCAGGCGGCCTCGCCCGCGGCTACACGGCGGCGTGCAGCCAGCGGACCGGCGCCCCGTCTCCCGCGTAGCGGAAGGGCTCCAACTCCTCATCCCAGGGACGGCCGAGCAACTTGTCAAGCTCGTCCTGTAGCACGCCCCGGCCCTGCGCGGCGGTCAGCATGGCCGCCCGCAGCCGGTCCTCGGGCACCAGGATGTCACCGCTCGCGCCGATGACCGCGGTGAAGACGCCGAGGGTCGGCGTGTAGGCGTGCCGGGAGCCGTCGATCCCCGGCGAGGCATCTTCGGTGATCTCGAACCGGATCCGTTGCCAGCCCATGAGTGAGGACGTGACGGCCGGGGCGGTGCCCGGATGCCCCTCCCACTCCGCCTGCGCGCGCACGGTGCCAGGCGCGGCGGGCTGAGGAGTCCATCTCAGGTCGACGGGCACGCCAAGGACGCCCGCGACCGCCCATTCGATGTGCGGGCACAGCGCAGGCTGAGCCGAGTGGACGTAAAGCACGCCACGAGCAGACACCGGACCTCCCGTTTCGGTACGAGGTGCGCCTTCCCCAACGGCCTCGTACTGGGATGATCACAAGTGACTGTAGGAGAGACTACCGTCGGTCGTGACGTGACACCAGAGGCGGGGTCATACCTATGTGTTGCGCCAGTGCCACTTGACACAGCACTCCCATCCGCAAGATACACTGCGTGACCGATCGATTACCCGTCGATTACCCGACGCGGGCACGCCATCGGCCGTGCCGAACACCACGGAGCTGCTGTGGATCCTGACATCGCGATCGTGGAACGCTCTGGAGAGCCTCCCGCCCTCATTCGCCCGGGCCAGTTGATCACCGACCTGCGCGGCGCCGGCGCCCTGGGGCGCTGGACGCACGCCGCCTCGGAGGCCGGCGGGGTGTGCACCGTACGCCTGACCGCCGGCGTCGACCCGCTCCAGGTCGCCGCCGACCTCGGCGAACGCGGCCACATCGTCTCGCCCAACCACGTCTTCGTCGGGCAGCCGTTGTGGTTCGGCGGCCCCGCCTCCCGCCCGGTGCCGGCCGAGCCGATCGCCTGGACACCTGGGCCGGAGGCTCCCTGCGGGCCGCAGGTCGCCGTGCTCGACACCGGCATCACCGAGCACCCCTGGTGGAAGCCCGCCCCGTGGTTCGGCGAGGTCGGCATGAGCGCCGCCGAACTGGCCGACGCCGACCACGACGGCCGCCTCGACCCGCAGGCCGGCCACGGCACGTTCATCGCGGGCCTGCTGGTACGGCGGGCGCCCGGCGTACGACTGCGCGTCCTCAAGGTCCTGGACGGACACGGCGTCGGCGACGAGGCCCGCGTGCTGCGCGCCCTGCACCGGCTGCGGCACGACCCGCCGGGGATACTCAACCTCTCCTTCGGCGGCCACACCCCGGGCGACCGGCCCCCGCCGCTGCTGGCCGCGGCGCTGGCCGGGCTGACCGAGTCCGGCACGGTGGCCGTCGCCTGCGCGGGCAACACGCCCTCGACCCGCCCGTTCTGGCCCGCCGCGCTCCCCGGAGTGATCGCCGTGGGCGCGCTGGACACCGCAGAGCGCGCCGCGGCCCCGTTCTCCGCGCACGGGCCGTGGGTCGATGCCTGCGCCCGCGGGGAGTGGCTGGCCAGCAGCTTCCTGGACACCGAGGGGTTTCGCGGGTACGCCCGCTGGAGCGGCACCTCCTTCGCCACCGCCCTGGTCAGCGCCGCCGTGGCGCAGGCCGCCCGCAACGGCCAGGCCCCCGCGGAGGCCGCCGCCGAACTGCTCGACCCCGAACGCGGCGAGCGGGTGCCCGGCCTCGGCGTCGTCGTCCCGGCCCGGTTGTGAGCGGCGGCCATGGAGGAGCGCACGCACGACGTGCGGCCCGGCGAACTCCTGGTCGCCGCCGCCCATGGCGACCAGGAGGCGTGGGACGCGCTGGTGAGCAGGTTCGGGGCGGCCATGTGGTCCACCGCGAGGGCCTGCGGGCTCGGGGCGGCCGACGCGGAGGACGCCGTACAGGCCGCCTGGCTGCGGCTGCTGGAGAGCATGGGCGGCATCCGCGAGCCGCACGCCGTCGGCCTGTGGCTGGTCACCACCACCCGCAGGGAGGCGATCCGGCTGGCGGGCAGGCGGCGGCGCGAACACCCCGCGCCCTCTCCCGCGGAGGAGCCCGCGCACGCGGCCCGCACCGCCGTACCGGACATCGCCTCGGCCGTGCTCGACGCCGATGAGGCGGGGCGGCTGTGGCGGGCGGTGGAGTCCATGAACGAGCCCTGCCGCTCGCTGCTGCGGCTGATGGCGACGGCCCCGGACGCCGGGACGCAGCGGCTGGCGGTACGGCTGGGCATGCCCCCGGGCAGCGTGGGGCCCACGCGGGCGCGCTGCCTGCGCCGGCTGCGCACGATCGTGGACACCAGGGAGGCGGTCCGATGACCGGCGACGACCTGCTGATCGCGGCCCTGCACCTGGCCGCCTCGCGCGATCCCGTGCCCGGCCACGTCACCGGGGCGGCCAAAGACGCCTACCGGCTGCGGGTGCCCGGCGCGGTCACCGCCCGGCCGATCCCCGCTCCCCCGGCCATCGGTACGCGCGCCGGGGCCGGCGACTACCGCCGGCTGCGGTTCGCCGCGGACGGGCTGATCGTGGACATGGAGGTGGTGGCGAGCGCGGGCGCCATCGACGTCGCGGGCCGGGTGATCCCGCACCCGGGTCCAGGAGGCCACGTGGAGATCCGCGCCCTGCACGACACCC
>NZ_POUA01000919.1 GCF_003236385.1 Spongiactinospora gelatinilytica
CAGATATCCTGTATCATTGAAGTTCCTACACAAACAATGGAAGAGGATGTTGTCTTGATGCAGAAACTATCCTGTTTCTGCATCAAGACAACATCCTCTTCCATTGTTTGTGTAGGAACTTCAATGATACAGGATATCTGTTCTTGATGTTTTTTATTGTCCAAAAAATTTTGAGACAGTGGCTAACTTGATTCTAAAATGCGCGTCTTATCAACAACGTGCATGATTCAGTTATTTCAATCGTTTCAACAACCATACTGGCCGGTGCCGCTCAGACTTGTGCACCCGGGTATTAACGACTTGTAGCAATTGTAAAATGGTGAAAATTAGTGAATTACGTTTTCGGTACGCAATGTACTTTGGTTCCCACTCGGTCACATACTTCTCTTTGTACGACCGTAATC
>NZ_POUA01000920.1 GCF_003236385.1 Spongiactinospora gelatinilytica
GTCCACCCCTTGGGGCGGTTATGGGCGGGGGGTGGTCACAGTGCTTCGGCTAGGCGGTCTACCTGGGACGGGTCCAGGCCGTAGCAGTAGCACACGACCTCGTCGGCGCCCAGGTCGGTGAAAGCGGTGATCGTGTCGCGGATCTGCGCCGGTGTGGTGAGCATGCCGGAGACCATCTGGTCGGCCATGCCGGTGAAGGCGTAGTACGCGTGCATGTTGGCGCGGGCGTCGTCGATCACGTCCTGGGGGCCGAGTGCGATGTTGACCTGCGCGACGATGTGGGGCCGCCCGGCCCGGCCGTACTGCTTCCAGAACGCGCGGACGGTGTCGAACAGGTCGCCCGCCCACGTCGGTGGCGCGGCGGCGAGGAAGCCGTCGCCCCAGCGGGCGACGCGTTCGAGGGC
>NZ_POUA01000921.1 GCF_003236385.1 Spongiactinospora gelatinilytica
GTACGAGTGTACAAATAACCACCAGCGTAAACTGTACGCCGATAAACATGCGAAATTCCGGATCGCGCCAATAAACCTTCAGACTACGCCCACTTAACAGTGAAAAGTGCAGACCGTAGTTACAGCCGGAGATCAGCAGGAAGATAGCAATGATAGTGTTAATAGTCGGGCTGTCGAAATAACCGATACTGGCATCATGTGTCGAGAAGCCGCCAATAGCGATAGTCGCAAAGCTATGGCCGATGGCATCAAAGGCATCCATTCCGGCAAACCACAACGCCAGCGCACAGGCGACGGTCAGCAAGACATAAATCAACCACAGGGTTTTCGCCGTTTCCGCAATTCGCGGGCGCATTTTGTTATCTTTCAGCGGACCGGGCATTTCTGCGCGATAGAGCTGCAT
>NZ_POUA01000922.1 GCF_003236385.1 Spongiactinospora gelatinilytica
GATGGGTATAAGAGACAGGTGCACGGGGGGTGCTTGATGCATGGCAGCTCGACGTCGCCTTCGCGGCGTGAACGCAGGCGCGGCGCAGGCGGGCGGCGCGCCGCCCGCACCGACGACGCCGAAGGAGGCGAAGGCGACACCGACGACGGATCAACCGCCCACAACGCCGGGCCACACCACAGACGCCGACACACAGGCACACGATCCGTCACCGGAGTACGCCGCAGAAGCGGACATACGGGCAGCCGATCTCGGTATGAACCGGACACGCAAGACCGCGGGCGCGGAAGCAGACGGCCCGTCAGCGGAGTACGCCTCCGGCGTCAACGCGCGGATACCGGACCACGCCTCCGACCGGGCACACCGGACGGCGGGCGCGGAGACAGACGCCCCGTCACCGG
>NZ_POUA01000923.1 GCF_003236385.1 Spongiactinospora gelatinilytica
AAGGAAAACTGCTAATTTCTTCATTACGTCTTTGTTGACCATTTCACCCTTTTGAGCAATAACTTCCCCTGTATCAGGATCAGCTAATGTTTCAGCTAGGGTTTGACCTAAAAGACGAGTCTTAAGGCTAAGTTTTTTATTTACTTTGTAACGACCTACTGGAGCCATGTCGTAACGTTTTGGATCAAAGAAGCGCGCAGTTAGCAAACTTCTTGAACTATCTGCAGTCTTAGGTTCACCAGGACGCAAACGTTCGTAAATATCCTTCAATGATTCAGCAACCCGTGAATCTTCGGGATTCTTATGAACATCTTTATCAAGAGTGAAATCTAAACTATCAGAACCACCAAAAATATCGATGATTTCTTCATCAGAGCCAAATCCAAGGGCACGAACTAATTCG
>NZ_POUA01000924.1 GCF_003236385.1 Spongiactinospora gelatinilytica
GGACGAGGGGAACGGTCGTATCCACGACCAACTTGCCAACGACATGCGGCGCGATGTCGCGAAGCGTCGCCTCCTGCGCGGCAAAGGGCACCGTTACGATGATGATGTCCGCATTCGCGACGACATCCACATTGGCGCCGGCACGCAGTCCATGGCCCAATTCCGCGGCGGCCTTTTCCGCACTTTCGGCGTTGCGCGATCCGATCGTCACGGGATAGCCGGCACGCGCCAGCCGCCAGGCGATCGCAGCGCCCAGATTACCGGTGCCGCCGACGACGGCAATGGCGGGAAGAGTCATAGATTGTCCTTCAATTGAGCGGGCGATGGATGTTGCAGATCGTTCACGATGGTTCAGCCAAGACGACGCGACGCGGGCGCGCCGGCTCGTAAAGCGTGGTGCGT
>NZ_POUA01000925.1 GCF_003236385.1 Spongiactinospora gelatinilytica
CGAGCCCGGGATCTCCGCTGAAGCCGGCACTTCGCCCTCGCCCGCCCCTGGGCCGACGTCTGGGGCCGCGCAGCCCGAACCGGGCCGTACCTCGGCCGCCTTGGGTGTGAACGCGCCCTCGCCTGCCCAGAGTGCTCCCGGCACCCCCCAATCGGCCCCTGGAGCCGGGCATCCCGAGCCCGGGATCTCCGCTGAAGCCGGCACTTCTCCCTCGCCCGCCCCTGGGCCGGCGCCTGGGGCCGGGCATCCCGAACCGGGCCATACCTCGGCCGCCACTGAGCGGGCGTCCGGCGACCCGCACTCGGCTCCCGAAGCCGCACATCCCAAGCCGGGGACTTCCCCTCAAGCGGGCACTCCTTCCTCGGCCACCACCCGGCCCGCCCCGGACTCCCTGTCCGAGGC
>NZ_POUA01000926.1 GCF_003236385.1 Spongiactinospora gelatinilytica
ACTAGAGCCCGCCCACCAAGGACGACGCCCATATCGATCATTGTTTCGGCCCCAATCTCAGCGCCGATATTAATAATAGCGCCCATCATGATAACTGCATTGTTGCCAATTAAAACTTGATCACGGATGATAGCGCCTGGCTCAATTCGGGCATTGACTTCCTTTTTGTCCAGAAGAGGAACTGCAGAATTTCGACTATCGTTTTCGACTCGATAGTGTGTGATTTGAGAAGATGATTCTAATAGTGCTTTAACGTATTTCCATTCACCAAAAAGAGTTCCAGAAGTTGGTGAAATAAAAGCTTCAATTTCATTCGGTATTTGTAATTGATATAGTTTTTCTCCGGCAATAAACACTCGAACGGGGGTCTGCTTTTTGGAGTTTGAAATGGTGTTAATAAT
>NZ_POUA01000927.1 GCF_003236385.1 Spongiactinospora gelatinilytica
GACCTGGGTAACTGGGCCCTCTTTTATTTTGCCTGCATGATGTTGAATTTCGTCTACCAGTTACCTTGGACGATAATCAAAAAATCATGAGTGTATCTCGGCTGCTGGCATGGTGGTTGGGGTGTGACGGAGCGATTTGCCTGGGTGAACTCACAAGTTCGGCCGACCGCCGTTTGTGTTAATCAGGATACTCGCGTTATAATTGTAAGGATAATAAGTAACTGTTGAGAAGTTGGAAACGAGAGTGGTATGTTAACAGTCATCAAACAGCACGAAGATGAAAATGTGATTGTTTACGATTACTACATCGAAGGGCGACAAGATGTTTACGAAGATACCGGCCACATTGTCATTGAGTCGATGGGTGGTTCTGCGACTTGGCGCGCCGTAAACGATGATAC
>NZ_POUA01000928.1 GCF_003236385.1 Spongiactinospora gelatinilytica
CAAATAACAGGACAGAGAATACAAATTATGCTTTGATGATCCCCATGCGTTTATTGAGTGCCGTCCCGATTTTCTGTAACGTTGCCTTCAAAAAAATTCTCCTTTCCCTAGATTATCTGTATTTAATCTTGAATTTATAACGTTTTGATTTCCATTTGGTAGATTGTAAAATTAATCCGAACGCTGTTCGGACAAAAAAAGATCAGCTTCCTTTAAAATGGTGTTTACCACAAACCCATCTTTTAGGGGCTGATCTTTTGTCTAGTATAACCTATTCCGAACGAATTAAAATCGAAACCTTTTGTGAACTAGGGCTGTCCAATATCCAAATGGGCGTTCGGCTGAACCGATCACCGTCAACAATTTCTTATGAATTATCTCGTTGTCAACCTTATC
>NZ_POUA01000092.1 GCF_003236385.1 Spongiactinospora gelatinilytica
GGGTGCGAAAGGGGTTCTTACGCGGCGGGGGGCGGCACGGAGACCGCGCCCTGACGAATCTTCGCCGCTGATCCCAGTTGCCCTGCGGATGATTCGCTGCGCTCTATCATGATCTATGACCCGCCGCGTAGAACCGATTCGTGGTTGAATCCTGATGCATTTGTTATTCAGGTGGTTGTGGAGGCAATAGTGTGCCTTTCACCGCGTGAGGATCAGATGCGTGTCCCCGAACTCATGCCACAGATACTCCTTCGCCAGCGCCTCTTCGTACCCGCGGGCGATGAGCTCGCCGCCGCCGATCGCGGCGAGCATCATCAGGTGGCTGGAGCGCGGTTCGTGCAGGCCCGTCACCAGCCCGTCCACCGCACGGACCCCGATCTCCGGGGTCACCACGCGGTCGGTCCACCCCGCGGCGGCCCGTACCCGGCCGTCGTCGCCCGCGGCGGACTCCAGTGCGCGTACGACGGTCGTGCCGACCGCGATGACCCGCGCCCCCGAGGCGCGCGCCAGGTTCACCTGCCGCGCGGTCGCGGGGGGCACCGAGAACCACTCCTGGTAGGGCGGCTCGTCCCGCTCCGGCGAGGCGACGCCCGTGTGCAGGGTCACCGGCGCGATGCCGATGCCGCGTACCACGAGCGAGGTGACCAGCCGCTGGCTGAACGGCCGGGCCGCGCTCGGCATCTCCGCGCTGCCCGGCACCCTCGCGAACACCGTCTGGTAGTCGGCGAGCGGCCAGTCCCGCGCGATGTAGGAATAGCGGATCGGCACGCCGTGCTCCCCGAGGTAGGTCCGCACGTCGCGGTCCAGGCGGGCCCGCCAGAGCCGGGGCGTCTCGCGTTCGATCAGCCGCAGGGTCGCCTGGCCGGGCAGGGGGAGCCACTCGCCGGGCGCGCCCCCGCCGTACGGCCTGGTGCCGCCGGCCTGCGTCCGGTGGCGCAGCTCGACCAGCCAGGAGCCGTCCTCCCGTTCGGTGGAGAAGTGGACGGCCAGCTTGTCCAGGCGTACCGCGGCGGGCAGCGTCGCGGAGTCGTTGACCACCAGCAGGTCGCCGGGTTCGAGCAGGTCGGGCAGGTCGGCGAACCTGCGGTGGGCGATGTGCCCGGTGTCCCGCCACGACACCATCAGCCGTACGCCGTCCCTGGTCAGTCCGCGCGCCTCGGGCGGCTCGTGCGCCTCGCGTGCGGCCGGCAGCTCGAAGTCGAACGCGGACGCCTGGACGGTCATCGGTGGGCCAGCCTTCCACTGCCCGGGCGTTCACGGACCAGCCGCAGGATCGTCGGCACCACGGACTCCGGGTCGGGCGCGCCGCTCGCCTCCTTCGGGCCCACCGCGCCGGCGAGCATCGCGGTGTTCATCTCGCCCGGGTCCAGCCACCAGACGGCCACATCGGGCTCCTCGGCCGCCAGCACGTTGGAGAGCTGGTCGAGCGCCGCCTTGGTCGCGCCGTACCCGCCCCACCCCTCGTAGGCTTCGATGGCCGCGTCGGAGGAGATGTTCACGACCGCGCCCCGCCGCTCGCGCAGGCCGGGGAGTACGGCCTGGGTCAGTGCGAGCGGCGCGATGACGTTCGTGGCGAACAGCCCCGTGAGGTCGTCGATCGGATAGTCGGCCAGCGGCGGCAGCGGGGTGGTGCCGAGTCCGCTCGCGTTGTTGACCAGCAGGTCCAGCCCGCCGAGGCCGTGCGCGGCGTCGGCGAGCAGCTTGCGGTGCCCGGCGTCGGCGACGTCCCCGGCCAGCGCGGTGACCTGGGCGGACCCCAGCTCGGCGGTGACCTGGTCCAGGGCGGCCACGCCGCGCGCGGTGATGACAAGGCGCCAGCCCTCTTCGACGAGGGCCCGGGTGAGGGCCAGTCCAAGGCCCCGGGAGGCGCCGGTGATGAGCGCGTTCTTCGTCATGGGGCCGACGCTAGGCAGGCGGCGCTCGCCGTACATCGGGCCGCGGGCCTCGGTGGCCTGGGCAGATGGGCGTAGGACCAACGTACCCGTGGCACTCCTACCGGGGGTACGACCTAGTGTGAAGCTGTGCAAGACGAACCTGAGGAGATTCTGCACGCCGTCAGTTCGGCGGTGCTCGCGGTCACCCGCCACCTGTCGGTGCGCGAGGTGCTTCAGGTCATCGTGCGCTCGGCGCAGCGGCTGCTGGACGCCCGGTACGCGGCCCTGGGCGTGCCGGACGAGCAGGGCGCGTTCGCGGAGTTCATCGCCGAGGGCATCTCCGACAAGCAGTGGAAGGCGATCGGGCCGACCCCGCGCCAGCACGGCATGCTCGGCGCGATGCTGCGCGAGGGCGCCCCGGTACGGCTGGCCGACATCCGCAAGGACGCCCGCTACGAGTGGTGGCCGCGCGCCCACCCGGTGCTGAAGGACTTCATCGGCGTGCCGATCCGCGACGGTGACGAGGTGCTGGGCATCATCTTCCTGTCCAACAAGCGCACGCCGGGCGGTTTCACCGAGGCCGACGAGGAGCTTCTGACGCTGTTCGCGGCGCACGCGGCCATCGCGCTGACCAACGCGCGGCTGTACGAGCGAAGCCGCGAGCTGGCCATGGTCGAAGAGCGCACCCGGGTGGCCCGCGACCTGCACGACGCGGTCACCCAGAAGCTGTTCTCGCTGCGGCTGAGCGCGCAGGCCGCACAGGCGCTGATGGGCGCCGACCCGGGGCGCGCGGCCGGGCAGCTGGACCAGGTGCAGCGCCTGGCCGGGGAGGCCCTGGCCGAGCTGCGCGCGGTGATCGTCGAGCTGCGCCCGGCCGAGCTGGGCCGGCACGGGCTGGCCGAGACCCTGCGCAAGCACGTGGCGCTGCTACACCGGCTGCACGCCCCCGAGGTCTCCTTCGAGTCGGTCGTCGTGCCGTGCGACGACCACGGCGGCCTCACATCCGATCCGGCGGTCGAGGTGGCCGTGCTGAGAGTGGCCCAGGAGGCGCTGCACAACGCGGTGCGGCACGCGAAGGCCGGGTCGGTCACCGTACGTCTGATCGAGCGCTGCGGCGCGCTGGAGCTCGACGTGAGCGACGACGGCGGCGGCTTCGACGCCTCGGCCTCGCCCGGGCGCGACCAAGGACTCGGCCTGACCACGATGCACGAGCGGGCGCGGGAGGTCGGCGGCTCGGTCGTGGTGCGGTCGCGGCCGGGTTCTGGAACGACGGTCCGCATGGAGGTCCAGCCGTGATACGCGTGGTGATCGCCGATGACCATCCGGTGGTCCGTCAGGGGTTGTGCACCTTCCTCGGCCTCCAGGACGACATCGAGGTGGTCGGCGAGGCGGGCGACGGGGACGAGGCGGTGGAGATCGTCGCCGCACGGGCGCCCGACGTGCTGCTGCTCGACCTGCGGATGCCGGTCCTCGACGGGCTCGGAGCGCTGGAACTTCTGGCCGAGCGCGGGCTCGCGGTCCGGGTGCTGGTGCTCACCTCGGTGAGCGACCGCGCCGACGTGGCCCCGGCGATGCGGGCGGGCGCGGCCGGGTTCCTCTACAAGGACGTCGATCCGGGTTCGCTGGTGCAGGCCATCCGCGCGGTGGCCGCCGGTCAGGTACTGCTCGCGCCTGAGGCGGCGCGGGCCGTACTGGACGGCGGCGGGTCCGTCCCGGCCACGGACAATCCCAGCCCGCTCACCGAACGCGAGCGCGAGGTGCTCGGGCTGATCGCCGCGGGACGCTCCAACCGGGAGATCGCCAGGGAACTGTCCGTCGCCGAGAAGACCGTCAAGACGCACGTGTCGAACGTGCTGATGAAGCTCGGCGTGCAGGACCGCACCCAGGCCGCGCTCTATGCCGTACGCCACGGTATGGGCTGAGATCGTTTCGATCGGGGAAAGGCTGCCTCGACACGACCTTCGGGGCATCTCGACCGGCGTATTGTGTGGACCCGTCGACACATACGGTCGGGTCTTCGCGTACCCCGTGAGTGCCCATGATTCCGGCATTCGCCGGAGGAGGTGTGCATGCCGCTCGCCCGATCCACCGAGGCGGGTGACCCCGACCCGGCCGCGCCCGACAGCCTCGGCGGTCTCCGCCTCACCGGCCGCCTCGGCGAGGGACGCCAGGGTGTGATCCACTCGGCGGTGGACGCCGAGGGCGTTCCAGTGGTCGTCAAGCTCCTCCACCCGCGTTTCCGGCTGACCGAGGAGGGCCGCAGGCGGTTCCTGGTCGTCATGGAGGGCCTGCGCGGCGTCACCCGCCCCAACACCGTCACCGTGCTCGACGCGGGCATCCACGACGGCCGGCCGTACGTGGTGAGCGCGCTCGCCGACGGCTTCCCGCTGTCCACGAACCTCTCGGCGGAGCGGCTGCGGCCGTTCGCCAGGGACACCGCCCGCGCGCTGGCCGCGCTGCACGCCTCGGGAATGGTCCACCGCGACGTCAAGCCGGGCAACATCATGCTCGGCGTGGACGGTCCATGGCTGCTGGACGCGGGGATCGCCGAGGCGCTGGAGGCGGGGGCGACGGTGTTCAGCGCGACCATCGGCACGCCGGAGTACCTTTCGCCGGAGCAGATCACGGGGGAGACGCCCGGGCCGGCCTCCGACGTGTTCGCCTGGGCGGCTACCGTCGCGTTCGCGGCCACGGGGCGCAATCCGTTCTTCGCCCTGCCCCGGGCCCTGGCCGATCCACTGGCGGACGACATGGTCGACGACTCGGTGGCGGCGGTGATGGACCGCGTCCTCACCGCGCCGCCCGACCTGGACGGCGTCCCCGCCGGCCTGCGCGACCTGCTGGCCCGTTGCCTGGCCAAGTCGCCGGGTGAGCGGCCCGCGTTCCCGGAGATCGTCGAAGACCTCACCGCGGCCCCGCCCGAACCTGAACCCGAACCCGAACCAGAGCCCGAGCCGGTCCCTGAACCGGAACCCGAACCGGAGCCGGAGCCCGAGCCGGAACCAGAGCCGGTCGCAGAAGCACCCCAAGCACCCGAGGTGCCAGAGCCCGAGCCGCCACGGGAGGTCCCCCGGCGGAAAGGCCGCTGGAAGCGGGTGACCGTCGGCCTCGCGGCCGGGGTCGCGGCGATCGTGGGGGTGCCCGTCTGGCTGGTGTCCGGCGGACCCGGCGGGAAGCCGGAGGCCCTGCCCACCGTGGGCATCGTGCAGCGGGCCGACGAGGCGCCGAGCACCCCCGAAGCACCGTCCCCTCGGCCACCGTCCCCCGAGCCGTCCCCGCGCGGCCCGGTCGCGGCCTCGCCCGCGACGGTCACCAAGACCGGATGGCTCGGCTACGGCTACCGCATCAGGTCGGTGAAGACCGGCAGCGAGGTCCGCGCCACCGCCGTGACGTCGGTGCGCGGCGACGCGGTCGTGGTGACCGGCGGCTCGGACGGCCGGCTGCGGCTGTGGGAGCTGGAGAGCGGCGAGGCGATCGGCGGGAGGTTCGCCGGGGCCCGGCACCGCGGCGGCGTCGCGACGGTCGTCACGGCACGGCTCGGCAAGCGCCCTGTGGCCGTCTCAGCCGGCCGGGACGGCACGGTGAAGGTCTGGGACCTCGGCGCCCGCCGCGCGGTCGGAAAGGCCATCAAGGCGCGCGGCGGGCGGATCTCCGCGCTCGCCGTGGTCAAGTCGCGCGGCCGCACCCTGGTGGCGGTCGCCACGAACGACAAGCGCATCCGGCTCTACGACCTCGCCAGGCGGCGCATGACCGGCAAGCCGCTGCACGGCCACAAGAAGCCCGTCACCTGGCTCGCCGCCGGGACGTTCCGCTCCGGCAAGCCCTACCTCGCCTCGGGGGCGGGCGATGAGACCGTCCGGCTGTGGGACCCGGCGCGGCGCAAGCCGTACGGCAGCGCCTACCACAAGCACACCAAGGCGGTCCGGGCCCTCGCCACCGGCACGGTCGGCGGGCGCGCGGTGATCGCGTCGGCGGCGGGCGGCGAGAAGGCCGTGAGGATCTGGGACGCCGCCAGCCGCAAGGCCGTCAGGAAGCCGATCTCCGGGCCCAAGGGTTCGATCGAGAGCCTGGCGTTCATCGAGCTGGGCGACCGCAAGACCCTGGTGGCGGCGAGCGGTGACGGCGTGCTGCGGGCCTGGGACCTGCTCACCGGCAAGCTGCGCGGCAAGATCGAGGACGCGCACCCGAGCGGGGCCGCGTCCGTCGTGCCGTACGTGGACGGAAAGGGCAGGCTGATGCTCGTCTCCACCGGCCGGGGCGCCGACGGACTCGGCATCTGGCGTTTCGGGGCGCTCAACTAGGCTAGCCGCCCGGGTCATCACTGGTCATTGGGCGCGGGATTCGAGGATCGCATGGTGGGCGGCCACCCAGGCACGGCGTACCGCGCGGTCCAGGTCGCGCAGCACACTGCCCCTGGCGGTGACCTGGCCGGAGGTGAGGCCGCGGTCGTCGGCCAGGCGCAGCGCGTGGGCCAGTCGCGCCGACAGCGCCGCCACCCGGTGGGCGCGGCCCGGATAGCCGGGCGCGAGCGTTTCGTCCGCCCCGGACCCGGACAGCGCCGTCCCGGGGTGGGCCTGGCGGGGGCCCTCGACGTTCATCAGCGTCTCGGTGGCCGAGAGCATCGCGGTGTTCAGCTCGCGCTCGGCCTCGGCCAGGGACGGCAGGTCCGGTACGGCGGCGGCGGCCTCGGCGGCCGTCCAGCGGACCCCCCGGTAGGACGAGCCGCGCAGGTCCGCCTCCGGGATCAGGCCGACGCACCGGCCGGCCAGTACGGCGATGGCGGCCTGCCCCGCCTCGATCGCGGCGGAGTTGAAGGCGGGCGGTCCGGTGAGCCCGAGCGGGTCACCGGCCACCGGAAGCGCCAGCCGCAACGCGGTCAGGCCGGAAAGCCGCAGGTCGGCGAGGTAGCCGCGGAGCGGCGCGTCGCGGGCGCCGCCATGCGAAGGGAGATCATCGGAGGGTGGGCGGGCGACGATGCCGGGCCCGGCCGTACGCTCGATGTGGTCGACCGCCTCGTCCAGGCCGATGTGGCCGGCGAGCCAGGCGTTCCCCCAGCAGACGAGCGCGGCCGACGCGGGTGAGTCCCGGTGCGATGAATCCAGGTGCACCCGATCCACGATAAGCGGTGCCACTGCAATAGGTTTTAGGCGAGCGACACGTGAGGGAGTGATCGGGGATGGGCGGTCAGGTGCTGCACCTTCGGGATGTCGCCGTCCGCAGGGACGGCGCCGCCCTGCTGCGGGGCATCGACTGGACCGTCGGTGAAGACGAGCGCTGGGTCGTGATCGGTCCCAACGGCGCGGGCAAGACCACGTTGTTGCAGGTGGCCGGGGCGATACTGTTCCCGACCGAGGGCACCGTGGAGATCTTGGGCGAGCCGGCCGGCCGTACCGACCTGCAGGAGCTGCGCACCCGGATCGGCATGGCCAGTTCCGCACTGACCGAGCGCATCCCGCCCCAGGAGAAGGTCATCGACCTGGTGCTCACCGCGTCGTACGCGGTGCTGGGCCGCTGGAGCGAGGAGTACGACTCGCACGACGTCACCCGGGCCGTGGAGCTGATCGACCAGCTCGGCTGCGCGCACCTGATCAGGCGGCGGTTCAACACATTGTCGGAGGGCGAGCGCAAGCGCACCCAGATCGCCCGCGCCCTGATGCCCGACCCCGAGCTGCTGCTGCTCGACGAGCCCGCCGCCGGGCTCGACATCAGTGCCAGGGAAGACCTGGTCCGCCGCCTGTCCGGGCTGGCCCACGACCCCAAGGCCCCCACCATGGTGCTGGTCACCCACCACGTGGAGGAGGTGCCCGCCGGGTTCACCCACGCGCTGCTGATCCGGCACGGCTCGGTGATGGCCCAGGGGCCCATCGAGGTGGTCCTGAACGCGGACAACCTGTCCAAGACCTTCGGGGTGCCGCTGGGCCTGGAGCGCGCCCCGGACGGCCGGTGGTACGCGAGGGCCCGCCCCCAGTACTAGACGGGGCGAACCACTGCGTACCCCACCTTCTCAGGTCGATTCGCGCGCCTGACGGGATAGTAAAGCGAAGACCACATACCATTTCGGCCAGCTTCCCTCGCACGGTTGCTCAACGGAAGGGCCGCGATGTACGTGGAGATGCTGATCGCCCTGGTGGTCGTGGCGGCCTTCGCCGGGTTCGCGCTGGCCCGCACCGTCAGGATCATCCCGCAGTCGACCGCGGGCGTCGTCGAACGGCTGGGCCGCTACCACCGCACACTGGAGCCCGGCCTGAGCCTGGTCGTCCCGTTCATCGACCGGATCAGGAACCTGGTGGACCTGCGCGAGCAGGTGGTGGCCTTCCCGCCGCAGCCGGTGAGCACCGCCGACCACCTGGTGGTGTCGGTCGACACCGTCGTCTACTACCAGGTCACCGACGCCAAGGCGGCGACCTACGAGGTGTCCGGGGTGCTGTCGGCGGTCGAACAGCTCACCGTGGTCACCCTGCGCAACATGATCGGCGGGATGAGCCTGGACGACGCGCTCGGCTCGCGTGAGCGGATCGGCGCGGAGCTGCGCGGCGCGCTCTCCGAAACGGCCGCCCGCTGGGGCATCAAGGTCAACCGGATCGAGCTGAAGTCGATCGACCCGCCCGCCTCGATCCAGGAGTCGATGGAACGCCGGATGCGCGCCGACCGTGACTCCCAGTCGTCCGTGGCGGCGGCGGAGGCCCACAAGCGGGCCGCGATCCTGACCGCCGAGGGCGAGAACCAGGCCGCCGTGCTGCGCGCCCGTGGCGAGGCCGAGGCCGTCGTGCTGCGCGCGCAGGCCGAGGCCGAGGCCCACTCCATGCGGGCCAAGGGCCAGGCGGAGGCCATCGCCATGGTCTTCAAGGCCGTCCACGACGGCAAACCGGACCGCGCCCTGCTCGCCTACCAGTACCTCCAGACGCTCCCGGAGATCGCCAAGGGCGACTCCAACACGGTGTGGATCGTGCCCTCCGAGATCGGCCGCCTCCTTGAGGGCATCGGCGGCCTGCTCGGCCCGGAGCGGGAGGAGGAGCCCGAGCCGCGCAGGCGGCCCCGTACGACGCGCAAGCCCGCCGCCGACGGGACCCCCTGACCGGCCGGGGACAGGCCGCCCTCTAGCATCGGGCATCGTGGCGGTTCAAGGGTGAGGGGTACGTTTTGACACCGTGGGAGGCGGTCGCGGTGTTCGCGGCCGGGGTCGCGGCGGGTGGCATCAACTCGGTCGTGGGGTCCGGATCGCTGATCACGTTCCCGACTCTGCTCGCCTTCGGCTACCCGCCGATCGTCGCCAACGTCTCCAACAACGTCGGGCTCGTCCCCGGCGGGGTCACCGGCGTGCTCGGCTACCGGGAGGAGCTAGGGGGGCAGCGCGGACGCCTGGTGCGGCTCGGCATCGCGTCGGTCATCGGGTCGGTGGCGGGCGGGCTGTTGCTGCTCAACCTGCCGGAGTCGGCTTTCAAGATCATAGTCCCGGTGCTGATCGGCCTGTCGCTGGTGCTCGTGCTGGTCCAGCCGTACCTCGGCAAGTGGCTGGCCGGCCGCAGGCGCGACCGGCACGCGCACGGCGGGCCGTTGCTGTGGCTGGGCGTGCTGGGCGCGGGCATGTACGGCGGCTACTTCGGCGCGGCCCAGGGCATCGTGCTCATCGGCCTGCTCGGCATCTTCCTGGACGAGAGCCTGCAGAAGATCAACGCCGCCAAGGTCGTGCTGGCCCTGCTGGTCAACTCCGCCGCCGCGGTGCTCTTCGTGTTCGTCGCGCCGCTGGACTGGTGGGCGGTGGCGATGGTGGCGCTCGGCTCGATGGTCGGCGGCTACCTGGGCGCGCGGCTCGGCCGCCGGCTGCCCCCCGTCCTGCTGCGCGGCGTCATCGTGGTGGTCGGGATCGTCGCGATCGTCAACCTGGTCATGGACTAGCGTCGGGGTCCAGCGGCAGGAGTACGGTGAACCGCGTGTCGCCCGGCGCCGAACGCACCCGGATGTCGCCGTGGTGCTTGTTGACCACGATCCGGTAGGAGATGTCCAGCCCCCGGCCGGTGCCCTCGCCGACCCCCTTGGTGGTGAAGAACGGCTCGAAGACCCGCGGCCGGATCTGCTCCGGGATGCCCACGCCGGTGTCGGCCACCTCCACCGCCAGCATGTCGCCGTCGCGCGAGGTGCGCAGCGTGAGCGTGCTCGCGCGGTGAGCTGCGCGCCGGAGACGCCGTCGGGGAAGCCCAGGTAGTTTTCGATCCGGCTGCTCTGCCCGGCCTGGCCGCCGGTGGCGCGCTGCTCGATGAGCACCGTGCGCAGGCCCTCCGACGCCCCGTAGACCGCCGCGCCGAGCCCCGCCGGGCCCGCGCCCACCACGATCAGGTCGTAGAAGTCGGACGCCGGGGTGGTGCTCGGCCCGATGTGCGCGGCCAGCTCGCTCACCGGGGTGGCCAGCGACCTGCCATCGGGCGTGATGACCACCGGGACGGCGTCGGGGCCGAGCCCGGCGGCCGACAGCAGCCGCTCGCCCTCCGGCTCGTCGGCCAGCACCCAGCGGTAGGCACCAGGTTGCGGGCCAGGAAGTCGCGCACCTTGTACGACGGCGCGGACCACCGGTGGCCGACCACGCGCACGTCGCCCTCCGCGGACGCGGGCGTGGACAGCCACGCGTCGAGCAGGCCGTCCATCACCGGGTAGAGCTTCTCCTCCGGTGGGTTCCACGGCTCGAGGAGGTAGTGGTCGACATCGACGATGTTGCTGGCGTCGATCGCGGCGTCGGTGTCGGCGTAGGCGGTCAGCAGGACGCGCCGCGCGGGCGGGAACAGGTCCATGGCGCTTTCGAGGAACTGGATGCCGTTCATCTGCGGTATCCGGTAGTCGGCGAGCATGACCGCGACCTGCTCGCCCCTCAGCTTGATCTCGCGGAGCGCCTCCATCGCGGCCGGGCCGAGTCGGCGCGTACGACGCGGTAGCGGTCGCCGTAACGGCGGCGCACGTCTCGGGCCACCGCCCTGGAGACGGCGGGATCGTCGTCAACGGTGATGATCGCCGAATTCGCCATGGCAACAAGGTGATCATCGCAAGTGACTAGGCGTGTTGCGCGGGCCTGACCTGGATGATGCCGTCCCGGCGTACCCGGGTCTGGAACACCGGCTGCGGCGCGGTCGCCGGGCCGTGCACGACCTTGCCGTCCGACAGCCGGAAGGTGCTGCCGTGCCACGGGCACACCACGCAGGTCACGCCGCCCTCACTGGTCAGGCGGCCCTGGTGGAGCGGGCCCGCCAGGTGGCTGCAGTGGTCGGCCAGGATGGTCACCGTCTCGCCGCTGCGCAGCACGAACAGGTCGATGTAGCCGAGCCTGCGGGAGACCGGGCGGCCGTCGGGCAGGTCCTTCAGCTCGCAGAGGTTGTGCCAGCCCAGCGGGACCAGATGGGTGACCTGCTCGGCGTGGTTGGCCCCGGCCGCCTGGCGGTAGGCCATGTGCCCGCCGAGCATCCCGCCCAGGCTCGCCGCGCCCAGCCCGGCGTAGCCGAGCAGCCTGCCGCCGCGTTCCCGGCCGGCCAGGCGCAGCGCCAGCGAGCCCGCGTACAGGGTGAACGCGCTGAGGTTGGCGATCGCGTGGACGAAGCCCACCCGTTGCTGCTCGATGTGCAGCACGGACCAGTCGGTGATGCCGGCCGCCGCCGCGGGGGCCGCGCCGGCCAGGCCGGTGGCCAGCACCGTACGCGCGGCGCGGGGGTCGGCGCCGGTCGCGTCCAGTACGGCGGTGGCCACCCAGCAGCCCAGGCTGGCGGTGGCGAGCGGCGGGTGGACGGGCGTGCCGGTCGGCACCCCGTGCAGCAGGTCGCGCAGCCCACCCGGCCGGAGCCTGCTCCGCACGGCCTTGGCCAGCGCCCGGATCGTGCGGTCCATCGCCGTCGTGCGTTCCAGCCGGTTGGTCAGGTCGAGCTTCGGGAGCATTCCCCTTCGGGATCGAGTGCCCTTTTGGATGGTCTCCTCCACGTTTGCCCCCTTTCCGTGGTGGGTCATCTACCCGTACCACGAGGGCCGAACACCGGTCCAGCGGAGCCCGGCCGGTGGCGTCGCTAGGAGGCCGCCAGATGCCCCTGGCGGACCGACTGCTCCACGAGCCGGGCGGCGTACGCGGCCAGGCCGGGGGAGCCCTCCTCGATGATCTTCACGTTGCGCATCACCTGCACGGCGGTCACCTTGTACAACTGCCAGGTGCCGCCGTCGGTGCGGTGGTTGGCGATCAGCGGCGCGATGCGGTCGAGGGCCTTGGCGAACCGCGCCTCCGGGGTGCGCCGCTCCTCGAACTCGTCCCACAAGGCGTGCATCGTCTTGGCCTGCTCGGCCGGGAGCAGCCCGAAGATCCGGTCGGCGGCGGCGCGCTCCCGTTCGGCCTGGGTGGCGAGCATGTCGTCGTCGTAGATGAAGGTGTCACCCGCGTCGATCTCCACGATGTCGTGGACCAGCAGCATCGCCACCACGCGGTTGAGGTCGGTGCCCGGAGGGGCGTGTTCGGCGAGGGTCATCGCCAGCATGCCGAGGTACCAGGAGTGCTCGGCGTCGTTCTCCCGCCGCGAACCGTCCATCAGCGTATTGCGGCGGATGACCCGCTTCAGCTTGTCGATCTCGATGAGGAAGTCGATCTGTGCATGCAGCCGCGCGTCGCTCACACGCCCAGCCTAGTCGGACGTTGATCAACAGGTGGGGGAGTTCGCCGCCCCGACGTCATACGTTGCATCCCCGGTCACCTTGGGTCACCTTGAACCGTCGGGGACCCCTTCGCGGGGTATGGACAAGTGCTTCCAGCCCTCTTCGACCGAGGCCCGGCACCCGTCGGGGCCGTCGCCTGCGCCGATGAACAGCGCGGTCAGCATGGCCGCGCCGTCGTCGAGCGTCCGGCGGGGCAGGCAGCCGCCGGTGACCAGGGAGACCAGCCCGTGACCGATGACCCAGCTCTGGGCCGCCAGCCGCCGCGGATCGGCGTCGCCGCGGAAGCGGCCGGCGTCCCTGCCCCGCCGGGCGGCCCGGACCAGGTACGCAAGGGCGGCGTCGGCGGCCTGGTGGTCTTCGAGGTCCAAGGTCTCGTCGAACATGATCCGGTACAGGTCGGGGTGGTCGATGGCGTTGCCGATGTAGGCCGCGACCAGGGCGGTCAGGTCGTGTACCGGGTCCGCGGACTCCCGCACCAGCGCGAACCTGTCCGTCAGCCGGGTGAAGCCCTCCTGCCGCAGGGCCTTCCACACGCCGTCCATGCCGCCGAAGTAGGTGTAGACGGCCATCGTGGACACGCAGGTCTGCGACACCAGTGAGCGCAGGGTGATGGGCTCGCGCGTGCGGAGCATGTGGGCGGCCCGCTCGATGATCAGCGTGCGGATCGAGGGATCTTTCATCCTGGCCACGGCACCAGAATACATAGCATTGCATTGTTATGGCATGAGTTCGCGGGCCTGTGAGGGCCTTGGCGACCCCGGAGGGTGGTCCTCCGGGATCGCGGTCGCCGTGCCGGCCGAGCCGGGCTCAGCCGGTCTGGGGGATGAGCAGTGTCGTCCGCGGATCAGGAGGCTCTTCGATCTCCAGCGGAGAGGCGAGTCCCGGTCCGGTGTCCCGGGAGGAGGGGATGCGCACCCAGTGCCCGCCGTCGAGGCCGGCGGGGGCGCGGCCGTCCCTGCGGACGATCTCGACGGCGACCAGGTCGGCCCGGCGGCGGTGCCGCCACACCAGCACCTGGCTGGCCAGGCAGGCCGCCTCCAGCTCGCCGGAGAAGGCCTCGAAGTCCTCCGCGCAGATGCCCGCCCTGGTGACGATGAACGCCCGCTCGCCTTCGGCGGTGGGAGCGATCCACAGCACCAGGGGGATCCGCCCGGAGGTGGTGTGCATCGGGGTCTCCAGGCAGACCCGCTGGATGCGGTGCCGGGAGAACAGGCACCAGAAGTGCGCGCCGACCCAGCCGCGGCCGAAGCGCGTGGCGGCCGGGACCGACACCGCCCCGGTCATCGCGGCAGCGGCCCACCAACTGCCGTTGACGGTGGCGCTCACGGTGAGCGCGAGGACCGCCACCGCCGTGACGAGCAGCGCGAACTCGGTGCGCCAGCGCCAGGCCCGCACCAGCGACGGCGTACGGCCGGCCGCCGGCACCTCCCCGCGCGCGGGGTAGGGGTTGTTCCTCGGGTTACGCCGCGACATTTCCCGGCACCTCCCGCTCTTCCCGGCCGTCACGCGCCGCGAGGGCGTGCAGGCGGTCCGCCTTGAGCCGGTCGAACCTCGGGTCGCGGTAGTGCCGCGAGCCGAAGCCGGTCGGGGTCACCGTCCACCCGATGCGGTGCGCGAACTCGTCCTCTTCCATGCAGAGTTCGCGGTCGGCCCGGTGGATGAGGTCCTGAACCCAAGATTTGATTCGAGCGATTCCCTTGGTACCGTGAGAGTACATAGGAGGCTTCCTTCGCTTGGACTCGATGCGGAGGCTCTTGTGGACTTACCGGGTCGGTGGCCGCCGACCCGGTTTTCCTTTGCGCCGCTGCGGGCGCGTCATGTGAGCGCGGGTCGTGCAGGGTTTGATCTGCTGACACCCCCGAGCGCCGTCCGTGGCGCGGTCCAGGCCGCGTTGCGGAGTGCGAGCGGGAGATTACCCCCTTGAAGAGATGGTCTCTCCGGGCCTACTATCACGCAAGTCCCGCCGCAAGGTAAAAAGCAGCGAACTTTTCAAGTTCGGTGCTTCATGCGGTGCATGTGTCGTGCAACTTGCAGGCACGCTGGCGGGCGCCGTGGCCGGGGGAAGCCGTGCGGTGCGCGCGGCGGCCCGTGAAACGGGCGTGACCGCGCGGTAATGTGGTGCGCACCCCCGTCTGATGCGCACAGCATACGATGTCATGGCGGTCTACCCGCGAAGGCGGACTTGCAACCCTTATCGGGGGGAACTTCGACACGATCCCCGAAAGATCAAATGCACCATTCCGTGCAAGTTGCATGTACGATAGAGCCCTGCGGGACACCGGTCAGCCGCCGGTCCCGCTGTTCTGTGGCGATTGACCAGCGTTACACCACGTACGGCGTCAAAAGGGGGGCCGGGCGGTGCCAGAACGAGCCAGTCCAACCGTCCGTCGGCGCAGGCTCGGTCAGGAGCTTCGCCGGTTGCGCGAGCGGGCCGGTTTCACCGGTGACCACGTCGCCGACGAGCTCGGCTGGTCGGCCTCGAAGGTCAGCAGGATCGAGACCGCCAAGACCATGCCGAAGCGGGCCGATGTGCAGGCCCTCACCGCGTTGTACGAGGCCGGGGAGGCCAAGCAGCGCGAGCTGCTCGACCTGCTGCGGGACGCGTCGAGAAAGGGCTGGTGGGAGGACTACCAGGACGCCCTGCCCCAGGAGTACACGACACTGCTGGGGCTGGAAGAAGAGGCGGCCTTCGAGCGGAGCTGGGAACCCCAGATCGTTCCGGGTCTCTTCCAGACCGAGGAGTACGCTCGCGAGGTCATCCGCGCCACCCAGGCGATCATCAGGCTGCCGCCCGCCGATCTCCGCGCCAGGGTCGAGGCGCGCCTCGCCCGGCAGCGGCTGATCAGCAAGCCGGAGCCGCTGACCACCTGGGTCGTGCTCGACGAGTCGGCGCTGTTGCGCCGGTTCGGTGGGGCGACGGTGATGCGTGAGCAGATCGAAAAGCTGATCGAGGTCAGCCAACTGCCGCACGTTCGCGTGCAGGTGCTCCCTCAGGACGCCCTGCATCCTGTCAATACCAGCTCGTTCATCCACCTGAAATTCCCGGAGTTCCAGGACGTCGTCTACTTGGAGCTGTTGCACAGCGCCCGGTGGGTCGAAGAGCCGGTGCAGGTCTACGGTTACGAACTCGCGTTCGACCACCTGCGCTCAGAGGCCCTTGGCCCGGATGCGTCACGGGAACTCATGGAGAAGGTTATCGATCGCTGGAAGTGATCTTCCGGCATGTCAGATAAGAAGGCCGAATAAAAATGTACCCGGTAGACCTTTCCGGCGCTGTCTGGAAGAAGAGTGCCCGGAGCGCGGCCAGCGGAGCCTGCGTCGAGGTCGCCCAGCTTGCGGGCGGGCATGTCGGTGTGCGCGACAGCAAGAACCGATCAGGTCCCGTGCTCGTCTTCACTCCCACCGAGTGGGACGCCTTCGTGGGAGGTGTCAGGGACGGCGAGTTCGACCTGTAAGTCACCTATCTGTATGAAACTGATCTGAAAAACAGGGAAGGACCCCCGGCGTGCCGGGGGTCCTTCTTCGCCGTCAGGGCCGGGTCAGGCCACGCCTAGGCCCTTGGCGACGCCCTCGCCGAGGTCCTTGTGGACGTTGGCCCAGTACTCGACGACCCGCTTCTTGGTGTCGGTGGTCACCTCCGGGGCGGAGGCGTGGGCGACGATGTTGCCCACCATGTGCGCGCGGTCGGTCCCGGACAGCACGTTCTCCCACAGGGCGCGCGGCTGGACGTAGTCGTCGTCCTCCGCGTGCCTGCTGTACGCGCTGCGAACGATGTCGCCGGTCAGGTGGTAGTCCTCGCCCGCGTACAGCGACGGGTCGGCGACCGGGCCGTTCAGGGAGTTGGGCGCGTACACCGGGTCGCCGCCGTTGGCGAAGCGCATCGAGCCGTCGCGGTTGTAGCTGTGCACCGGCACCTTCGGCGCGTTGACCGGAAGCTGCTGGTAGTTGGCGCCGATGCGGTAGCGGTGGGTGTCGGGGTAGGAGAACAGCCGGCCCTGGAGCATCTTGTCCGGGGAGGCCCCGACACCGGGCACGAGGTTGGAGGGCTCGAAACCGGACTGCTCGACCTCGGCGAAGTAGTTCACCGGGTTGCGGTTCAGGGTGAACCGGCCGATCGTGATCTCCGGGTAGTCGACGTGCGGCCACACCTTGGTCAGGTCGAACGGGTTGAACCGGTAGTCGGCCGCCGCCTCGAACGGCATGATCTGCACGTTGACCGTCCACGACGGGTGGTCACCACGGACGATCGCGGTGTGCAGGTCGCGGATGTGGTGGTCGGGGTCGGTGGCGGCGATGGCCTTGGCCTCGGCGTCGGTGAGGTTCTCGATGCCCTGCTCGGTCTTGAAGTGGTACTTCACCCAGAACTTCTCGCCCGCCGCGTTGTACCACAGGAAGGTGTGCGACCCGAAGCCGTGCATGTTGCGCCAGGTCTTCGGGGTGCCCCGGTCGGTCATCAGGAAGCTGACCTGGTGGGCCGACTCGGGGGAGAGGGTCCAGAAGTCCCATTGCATGTTGTTGTCGTGCAGATGGTTGTCCGCGCGCCGCTTCTGGCTGTGGATGAAGTCGGAGAACTTCTGCGGGTCGCGGATGAAGAAGATCGGCGTGTTGTTCCCGACGATGTCGTAGTTGCCGTGCTCGGTATAGAACTTGATGGCGAAACCGCGCGGGTCGCGGGCGGTGTCGGCGCTGCCCAACTCGCCCGCCACGGTGGAGAAGCGCAGGAAGAGCTCGGTCTCCTTGCCCTTCTGGAACAGGTCGGCCTTGGTGTACTGGCTCACGTCCTCGGTGATCCGCATGACGCCGTAGGCGCCGCCGCCCTTGGCGTGGACGACGCGCTCGGGGACCCGCTCCCGGTTGAAGTGGGCCATCTTCTGGATCAGGTAGTGGTCCTGCAGCAGCAAGGGGCCGTTCGGCCCGACGGAGAGCGAGAACTCGTCGCTCGGGGCGGGAATGCCCGAGTCCGTGGTGGAAGTCGGCCGGTTGCTCATTGAAGCGGTCCTCCGGATCGTTGCTTACGGAGTAGGGCTACCGCCTTGGAACTCCGCTAATTACCTCGACATCTGGGGCAAACGCCCCAGAACGTAATGTCCGCCTCGTCGACCAGGTAGCCGGCGGCGTCCACGGGGTCCAGGCAGGGTGCCTGCCCGGCCACGCAGTCGACGTCGGTCATCGCCCCGCAACGCCGGCAGACGAGGTGGTGGTGGTTGTCGCCCACCCGCCCCTCGTAGCGGGCCGGGCTGCCCATCGGCTCGATCTTGCGAACCAGCCCGGCGCTGTGCAGCGCGGCCAACGAGTCGTAGACGGCTTGAAGGGAGACGCGCCCGACGCGCTCGTGGACCCGCTGATGGATGGCGTCCACGTCGAGGTGGTCGCCATCGCGCACGGTCTGCATGATCGCGAGTCGCGCCGCGGTCACCCGCAGCCCGGCGTCGCGCAGCCGGTCGGCATCACCCATGCCATGACCCTACGTTGTAAACCTGAATGATTCAAGTCTTTGAGACTTCCAAGTAAGCGGTGCGAGCAGGTGGCGTCATGTCCGGGACCAGGGCTTATGCAGTGATTGGTGCGGCATGTCGGCTAGAGGTGGCATGCTCGGTTAGTCATGAAGAGGTTCCCCCTTCCCCCGGTCCTCCGGCGCGCCCGCGCCCTCGTCGCGGTCACCGCGGCGGCGGCGCTGCTGACGGCGGCGTGTTCGGCGGGCGAAAAAGAGCCGGAGAAGCGCGCGGCGGAGAATTCCGCGGAGCCGAGCCCTCCGGCGAAGACGACGAAGCCGAAGCCGGAACGCCGGCCGTACACCATCTCGTTCGGCGGTGACGTCCACTTCGAGGGCGTACTGCGGGCGCGGCTCGACGCGAACCCGCGCACCGCGCTCGGGCCGATCGCCTCGGTGCTGAAGAAGGCCGACCTGACGATGGTCAACCTGGAGACCGCGATCACCACCGCGGGCACGCCCGCGCCCGGCAAGCAGTACACCTTCCGCGCTCCGCCCACGGCGTTCACCGCGCTCAAGGCGGCCGGGGTGGACGTGGCGTCGATGGCCAACAACCACGGCATGGACTACATGCGAAGCGGCCTGCGCGACTCGCTGGCCGCGATCAGGAAGTCCCGCTTCCCGATCGTCGGGGTCGGCAAGGACGACGCCCAGGCGTACAAGCCGTACCGGACGACGGTCAACGGCAACCGGGTGGCGATCATCGGGGCCACCCAGGTGCTGGACGCGGAGTTCATCCAGTCCTGGACGGCGACGTCCGAGCAGGGCGGCCTGGCCTCGGCCAAGAACGAGGAGCGGCTGATCCAGGCGGTCCGCGCGGCCAGGAAGAACTCCGACACCGTGATCGTCCACCTGCACTGGGGCACCGAGCTGCAAAAGTGCCCGAACCCGGCGCAGCGCTCACTGGCCCCGCGACTCGTCGCGGCCGGCGCGGACGTGATCGTCGGCGGGCACGCGCACATCCTGCTGGGCGGCGGCTACCTCAAGGGCTCCTACGTCAACTACGGGATGGGCAACTTCGTCTTCTACAACTCCGGCCCGGAGACCGGCAAGACCGGCGTGCTCACCTTGACCATCCAGGGCCGGAAGGTCCTCAAGGACCAGTGGACGCCCGCCCGCATCAACGGCGGCGTCCCGGTGCCGCTCACCGGGGCCGCACGCAAGCAGGCGGTCACGGAGTGGCGGGGGCTGCGCTCCTGCACCGGCCTGTCGGCGGACCGGGGCGACCGATGACGGCGCGGGCGGCGGACGTGGGCCTTGTCGCCATACCGGATCAACAGGCCACTCAGCGTGAGCAAATGTGCCGTTAGCCTGAACGACCAGGGGGTCAGCGGGCAAGATGGAGGGCGTGTCCATCTTGCCTGTGGAAGACACCGATCTCGGCATGGAGCCCACGCCCCTCCGCCGCCGGCCCGCCCAGCGCCGCAGCGCACGCCGGGTCGAGCGGATGCTCGACGCCTGCGCCGAACTCCTCGACGAGCTCGGCTACGAGGCGCTCTCCACCACCCGGATCGCCGAGCGCGCCGGGGTCGCGATCGGCTCGATCTACCAGTTCTTCCCCGACAAACGGGCCATCGCCCAGGCGGTGACCAGGCGCAACGTCGAGCTGTTCGCCGCCCGCGTGGGCCGCAGGTTCCTCTCGGCGGAGTTCGAGGGCTGGTGGGACGCGGTGGACGCGATCATCGACGAGTACGTCGACATGCACCGGCGGGTGCGGGGCTTCCGCTCCCTGCACTTCGCCGACGTCATCGAGCTCAACCTGCTCGACTCGGTGGCCGACAACAACACCGTCATCGCGGGACGGCTGCGCGGGCTGCTGCTCCAGGAGTTCGGTCTGGCCGACAGCGAGGAGCTCGACCAGGCCATGCTGGTCGCCATCGAGGCGGGCGACGCGGTACTCAAACTCGCCTTCCGCCGCGCCTCCCAGGGCGATCCCCAGTTCGTCGCCGAGGCCAAAACCTTGATCAGAGGTTACCTCTCCAGCCACCTTCCCCCCGGCCGCCCCTGATGGGCTCGGCGGGGTGTGGCCCGCGCGGCTGTGTGGTGTGTTGGAGACCCGATCTCGCGTACCGGCGCGGGGTCGGTGGGCTGACCGAGCCCGGCACCGCCCCAGCGGCCGGAGCTGCATCCGCCGCATCCACTGCGGCCAACGACACCAAGGCGATCCTTGTCGGCATGGCCCTCTAGGCGGTCGCCCTGCGCCTGCGCGGCGGGTCCGATCCCCCGGATGAGCAGTCCATCGAGCCCGGCGCCGGCGTCCGGTCACCCGTCGGCTCGATCAGGGAATCCGCTGCCGCGCGGTTCTCGGGCCGCCAACTCTGACCGGCTCGGCTCGGCTTCGGCCCGTGGGGCGGCGGCTTCGCCGTGGCCGTCGGTGGGGCGTGTTCGGGGCGGGATCCTGCAGACCGGTGCGGAGTCGGTGGACCGGCCGTCGGCTCGGTCGGGGGCAAGCCCGGTGGCCTGGTCTCTGCGGTCGTGGCCGGGGAGCAGGTCGGCCTCCAGGATGCGCAGGTCGCGTTCGGCGGCTCGGACGGCTTCCAGCCTGCCGGTCAGATAGCCGGCCGCGCCGGGTACGGCGGCGGCGAACACCAGCCCGAAGGACACTGCGAAGATCGTCTGCCTGGAAACGTTCATCGCGACCTCCCACCGCTCGGGCAGTGATGTGGTACCCAGATGTCGCGATTAACACGCCGCAGTGTAGTGAATTATATGCCGTCCGTTACCGAAGGATGGCGGGGCTCGCCGTAGCGAGGCAACAGCGGCTAATGTTCCGGCAAATCCGGGCGGCGGTCGATAGTCTCTCGCTGTGGCACATGTGACACGTGAGCACCTTGATCGGCTGCTTGAGCAGGGGCTGCTGGCCGACGACCACGTCCCGACGGCCAAGCGACTCGACTTCCTGGCGGCGAGTTATGTGTCCGGCGACGTGTCCCGGGCGGCGATCCTCGTGCTGGCGGCGGAGGAATGGCGGCAGGCCGGGCAGCCGGCCCGCGCGCTGGAGTGTTTCCAGCGTGCGATGGAAGACGGCGGGGAGGTGAGCGTCGATCCGCGTGCCGGGATCGCCGACACGCTGTTCGAGCTGGACCGGCCCGCCGAGGGCAAGGAGATGATCAAGGCGATCCGTGCCGAGGGCGGTGTGACACCGGCGACCTGTCTCAACATCACCGAGACGCTGATCGCGTACGGCGAGCTGCGCGCCGCCCACGAGTGGGCCACCGAGGGCGCCCTGGCCTGCCCGGAGAGCAGCGGCGAACGAGCAGCCCTCCTCCGCGCCCGCTACCGCATCCGCATCGACCTGGGCCTCCCCGAAGACGAACTCGACGCCCTCGTCACCTGACGGCCGCCCATAGCGCGCTCGGCGCCGTACGCGGCACCTGGGGCGAGCCGAGGCATTGGTGTCTTGTCCCGCGTCCGTATCCCGTCTGGCGCGCTAGGTCCTTCGTGCGGTGCGCAGGCGGGGTACGGCATGCCCGGTAGGCGCCGTCTCGCCGTTTGGGATGCGCGATCCCGTCGGCGGCGGTCCTGTGACCGGAGGGGTCTTGCCGTACGGAAACCAAGGCCGGAGGCGTTCGGCGCGCGGCCGGCACCGGGAAGGCGTCCCAGCGAAGCGAGGGCGATGGGGCGGGGGG
>NZ_POUA01000929.1 GCF_003236385.1 Spongiactinospora gelatinilytica
CAAGGGTAATAGTACCTATGAAGAAAAAATTAAAAATCGGTACGAAAGTCTAAAGAAATCACAACGTTCTAATCATTAACATTGTATTTTCTACAAAAAGTATAGTAAGATAATTATGAAGTTCTTAGGTATTCGGAATTATCGGTTTCATATTCTTCCAACAAACATCTAATCGGGAGCACGGATCTCAAGTGAATTGTATGCCTTGTATAAGGAAACATGCTGTTTGGGTATGTGCACCCACCTAGTTACTAGGGTTAGATACTGGCCGATATGAACGCTACTAAAAGTTCTTTGCCCCCACTCCGGTGGGGTTTTTTTATATGTTAAGAAAGTAGGATTTATTTATGCTAATTCAGCTCTTTATGTTCATTTTTGCAATTATTATCTTTTATAT
>NZ_POUA01000930.1 GCF_003236385.1 Spongiactinospora gelatinilytica
TTCTGCTGACTGGTGGGCGTTTACAGCCACATCTTCACGCAACACTGTCCGCATTTCAGTAACTGAATACGTTGGTGCAACACCTTCCGTATCAACTTCTGACAATGTCGTGACCACTTCAAAAATCTTCTCCAAGTGATCCGTGAACATGTCAGCTTCTGCGTCCGTCAAAGTCAACTTTGCCAAGTTGGCAACGTGTTCAACTTCTTCACGTGTAATTTGCTCGTTTGCCATGTGCATTCCTTTCAACGCTGTAATAATTCTATCTTACCAAAGAATAACGCGGTTTAGTACATATCGTCAGACAATTCGTTTTTCTCTTCACGAACTTGGAAACGTAACCCCTTTGGATAGAAGTTTTTCATTTGACCATCAACCAACTTACCAAAGCCAGTAC
>NZ_POUA01000931.1 GCF_003236385.1 Spongiactinospora gelatinilytica
GTACAAGCATCTCAATTATGGTGAAAGGGTAACAATTGCGACCCTCAGAGCCGAAAAGAAAAGTTATTCAGCGATTGCCAAAATTATGCATCGGTCGGTATCGACAATACATAATGAAGTACATCGCAATAGTATGAGACCTGACGTAACGAATCATACTGAAATATTTCCATACCAGGCAGAATATGCGCAAGTCACAGCAGAACATCGTCGGAGCAGGGCCTCTCGACAAAAAGTAAAGTTAACAAAATACTGGCAGAAAGTCATTAATCATTACCTGAGAAAAAAATGGTCACTGGAACAAATTTCACATGGCAGTAGAGTGCCCTATTCAACAAACACTTTGTACAGTTATGCAAAGGATGGTTACTTAAGGTATCAAGCACAAAGATATA
>NZ_POUA01000932.1 GCF_003236385.1 Spongiactinospora gelatinilytica
TATCAACACTGCCTGTGGATAACTTTTCGACAGGCCTTAAGGTTTATTTAATAACTTTTGTGTATAAATAGTTTCGTACTTTTTTAGTTATTAACAAAGTTATCCACAATTATCCACATTTTTTTGCTCCGAAGTTCATCTGTAGTTAAAACGCGCTTCAGGCTTATTCCCCATCTCTTAATTTAGTGGTCTCTTAAAACACTTTTTCGCAAAAAAACTGCAACTAATTTTGCCATATTAGATTAGTTGCAGCTTTTTTTATTGAATTTCTACTAGTCGTCCAATCGATAACAAATAAAGATATTTTTCATTAACTGGTCGTTTCAAAATGCTCTCTAAGGCTTGCGCGTATAAATTGACCTGCCCTTGGTATCGATTAATTACTTTTTCTATACCT
>NZ_POUA01000933.1 GCF_003236385.1 Spongiactinospora gelatinilytica
CAGCTAGACATGCCTTGTCCTTGGGCATTTTTGCGTAGGTGAACTTTGCACACGTTTCTTATGCCTGTAACTAAGGTAAAGGTATGACAACTTTTTTCACCATGATAGGCACCCATTATTGCTTTTGAACTTGCTTGAATGTGATCACTGTTATGCCATCGCAGTTCTCAGATTTAAGTCAAGTCAGGATGCGGACCTGAGACTGTTAGTCCTTGCACATTGGAAGGTTATGACAGAAACTGCATTGGAATTCACCAACTATTACAGACAAGATTAAATTACTTTGGTTTGAACGTGAACTTGTTGCATTGGCTACAATGGCAGTTGCCTCGTTATGCGTGTGCCACTGTATGCTGCACGGTGAATACCGCTTACCTTATTTGGGGAGTGTATACC
>NZ_POUA01000934.1 GCF_003236385.1 Spongiactinospora gelatinilytica
GTTTTATCGATTGCAGATCAGATGAAAGGCAAAAAAGTTCGTATTCAAATTGTTTTAAAGAAGCAAAGTTTACTTTTATCTGATTTTAGTGTCGCTGAGCTTCATTACGGCACATTTAAGCAAGATTACCAAGCTGCTAAGACAAATAGTCTAACGCAGGTAAAAAACGCTGGGAACGTAGTCACAGGCAATTTAAACGTTAATTCTGATAAACCCTACTTATTCACTTCCATCCCTTACAGTTCGGGATGGCACATTAAAATTGATGGTAAAACGATTCCTACTTCTAAAGTCGGTAATTACTTCTTAGGAAGCAACGTAAAATTAACTTCTGGCAAACATCAAATCAAGTTTACTTATATACCACCATTCTTTATGCTAGGTATGTCTATT
>NZ_POUA01000935.1 GCF_003236385.1 Spongiactinospora gelatinilytica
TTTCTTTAGCAACATCAATCTTGTCAGCTTCAACAAGTGAGTTACCAATGCTCATGCCTTTAGCAGCGTAGAATGTGTATGTCATACCACCACCAATAATAACTTTGTCAGCTTTATTAAGTAAGTGATCAATTACACCAATCTTGTCAGAAACCTTTGCGCCACCTAAAATAGCAACAAATGGATGCTTAGGTTCGTCAACAGCTTCACCCAAGAACTTGATTTCTTTTTCCATAAGGAAACCAGCAGCAACTTGCTTGCCGTCAGCCTTCATTGCTTCAGCAACACCAACGTTTGAAGCGTGGGCACGGTGAGCTGTACCGAAAGCATCGTTTACGAACATGTCGCCAAGTGATGCCCAGTATTTGCCAAGTTCAGGATCGTTTTTACTT
>NZ_POUA01000936.1 GCF_003236385.1 Spongiactinospora gelatinilytica
GAGACAGGCCCAGGCCCGGCCCGGCGGCTCGGTCACCGTCGCCGAGCTCGGCGGGAAGGGCAAGCCCGGTGTGATCGGGAAGCCGGGCGCGCTGTGGCGGAAGAAGGCCGCGGACCGGTCCGGACCAGTGGTGGTGACCGGCGCGGGCCCGCTCGCGGCCGGGCTGGAGGCGGCGCAGACGACGATGGCCACCGCGGGCGGTGACCGCGGCCTGTCGGGCGTGCGGTGCGTCGAACCGTCCTCGCGCGCGTGGTTCGTCGGCCCCGGCCCGGCCGCCGCCGCCGACGTCACGCTGCACCTGACCAACGCCGACTCCGCCCCGGCCGCCGCGCAGGTGCGGATCTACGCGGGGGAGGGCCCGCTGATCGGCGACCACGGGGTCGTGGTGGGGC
>NZ_POUA01000937.1 GCF_003236385.1 Spongiactinospora gelatinilytica
GAAGTAATCATCAATACTACTAGCAGTGTAATTTGTTGTCCAATACTTAAATTAATATGATAAGCCTGGGCTAAGAAGAGTGCCCCAACTGCTTGATAGATAGCTGATCCGTCCAGGTTGAACGTGTATCCAGTTGGAATAACGAAGGATACGATTCCTTGGCTAACACCATATTTTTGCATTTTATCAATAATTTTAGGAAGTGCAGCCTCTGAACTGGCTGTTGAAAATGCTAAAATCAATTCATTTTTGATTACCTTTAGCAACTGGAAGAATTTCACGTGGTGAATCTTAGCCACAATTCCTAGTACCACAATTACAAAGAATGCCATCGCCACGTAGGCAATCAAGATGAACAATCCTAATGGTTTTAAAACGTCAATCCCCATT
>NZ_POUA01000938.1 GCF_003236385.1 Spongiactinospora gelatinilytica
CTTCTACATCCTGATCTTTATCATCGGCTTTGGTGCGATCACGCTGGTGTTGACGAACCCCGAACTGTCCGACGTGGCCAAGGGTGTCATCAAGGGCGGCGCGGGCACGGCCAACATGGCTGCGGTACTGGTGGCCAAGACGGTGGGCGGCGACGTGTTCTACGGCTTCATCTCGGCCGTGGCGTTTGCCACGATTCTCGCGGTGGTAGCAGGGCTCACGCTGTCGGGTGCATCGGCGGTGTCGCATGACCTTTACGCCACGGTTTTCAAGCACGGCAAGGCCAACAGCGCCGACGAGCTGAAGGTCTCGCGCATCACCACGCTGGTGCTGGGCGTGATCGCCGTGCTGCTGGGCATCGCTTTCGAGAAGCAGAACATCGCGTTCATGG
>NZ_POUA01000093.1 GCF_003236385.1 Spongiactinospora gelatinilytica
CCTGACCCTCGCCGCCCCCGGCCACCAGGTCGCCTGTCACTTCCCCGAAGAGCCGTGACGCCACGCCACAGTTGGGTTAGGCGCCGACGACCAGCACCGGCGCGTCGGCGCAGGGTCGCGTCCAGGTTGGCCTGCGCGTCGCCGTACCAGTCGACCTCGGCGGGCAGGAACGAGTCCAGCACCACCGACCGCACCCCATCGGGATCGGCCGCCGCGGCGGCCAGCATGGAGCGGGTGGAGTAACTGACCCCGAACAGGTTCCACTTCGGGTAGCCGAGCGCGCGGCGCAGGTCGGCCACCTCGGCGGCGATCTCCGCCGTGGTGTATCCGCGCAGGTCCACCCCCTGACGGGCCAGCCGCTCCCGGCAGGCGTTCGCGCCCCGCGCGATCCCGGCCGTCTCCGCCCGCATCGGCCCGGGCCCGGCGAGCGCGTCGAGCACGCCACGAGCGATCTCCGGGCACTCCAGCGCGGGCTCAGGCCACCGGCTGCCCCGCTGCTCGATCACCACCACGTCGCGGTCGCGCCCCGGGATCATCTCCGACAGGTATCCGGTGAGCTGGATCGATCCAGACCCGGGCCCGCCGCTGGTGTAGACGACGGGGCCGGGCCTGCGGCCGGAGGCGGCCGATCGGTGTACCGCGAATCCGACCTTGATCGTCCGGCTCCCGGGTACGTCCGCCGTTCGGGCACGATCAGAAAGCCGCATCGCGTACCGGCGGGCATCTGGACCGGGCACGCCCGGTCCTCGATCGTGGGAGCAGGAGCGGCGGCGGACGCGGGCGCGGGCGCGGCGGCGACGAACATGACCGCCATGAGCAGGGGGGCGATCAGGGCCCGTGGGGGGATCACAACGCCCCAGGCTAGCGATCGGCCCCCGGAACGGCGACGCTCCGCCGGCCTGACGCCGGGTGCGTGGTGGAATGACCGGTTTCGTGGGATGATGATGGAAAGGCGAGCGCGGACGAGGAAGCCGGTGTGAATCCGGCGCGGTCCCGCCACTGTGATCGGCGAGCGAGTTCCCACGACGCCACTGCCCCCGCCCGGGGTGGGAAGGCGGGGACGAGCTTCGACCCGAGAGCCAGGAGACTCACGCGGTCGCCTCCTCGATGAACTGGGGCGGATCTCCCCGGAGAGGAGTGGCCGGATGGCCGCTGGGCCGATGAGCGCGCCGCGTGGCGGTGGCGTGCCCTTAGCGACCCCGCGTCCGCCCGGCGGCGACCGGCGTAGTCCGCAGGGTCGTCTCTCTGATCCCGGTGGTTCTGTCCCGCTGCGCAGATTCCGGGAGAGGAACCCTCCATGCCGGGCAGACGTCCCAAGTCCCTGCCACTCGCCCTGTTCGCCGCCTGCGCCGTGCTGCTGGCCGGATGCGGGGGCGCGCCCGCCGAGGTCGGGGAGGCCGCGCGGGCCTCGGTACCGGCCGGATTCCCGATCACCATCGACAACTGCGGCGTGCGGACGACCTACGAGCGCCCGCCCCGGCGGGCGGTGTCGCTGAACCAGCACGCCACGGAGGTGCTGCTGGCCCTCGGGCTTGCCCAGTCCATGATCGGCACCGGCTACCTGGACGACCGGGTCCTGCCCGAGTACCAGGCCGCTTACGACGGCGTGAAGGTGCTGTCGGAGAAGTACCCGTCGTTCGAGGCGCTGCTGACCGAAGAGCCCGACTTCGTGTACGGCGGCTTCGCCAGCACCTTCGACGAGAAGGAGGGCCGCGCCAGGAACGCCCTGGTCAAGGCTGGCATCGACACCTATCTCAACATCGAGGAGTGCGCCACCGGCCCGGTGACCATGGCCATGATGGACCGGGAGATCCGCAACGTCGCCCGGATCTTCGGCGTGCCCGGCCGGGCGGAGCCGCTGATCACTGGGCTGCACGCGACCCTCGACGGGGTGAAGGGCAGGCTGGCCGGGGTCGCCCCGGTCAAGGTGTTCGTCTACGACAGCGGCGACAAGACCGCCTTCACCGCGGGCGGGCGCGGCGTCGGCAACGAGATCGTCAAACTGGCCGGGGCCGAGAACGTGTTCTCGGATGTCGGCAAGGCGTGGGGCGACGTGTCGTTCGAGCAGGTGGCCGAGCGCGCGCCGGACTGGATCGTGATCTACGACTACGGCGCGCAGCCGGTGGCCGACAAGAAGCGGTTCCTGCTGTCGAACCCGGCGCTGGCGGACGTTCCGGCGATCAAGGAGCGGCGGTTCGCGGTGCTGCCGCTGTCGTCGGTGGTGCTCGGGGTGCGCGCGCCCGCCGCCGTCGAGTCGCTGGCCCGCCAGATCCACCCCGAACGGTTCCGGTGAGCCCCCGCACCGCGCCGGCCGGGCGGGCGGAGGCCGAGCCGCTGGCCGAGCCCGCCCGGCTGCCCGGACGCCGTCCCGGTCTGCCGTATCCGCTGGTGATCGGGCTGCTGGCGGCGCTGCTCTGCGCGGCGGTCACGGCCGGGATCGCGGCCGGGTCGATCCCGCTGCCTCCCGGGCAGGTATGGGGCATCCTGGCCCACCGGATCCACCCCGCGCCGGCCGACCCGTCCTGGTCGGCGGTCCGGGAGACCATCGTGATGGACGTACGGCTGCCGCGCGTGCTGCTCTGCGCGGTGGTCGGGGCGGGCCTTTCGGTGTGCGGGATGGCGTTGCAGGCCCTGGTCCGCAACCCGCTGGCCGATCCGATGCTGCTCGGCGTCTCCTCGGGGGCCACCGTCGGGGCGGTGTGCGTGGTGGTGTTCGGCCTGACCGTCTTCGGGGCGTTCTCACTGCCGGTCGCCGCGTTCGCCGGGGCGCTGGCCGCGCTGGTGACGGTCTACTTCCTGGCCAGGTCGGGCGGCCGAATGACCACGGTACGGCTGGTACTGGCGGGGGTGGCCACGGCCGAGGTGCTGTCGGCGGTGGCCGGGTTCCTGGTGGTGACCTCCAGCGATCCGCACAAGACGCAGTCGGCGCTGCGCTGGATGCTGGGCGGGCTGGCGGGCACGGCCTGGCCGGTGGTGTGGGCGCCGGCCGGGGCCGTCGTACTGGGCACCGCCGTACTGCTGGGCGTCTCCCGGCCGCTGAACCTGCTGCTGGCCGGTGAGGAGGCCGCCACCGCGCTGGGGCTGGACGTACACCGGTTCAGGGCGGCGCTGTTCGTGCTGGTGGCCATCATGATCGGGACGATCGTCGCGGTCAGCGGGTCGATCGGCTTCGTCGGGCTGATCATGCCGCACGTGGTGCGGCTGCTGATCGGGGCCGACCACCGCCGGGCGCTGCCGGCCACGGCGCTGCTCGGGGCGTCGTTCCTGATCGCGGCCGACCTGTTCGCGCGGACGCTGATCACTCCCGAGGAGATCCCGGTGGGGATCATCACGGCCCTGGTCGGCGGGCCGTTCTTCCTGTGGCTGATGCGGAGGCGGTCGAGGTGACGGCGCGGGCGGCGGCGCTGGCCGTACAGGACGTGTGGGTGCGCGCGGGCGGCCGCGACCTCGTGCGCGGGGTGACGCTGGACGTCGCGCCCGGCGAGGTGGTGGGGCTGGCCGGGCCGAACGGCGCGGGCAAGACCACCTTGCTGCGCACCCTCTACCGGGCCCGCCGGCCGTCCTCCGGGCGGGTGCTGCTGGACGGGCAGGACGTGTGGCGGATGCCCGGCCACTGGCTGGCCCGCCGGATGGCGGCGGTGCTCCAGGAGACGGCCGGCGACTTCGACCTGACCGTCTACGACGTCGTGGCCATGGGCCGCACCCCGCACAAACGCGCCTTCGACGGCGACGACGCCGCCGACCGGGCGATCGTCGCCGCCGCGCTCGACCGGCTGGACGTGACCGGGCTGGCGTACGCGCCCTTCGACCGGCTGTCCGGCGGGGAGAAGCAGCGGGTGCTGATCGCGCGGGCGCTGGCCCAGCAGCCCGGGACGATGGTGCTGGACGAACCGACCAACCACCTGGACCTGCGCCACCAGCTCGACGCGCTGGAGCTGGTACGCGGCCTCGGGGTCACCGCCGTGGTCGCGCTGCACGATCTCAACCTGGCCGCCGCGTTCTGCGACCGGATCTGCGTGCT
Organism: Spongiactinospora gelatinilytica; assembly: GCF_003236385.1. GTDB lineage: Bacteria > Actinomycetota > Actinomycetes > Streptosporangiales > Streptosporangiaceae > Spongiactinospora > Spongiactinospora gelatinilytica. The sequence continues at coordinate 4,022 of NZ_POUA01000093.1, forward strand.
GGACGCGGGCGCGGTCGTGGCGGTCGGCGCGCCCCGCGAGGTGCTGACGCCCGCCCTGTTCGCCGACGTATACCGGGTGGACGCGGACGTCGCCGCGCACCCGGAGACCGGCGTCCCGCAGGTGACCTTGCGAACCGTACGCGGCGAGCCCCCGGCCTGAGGCTGGAGTGTGATCGGCATGGAATCCCTTCACGCGGCCTTGGCAGAGGTGGCCGGGTACGGCGCGTTCTTCGCCCTTCGGGTCGGCGGTGAGGACGCCGCCTGGCACAGTGTGCGGGAGGACTACGCGCGCGGGTTCGCCGATCTGGTGGCGGCCACCGCCGCCAGGCACGGCACCCGCGAGCTTCGCGTCGGCGCGTCGATCGCCCAGCTCGGGCACGCCGCCCGGCTGTGGTCGCCGGTGCTCGGTACGACGCTCGCGCACGGCGTGGTCCCCGACCTGAGCCGCCTGGACCGCGCCGACGACGGGCCCGCGCTGCGCCTGACGACCCTCGCCTGCCGCCCCGCCGGACCTCCGGAACAGGCCGCCGGCCTGCTGTACGACGTGGTCGTGCGGGGTCACCTGGAGCCGCTGGCGGCCGGCCTGCGGGTCAAGGTCGCGCCCGGCCTGCTGTACGGCAACGCCGCCTCCGCCCTGGCCGAGGCCGCCCGCGCCGTGGTCGCCGCCCGCCCGGACCTCACCGACCCCGCGACCCGGCTGACCACCGCCCTGCTGGCCTACGGCGGGCTGGCCGGGAAAGGCGCGATCATCGCACCCGGGCTGGAGTTCCGGCGGACCACCTGCTGTCTCTATTACCGGGCGCCCGGCGGGAGCAAGTGCGGCGACTGCGCCCTGCTCGGCGAGCCGGCGGTCAGGCGACCTCGGCGGGACGCAGGACGCCGCCGACCACCAGCAGGATCTGCTCGGTGAGCTGCTCGGGCTTGACCGGGCCCTTGGGGTCGTACCAGCGGTAGATGTCGGTGAGCATGGTGACGATGAGGTTGGCCGCGACGCCCGGGTCCAGGCCGGCGGCCAGGGCTGCGTCGTCGAGGACGCTTTCCAGCAGGTCGCGGAAGTCGGCGGTGGTCCGGTGCGCCCACTGCCGGAAGCGCCGGTGGACGGCCGGGGACAGCTCGCTCTGCTCACTGAACAGGATGGAGTAGAACGTGCGGTTGACGATCGCCGAGGTCACGTGGGTGTTGATCACCGCGCGCAGCCGGGCGTGCGGCGTCTCGCCGCTTTCCCGGTCGGCCCGCAGCCGGGCGTCGTGGTCGTCGAGCAGGTCGCGCACGATGCGGTCGAGCAGCCAGCGCTTGCTCTTGGCGTAGGAGTAGACGGTCGGCCGGGAGATGCCGGCCGCGTCGGCGATGTCGTCGATGGTGGTGTTGCGGTAGCCCTTGGCGCGGAAGACCTTGGCCGCCGCGCGGATCAGCGCGCCCTCGTCGGTCGCCCGGGCTCTCGCCATCACCGCTCCTCACCTCGGCCCCGTCGCGGGGGCCAGCATAGCCAACCGCCCGGTCGGTATGCCGCGGCGGCCTAGATACTTAACTATCCAGTCAGTATTGTTAGGAGTGCCGGACCATTGGAGGGAGCACGTCGATGCCGTTCACGTTCACGTCGGAGCACGCGGAGTTCGAGCGGGCCGTCGCGGACATCGCGCGCAAGGAGTTCTACGACGGCTACCTTGCCCGCGCCACGTCCGACGAGCCGTGCCGGGCGGAGGTGGCCAAGCTCGGCGCGGCCGGCCTGCTCGGGCTGGGGCTGCCGGAGGCCGCGGGAGGCCAGGGGGCCGACCCGATCAGCGTCGGGATCGCCGTCGAGCAGATCGCCAGGGCCGACATCGCCCTGGCGAGCCTGGTGGCGCAGACCTCCGCACTGCCGTCCTGCCTGTGGGACGGCCTGCCGCGCCACGTCGGCGGACCGGTGCTCGCGTCGCTGACCAGCGGCGAGAGCGTGATGGCGCTCGCGCTGACCGAGCCGGGCGGCGGCTCGGACCTCACCGGCATGTCGGTGACCGCCCGCCGCGCCGACGGCGGCTACCGGCTGTTCGGCGAGAAGACCTCGGTGACCCTCGGCATGTGGGCCGAGCACGCGATCGTCGTCGCCCGCGCCGAAGGCGACGGCCCGAAGACCCGCCGCTTCCTCGTCCCCCTGGACCGGCCCGACATCGCCAGGCAGCGGTTCCAGGACCCGGGTTTCCGCCCGCTGGGCCGGGCGGCGCTCGGCTTCGACGGCACGTTCGTCCCGGCCGACCACGAGATCGGCGGTCCCCGCAGCGGCCTGTCGGCGCAGCTCGCCGACCTCGACTTCATGCGGACCCTGATCGGGCTGATGTGCGTCGGCCTGGCCCGCCGCGCGATGGACGAGACCGTCGAGTGGGTACGGCGGCGCGAGGCGTTCGGCGTGCCCATCGCCCGGCACCAGGGCGTGTCGTTCACCCTCGCCGAGCACGAGACCCGGCTGGAGGCCGCCCGCCTGCTGTCCTACCGCAGCCTCGCGCTGCGGGCGGCCGGGGAACGGCACAGCCGCGAGGCGTCCATGTGCAAGTGGTGGGCCCCGCAACTGGCCGTCCAGGCGGTCAACGACTGCATCGTGATCCACGGGCACACCGGCTGGTCCAACGAGATGCCCCTCCAGCAGTTGCTGCTGGACGTGAGCGGCCTCCAGATCGGCGACGGCACGCCGCAGATCCAGAAGCTGGTCATCGCCCGGGAGCTGATCGGGCGCGAGTACACCGGCTAGCCGGTGTACTCGCTCAGCCCAGCCAGTCGCGGACGATCTCCTCGGCGTCCCGGCCCGGCAGGCTCGGCCCGCGGCGCACCGATCCCGGCGTTCGGGAGAAGCGCGGCGCGGGCGCGGGCTGGGTGACGCCTTCGACGTCGATGAACGTCTCCCGCTCCACCAGGTGCGGATGCCGCGCCGCCTCCCGCATCCCGAGCACCGGGGCCACACAGGCGTCGCTTCCCGCGAAGACCTCCACCCACTCGTCCCGGGTGCGGGACGCGAAGGCGGCGGAGATGCGCGTGCGCAGCTCCGGCCAGGTCGCCGGGTCCAGGTGATTCAGATGATCGGCGTCGCCCAGGCCGAGGCGTGCCGCGAACTCCCTGAAGAAGGCCGGTTCCAGCGCGCCGACGGCCATGTACTCGCCGTCCGCGGTGAGGTGGACACCGTAGAAGGGGGCCGCCCCGTCGCCGAGGTTGGCGCCCCGCTCGTCTCGCCACACGCCGGCCGCGAGCAGGCTGTGGAACATCGTCATCAGGTGCGCCGCGCTGTCCACGATCGCGGCGTCCACGACCTGGCCGCGGCCGCTCGCCTGCGCCTCGCGCAGCGCGGCGAGCAACCCCACGGCCAGGTAGACGCCTCCGGCGAAGTCGCCCACCAGGCCCAGCGGGATCTGCGGCGGCCCGCCGACGGGCCCGATGGCGTGCAGCGGGCCGGCCAGCGCGATGTAGTCGATGTCATGACCGGCGGTGCGCGCCAGCGGCCCCCGCTGTCCCCAGCCCGTCATCCGCCCGTACACCAGGCCCGGCCGCCTGCTCATGCAGACGTCCGGGCCGATGCCGAGCCGTTCGGCCACGCCGGGGCGGAACCCCTCGAACATCACGTCGGCCCGCTCGGCGAGGGCCAGCGTCAGTTCGACGCCGGCCGGCTCACCGAGGTCCGCCACGATGGACCGCTTCCCGCGGTTGAGCAGATCCAGCCCGGCGGGGACGAACCCGAAGCCCCCGCCGGGCCGGTCCACCCGGACCACGTCGGCACCCAGGTCGGCCAGCAGCATCCCGCAGAACGGCCCGGGGCCCAGCCCGGCGATCTCCAGCACCCGCATCCCGCCGAGCGGCCCGTGGACGGAAGTAGCGGTCACAGCGCGAAGCCACCGCCGCACACCAGCGTCTGGCCGCTGATGTAGTCGGACTCCGGCGTGCACAGCAGGTACACCGCGCCCGCCGCCTCCTGCGGCGTGCCCGGCCGGCCGAGCGGGATCATGGTCCGCATCGCCTCCAGCAACTCGGGGTTGACCCCGACCCTGATCTGCCGGCCTCCGACGGTGATGGTCCCCTCCCCCGCGCTCACGTCGGTCATCCGGGTCTTGATCCAGCCGAAGGCCACCGAGTTGACGGTGACGTTGTAGCGGCCCCACTCCTTGGCGAGGGTCTTGGTCAGCCCGGTCACCCCGGCCTTGGCCGCGGCGTAGTTGGCCTGCCCAGGGTTGCCGCCGAGCCCGGCCACCGAGGAGATGTTGACGACCTTGCGGCAGGGCACCGGCTCCCCCGCCGCGCGGGCGGCCTTCACCGCGGCGGCGATCACCGGCTGCGCGGCCCGCAGGATGCGGAACGGGGCCTTGAGATGGACGTCGAGGATGGCGTCCCACTGCTCGTCGGTCATCTTCTGGATGACCGTGTCCCAGGTGTAGCCCGCGTTGTTGACCACGATGTCCAGGCCGCCGAAGCCGTTCAGCGCGGTCTGGACGAACCGCTCGGCGAAGCCGTCCTCGACCACGCTGCCCGCGCAGGCGAGCGCCCGGCCGCCGGCCGCCTCGATGGCCTCGACGGTCTCCTTGGCCGGTCCCTCGTCCAGGTCGTTGACGACGACGGCGGCCCCGTCGGCGGCCAGCTTGCAGGCGACCTCGCGCCCGATGCCCCGGCCGGAGCCGGTGACGACGGCGACCTTGTTGTCCAGCTTTCCCATGCGGCGTCCTTTCGGAGGTGTGCTCAGCGGAGGTCGATGACCGCTTCGCCGGTGAGGGTGATGGTGCCGTCGGCGAGCGTGACGGCCAGTTCGAGCGTGGCCAGGCCGTTTTCGACGGAGGTCACGCGGCCGGCGCAGACCGGCCGCGCGTGGACGGGGGTGATCGCGGCGAACCGGACCCGGTAGGAGCGGATCCGGTGCTGCGGCACCCAGCCGGTGAGCAGCCTGCCCAGGTAGGCCATGGAGAGCATGCCGTGCGCGAAGACGTCGGAAAGGCCCGCGGCGCGGGCGACGTCGATGTCGATGTGCAGCGGCACGTGGTCGCCCGAGGCCCCGGCGAACAGCGCGAGCGTGGCGCGAGTGATCGGCTCCACGCGCAGCGGCGGGAGTTCGGTGCCCACGGCCGGTACGGTGGTGGTCACCCTCCGGCCCCCGGGTTTCGTACGACGAGTGTCATGGTCGCCTCCGCGACGGGTTCGCCGGCGCGGGTGATCTCGTTCCGCTTGACCAGGAACTCCAGCGCGCCGCCCCGCTTGGCGAACACCTCGACGATCCTGGGCCGCACGGTGAGGGTCTCGCCCGCGTGGGCCAGGGAGTGGTAGACGAAGGACTGCTCGCCGTGCAGCACCCGGGCCATGTCCACGTCCAGCTCACGGAGGTACCGCAGGGCGTCCGGGCCTTCGAGGTCCAGGCCGAAGAAGAAGGTGGGCGGCACGGGCAGGTCGGGGTGACCGGCCTGGCGGGCGGCGTCCAGGTCATGGTAGATCGGGTCGGTCTGGCCGGTGGCCTTGGCGAAGAAGCGCAGCCGCCCGCGTTCGATATCGACGGTCAGCGGCGCGAAGCGCAGCGCCTTGGCCGCCTCGGGATCGATGGGCACGCGCTCAGCCCACCTTCTCGTACAGCGTGACGACGGCCGCGCCGCCCAGCCCCACGTTGTGCTGGAGGGCCAGCGTGGCGTTCTCGACCTGGCGCGGACCGGCCTGGCCGCGCAGTTGCCACACCAGCTCGGCGCACTGCGCGAGCCCGGTGGCGCCCAGCGGGTGGCCCTTGGACAGCAGCCCGCCGGACGGGTTGGTGACCACCTGCCCGCCGTAGGTGTTGTCGCCCTCGGCCACGAACTTCTCCGCGGTGCCCTCCGGCGTCAGGCCCAGCACCTCGTACGTCAGCAGCTCGTTGACCGTGAAGCAGTCGTGCAGCTCGACCACCGGGATGTCGGCCGGGGCCACCCCGGACTCCTCGTACACCTGGCGCGCGGCCTCCTTGGCCATGCCCGTTCCGACCAGCTTGGCGAGGTCGCCCTCGAAGCTGTCGGGGGTGTCGGTGGTCAGCGCCTGCGCCCTGATCACCACGTCGGCGGGCAGGCCGTTGGCGCGGGCGAACTCCTCGCTGCACACCACCGCGGCCGCCGCCCCGCAGGTGGGCGGGCAGCACTGGAACCGGGTCAGCGGCCCGAAGATGTGCGGGGAGCCCATCACCTCTTCCAGGGTGAGCGGGTCGCGGAACACCGCGTACGGGTTGCCGGCGGCGTGCTTGCGGGCCTTGACGGCGATCGCGCCGAACGTCTCGGCCTTGGCGCCGTACTTGGACATGTACTCAAGGCCCGCCGCGCCGAAGTACCGGGCGGCCATGGGCACGTTGTCGTCCATGTCGCACACGGCGCTCACCACGCCGTCGAACCGCTCCAGCACGCTGGGCCGGTCGTCCCACATCGGCTTGAGCGCGCCGCGCTGCATCTGCTCGAAGCCGAACGCCAGCACGCACTCGGCCGTGCCGCTCGCCACCGCCTGCCGGGCCAGCCACAGGGCCGAGGAGCCGGTCGAGCAGTTGTTGTTGACGTTGACGACGGGGATGCCGGTCAGGCCGACGCGGTACAGGGCCTTCTGACCGCTGGTCGAGTCGCCGTAGGCGAACCCGGCGTACGCCTGTCCCACCTTGGCGTAGTCGACCTTGGAGTCGGCCAGGGCGGCCCTGATCGCCGACTCCCCCATCTCCTCGTAGGTCTTGCCCTTGCTGGGCGTGGAGAACGGGACCATGCCCACCCCCGCCACGCACACACGCCGATTCATCAAGCACTCCGATCTGTTGAAGGGGTCGTTCCGCCGGTCGAGGGCGGGGCGCCGCATCCGGCGCAGTGCGCCTCGCGCGCGGCCCGCCGCAGCACCTTGCCGAGAGGGGTCTTCGGCAGCTCGCCGGCGAAGTGGACGGCCGTGGGCTTCTTGGTCGATCCCACGGCCGCCCGCATGAAGTCGATGAGTTCGCTTTCGGTGGCCGGGTCACCGAGGACGACGATGGCGTGCGGCGTCTCGCCCCACTTCTCGTGGGGCACGCCGACGACGGTGGCCTCACGCACGGCCGGGTGGCCGAGCAGGGCGCTCTCCAGCTCGGCGGGCCAGATGTTGAACCCGCCGGAGATGATCATGTCGTCCTTGCGGTCGGTCAGGTAGAGGAAGCCGTTCGGCGACAGATAGCCCATGTCCCGGGTGCGCATGTAGCCGTCGGGGGTGATGCGCGCGGCCGTCCCCTCCGGGTCCTTCCACAGGCCGGACATGGCCCCGGGGGTACGCACCACGATCTCGCCGATCTCGCCCGCAGGCAGGTCGCCGCCCTCGTCGTCGGCGATGCGCACCTCCGCCCCAGGGCAGGGCCGGCCCGCCGAGCGCAGCCGGCCGATCTCCTCCTCGGTGCCTTCGAGGATGTGGTGCTCGGGCCGCAGGATGGAGATCGGCAGCGCCTCGCTCTGGCCGTACGCCTGGTACATGATCGGGCCCCACACCGAAAGCGCCTTGACCAGGGTGGGCCGGGGCATCGGGGCGGCGCCGTAGAAGATCGTGTGCATGCTGGAGACGTCCCGCCGCTCGACGTCGGGATGCCCGAGGACCATCTGGACCATCGTCGGGACCAGCAGAGTCACCGTGGCCCGCTCCCGCTCGGCGAGTTCGAGGAAGCGGCCCGGGTCGAAGCCGCGCATCACGACCACGCCCGCGCCGCCCTCGATGACCGGCCACACGAGCAGTCCGGTGGCGTGGCTGATCGGGCCGGTCGCGAGGTAGCGGTCGGCGGGGCTCCAGTGCCGGCCCCAGGCGGCCCGCCACAGGTCGCCCATCGCCATCCAGCCCTTGAGGTCGTGGACGATGCCCTTGGGGCGGCCGGTGGTGCCCGCCGAGAAGCGGATCACATGCGTGTCGTCCTGTTTGAGCGGCAGCTTCGGATCGTCGGCCGAGGCCGCGGCCAGTAGTTCGGTGTAGCGCGGATGGGCCGTCTCCTCCCCGATGACCACCGTCAGCCGCAGGCCCGGCACCGTGCCGAGCAGCGGGGCGAGCGCGGCGTGGTGCCGCGCCTGGACGATCAGCGCCGTGGCCTCGATGAGGTTGAGCAGGTACGCGTTGCCCTCGGCCGTGTGGTGGGTGTAGAGGGGGCAGTTGACGTAGCCGCCCAGCGCCAGCCCGGCGATGATCTCGATCGATTCCAGGTCGTTGTCGGCCAGCACGGCGACCCGGTCGCCCGGCTCGATCCCGGCGTCACGCAACGCGTTCGCCAGCCGGCACGCCCTGCCGTACATCTCGGCGTAGGTCTGGCGCCGCTCGTCGCAGACGACCGCGAGCGCGTCGCCGTGCGCGGAGACCGTCTCCCGTAACGTCGTAGCCGGGTCGATCATGGCTTTGATCCCTTCGGGGTGGTGCGAGCAGCGATGATGATCCTCAACGATCGTCATTGTTAACTGCCCAGTATGTATTTATTACGCCGCCTGGAGGCGGCTCGTCAAGCGCTGCCGCCGACTCCTTGACGCACCCTCGGGCCCTCTGTAACGTCACCCACAGTAAGTTAATTCAGCGTAACAAGCGCGTTGCGCAGGTCCGAGGGAGATGCCATGGGCTGGCCGTCGAACTGGCAGGATCGGATCTCTGGCGCGGACTGCCCCGCCTGCGCCGCCGGGCGTTTCGAGGAGTCGGCCGACCCGCCGCTGGCGCGGTTCTACGCAGGCGAGGTGAGCGATGCCTACCTGGTGCTGGGAACGGTGCGACCCGGCTGGGCGGTCGTGCTCTGGCAGGGCCGCCACGTCGTGGAACCCACCGACCTCACGCCGCGGGAGGCCGCGGCCTTCAACGCCGAGACACTGATCGCCGCCCGGGCGATGCGGGCGCACTACCAACCGCTCAAACTCAACTTCCAGACCCTCGGCAACGAGGCCCCGCACCTGCACACGAGCGTGACCATGCGTTATTCCGACGCCGAGGACATCGCGCCGGGCCAGGACATCCTGCCCGGCCGGTTCGTGGCGGCCGGCGGGCCGACGTCGGCCCGCGACGAGCGGGCCGACGTCGACGCGCTCAGACGCCTGGCGCGCGCCGGGGCCAGATGAGCCCGCGGCCGAAGGAGGGGACGTGTTCATCCTCACCAGGGCGCTCCAGCTCACCGTGGTCCTGTTCGTGGTCTCGGCGCTGACGTTCCTGCTGCTCGACCTGCTGCCCGGTGACCCGGTGCACGCCATCCTGGGCCTGCGGGCCACCGAGGAGGCGGTCGCCCGGCTGACCGCCGAACTCTCGCTCGACCAGCCCGTCCACATCCGCTACCTCGACTGGCTGGGCGCGGCGCTGCGCGGCGACCTCGGCAGTTCCTACATCAACCACGTGCCCACCGCGCAGGCCATCGCAGAGCACCTGCCGGTCACCCTCCAGCTCGTGGCGGTGTCACAGGCGATCGCACTGGCCATCGCGGTGCCGCTCGGCGTCTACTCGGCCCACCGGCCGAACGGCTGGGTGGACCGGCTGGCCTCCGGGTTCACCTTCGCCACGCTCTCGGTGCCGCCGTTCATGATGGGGGTGCTGCTCGTCTTCGTCTTCGCGGTGACGTTCAACGTGTTCCCGGCCACCGGCTACACCTCGTTCGGCGCCGATCCGGCGCAGGCGCTGCGCTCGCTGTTCCTGCCCGCGCTCACGCTGGCGCTCGGCTCGCTCGCGGTGTACGTCCGGGCGCTGCGCGCCGACATGATCGCCACCCTGCGCCAGGACCACGTCACGACGGCGCGGGCCAAGGGCGTCCCGGCCCGGACGATCCTGTGGCGGCACGCGCTCAGGTCGTCCTCGCTGTCGCTGGTGACGGTCGTCGCGCTGCACGTCGGGGCGCTGACCGGCGGGGCGATCCTGGTCGAGCAGATCTTCGCGCTGCCCGGGATCGGGCAGCTCACGGTCAACTCGATCTTCCAGCACGACTACCTGGTGCTCCAGTCCTGCGTCCTGGTCATCGCCGTCTCCTACGTCCTGGTCACCTTCCTGGCCGACCTGCTGTACCCGCTGCTCGACCCGCGGACCCGCCATGGCTGAGGGGCTTACCGTGACCACCTCGCCGGCCGCGGGCAACGCCCCCCGCAAGGGCCGCAAGGCGCGTCGGGCGCGCGGGCTCGGCATGGTCTTCTGGCTGTCGGCGGCGTGGGTGACCCTGGTCGTCGCGCTGGCCGCGGCCGCCGGCCTGCTGCCGCTCGCCGACCCCGCCGCCGTGGGCGCCGGCGACCCCGGGCTCGGCCCGTCGGCCGCCCACCTGCTCGGCACCGACGAGCTCGGCCGCGACCTCTTCTCGCGGGTCGTCCACGGAGCCCGCATCTCGCTCGTGGCCGGGTTCGTCTCCATCACGCTCGGCCTGATCGTCGGCGGCACGCTCGGGCTCATCGCGGGCTTTCGCCGTGGCGCGGCCGACACGGTGGTGACCACGCTGGCCAACAGCCTGCTCGCCTTCCCCGCGCTGGTGCTGGCGCTGGCCGTGGTCACCTTCCTCGGGCAGAGCCCCCAGAACGTCACCCTGACCATCGGGCTCGTCTCGGTGGCCCCGATCGCCATGGTCGTGCGCGGGGCGACGATCGGATGCGCCGGCCGGGAGTACGTCGTGGCGGCGCGCATGCTCGGCGCGAAGAACCGGCGGATCATCCTCCGGGAGATCATCCCCAATGTCGCCCCGGTCGCGCTGTCGCTCTCGCTGGTGTGGGTGGCGACCGCCATCGTGGCCGAGGGCAGCCTGGCCTACCTCGGGCTCTCGGTCCAGCCGCCCACTCCGAGCTGGGGGGCCATGATCGCCGAAGGCCGCAACACGCTGGCCGAGAGCCCGGGCACCGCGCTGTGGCCGTCGCTGTTCATGTTCCTCACCGTGCTGGGCCTCAACTTCGCCGGCGACCGGCTCCGCGACCGGCTGGACGTGAAAGGGGACGTCTCATGACCGACCAGGCCCCGCTGCTCAAGGTCGTCGGGCTGAAGACCTTCTTCCACACCCCGCGCGGGATCGTGCGCGCGGTCGATGGCGTCAGCTTCGAGCTGGCGGGCGACCGCACGTTGGCGATCCTCGGCGAGTCCGGCTCGGGCAAGACGGTGCTCGCCCGCTCGATCATGGGCCTGCTGCCGCGGTCGGGCGTCACCCGGCAGGGCAGCGTGCTCTACAAGGGCGAGAACCTCGCCGAGATGGGCGAGCGCGAACTGCGCCGCCGCCGCGGGGCCGACATCGCCATGGTGTTCCAGGACCCGATGACCTCGCTCAACCCGGTCCACCGGATCGGGCGGCAGGTCGGCGAGACGATCCGGCTGCACCGGCGGGTGAGCCGCGGCGAGGCCCGCCGCCGCAGCGTGACGCTGCTGCGCTCGGTCGGTATCCCCGACGTCGAGCGCCGTGCCCGGCAGTATCCGCACCAGCTCTCCGGCGGCATGCGGCAACGCGTGATGATCGCCATGGCGCTGGCCTGCGATCCGGGCCTGGTGCTCGCCGACGAGCCGACGACCGCCCTGGACGTGACGGCCCAGGACCAGATCCTCACCCTGCTGGCCGCCCAGCGGGCCCGGCGGTCGATGGGCCTGCTGCTGGTCACCCACGACCTCGGCGTCGCCGCCGGGCGCACCGACGAGATCGCGGTCATGTACGCGGGCCGGATCGTGGAGCAGGCGCCCACCGAGCGGCTGTTCGCCGCCGCCAAGATGCCCTACACCGAGGCGCTGATGAAGTCGATCCCCAAGCTGTCCGACCCGCCGCACACCCGCCTGGCCGCCATCCCCGGACGCCCTCCCGACCTGGTCGATCCCGGGCCGGGCTGCGCGTTCGCGCCGCGCTGCCGATACTCCGCGGCGCGCTGCGCGCGCGAGGCCCCGCCGCTGCGGACGATCCCCGGCACCCGGCACCGCTACGCGTGCTGGCACCCGGTCGGCGGCGAGTCGTGACCACGGGCACGGCCCACCTGCGCGCGCCCGGCGAGGCCCTGCTGCGGGTGGAGCACCTGGTCGTCACGTTCCCCGCCGGGCGGGGGCGCACGGTGCAGGCCGTGTCGGACGTCAGCTTCGACGTGCTGCCCGGCGAGACCCTGGGCATCGTCGGCGAGTCGGGCTGCGGCAAGTCCAGCATGGGCCGGGCGACGGTGCTGATGCCGCCGCCCAGGTCAGGGTCGGTGATCTTCGAGGGCCGCGACCTCACCGCACTGCACGGCGAAGAACTGCGCCGGACCCGCCGCCGGATCCAGATGATCTTCCAGGACCCGATCTCCTCGCTCAATCCCCGGCGACGGGTCGGCGACATCGTCACCGAGCCGATGGCGATCTGGAACAAGGGCGGCCCGAAGGAGCGCGCGGCCCGCGCCCGCGAGGTGTTCGAGGCCGTGGGCCTGGACTACGACGCCGTCGCGGGCCGCCGGCCGCACGAGTTCTCCGGGGGTCAGTGCCAGCGGATCAGCATCGCGCGGGCGCTCGTGCTCGATCCGAAGCTGCTCATCTGCGACGAACCGGTCTCGGCGCTGGACGTCTCGGTACAGGCCCAGATCCTCAACCTGCTGGAGGACGCCAAGGCGCGGTTCGGCCTGTCCCTGGTGTTCATCGCGCACGACCTCGGCGTGGTCAAGAACGTCAGCGACCGCGTGGCCGTGATGTACCTCGGCCGGCTGTGCGAGGTCGCGCCCGCCGAAGACCTCTACCGGGCTCCCGCCCACCCCTACACCCGGGCGCTGCTGGACGCGGTGCCCGTGCCCGATCCGGCGGCCCGGCCCGCCGAGTCCGATCCGGCGCTCGGCGGTGAATTCCCCTCGCCGCTGGCGCCGCCCTCCGGATGCCGCTTCCGCACCCGATGCCCGCTCGCCACCGGCCGCTGCGCCACAGAGGAGCCCCGGCTCCACGAGGTACGGCCGGGCCGGCACGTGGCCTGCCATCACGCGTAGCGCTCCCCTCGAAACACCATTCACCCCGCACGGCTCAAGGAGCGACAGTGATGGTTTCCCGCGACCCGATCGGCCGGAGGACACTTCTAACATACGGCGGAGCCGGCCTGCTCCTCGCCGCCTGCGGCCCGCAGCCCGCGGCCCGCCCGGTCGTCCGGGCCACCGGCCGGCCGCGCCGCGGCGGCAGCCTGGTCTTCGCCACCCAGGGCGAGGCCGGCGGCCTGGACCCGGCCGCCACCCTGTTCGACCGCTCCGGGCACGTCTACGCCCGCGCGGTCTTCGACCGCCTGGCCGCACTCGACGCGCAGGGCCGGGTCCGGCCGTACGCCGCCCGGTCGATCACCCCGAACCGGGAGGCGACCCGCTGGACGATCGAGCTGCGGCCGGGGATGACCTTCCACGACGGCGAGCCGTTCGACGCCGCCGCGGTCAAGGCCAACTTCGACGCGCAGCGCGGCCACGACTTCCTCGGGCTGCTGCTCGGGCCGATCGAGGCGACCCGGGTGACCGCGAAGGACACGCTGGTGGTCGAGATGAAGGAGCCCTGGGCGGCCTTCGACAGCTACCTGACCGGCTATCCGGGCGCGCAGCTCGGGTACGTGGCCTCCCCGAAGACGCTCGGCAAGGGCGGAGATCCGCGGCATCCGGTCGGGTCCGGCCCGTTCGTGTTCAAGGAGTGGCAGGCCGGCGACCATCTCACCCTGACCCGCAACGAACGCTACTGGCGGCGCGGCCTGCCCTACCTCGACCAGGTCGCGTTCCGGCCCATCCCCGACCCGCTGGCCAGGGAGAACGCCATCAGGGCCGGTGACATCGACGCCCTGCACTCCCAGGACGCCCAGACGATCGCCGCCTTCCGCGGCGAGCCGGGCTTCACGCTGGCCGACGACCTGAACACCACGTTCGGGCAGAAGGACATCACGCTGGTGGCGCTGAACGTGTCCCGGCCACCCGTGGACGACCTGCGCGTCCGGCAGGCGCTCGCCTGCGCCACGGACGCCGCGAAGTACAGCAAGGTGATCGACAAGGGGCTGGCCCCGGTCATGGACGGCCTGTTCCAGCGCGGCTCGCCGTACCACGCGCGCTCGCCGTACCCGCCGCACGACGTGGAACGGGCCAAGCGCCTGATCGCGGAGTACGAGCGGGAACGGGGTCCGCTGCCTCCGATCAAGGTGACGATCCAGACCACACCACGCGACATCACCGCCTTCTCCCTGATCCAGGGCATGTGGCGGCAGGCCGGGATCGAGAGCGCGCCGGTGCAGGTGTCCAAGGACAACTTCGGCGAGGTGCTGCTCGGCGGCGGCTACGAGGCGATCATCGGCGCGTTCTTCGGCGCCGGCGACCCGGACCAGAACGCGCTCTACTTCAGCTCCGCGAGCGCCGCACCGAACGGCGAGCCCGCACTGAACTTCACCCGCAACCGCGACAAGGCGATCGACGCCGCGCTCGCCGAGGGCCGCCGGGCCACCGGCGCGTCCGCCAGGCAGGCGGCCTACCGGGCGCTGAACGAGCGGCTGAACACCGCCCTGCCCTTCGTGTGGCTGGACGCCACGCCGTACTCGCTCGTCACCAGGCCGGACGTGGGCGGACTGCTCGAGCCGGCGCTCCCCGACGGCGGGCGCGAACTCGGCCTGCTGCGCGGCGTCGTGAACGTCACGAGCGCCTGGAGGGCCGCCTGAGATGCTTGCCAGAAAAGTTAATCGGGAATAACATAAATCCATGACAGCGCCCTTCCCCGACTGGCCCGCCGACTTCGTCCAGCGGATGGACGGCCGGGCCTGCGCGTGCGGCTCCGCCCCCGCGCCGGGCGACGCAGGCGACCGGATCCGCGTCTACGCGGGCCGGGTCTCCGACGCTTTCCTGATGCGGCACGCGGCCCAGCGCGGCTACGCGGTCGTCGTCTGGAAGAACGGCCATGCCGCCGAGCCGGCCGACCTCGCGCCCCGCGACGCCGACCGCTACGGCCGGGAGGTCCTGCTGGTCGGCACGGCCGTCCGGCGGCACTTCGCCGCCCTGAAGATCAACTACCTGACACTCGGCAACCAGACCCCGCACCTGCACACCAACGTGGTGGCCCGCTACGCCGACGACGTGGCGCCGGGCGCGCTGCTCGACCCGGTCGGCGCGGCCCTCCCGGAAGACCGGTGGCGGGCCGACGCCGCGGCGCTGCGGGCGCTGCTCACCGGCGAATCCCCGCTCGTGCGGCGCTGGGACGAGTGATGATCCAAGACCCTGAGGTGATGATGTCCCGAATCGTCTGCCTGAGCCCGCTCACCGAAGATCAGGTGCGCGGCCTGGCGAAGGGCTTCGACGTCGAAGCCGTGGTCCTGCCCGGCGGTTCCACCCCCGAGGAGGTGCGCGCCGCCGTGGCCGACGCCGACATCGTGATCGGCGACGGCCTGCACCGCTATCACCTCGACGCCGGCGTCCTCGCCGCGATGCGGCGCTGCCGCCTGGTCCAGCAGCCGTCCGTGGGCTTCGACGGCATCGACTGCGAAACCGCCGCCCGGCTCGGCATCCCGGTGTCCAACAGCGCCGGCTACAACCTCGACTCGGTCGCCGACTGGGTCGTCATGGCGATCCTCAACCTGATCAGGCACGGGGCCTGGGGCGACCGGCGGATGCGCGCGGGCGAGTGGCCGATGCTCAAGATGCTCGGCCGCGAGCTTGGCGCGCTGACCGTGGGGCTGGTCGGCGTGGGCAACACCGGGGGCGCGGTCGCCGACCGGCTGCGCGCCTTCGGCTCCCGCGTCCTGTACTACGACGTGGTGCCGCGCAGCGTGACCGGGGCGGAGTCCTGCGAGCTGAACGAGGTGCTGGCCCGCTCCGACGTCGTCTCGGTACACGTGCCGCTGGACGACTCGACCCGCGGCCTGATCGGCACGGCGGCGATCGAGCGGATGAAGCAGGGCGCCTACCTGATCAACAGCAGCCGCGGCCCGGTCGTGGACGAGGACGCCCTGGTCGCCGCGCTTGCGTCCGGCCGACTCGCCGCCGCCGCGCTCGACGTCTTCGCCACCGAACCGCTCCCGGCCGGCTCCGAGCTGCGCCGGCTGGAAAACGTCTTCATCACGCCGCACGCGGCGGCGTTCACCCGCGACGCCAACGAACGCGTGCTCGCCATCGTCGCGGCCAACATCCGCCGCGTCCTTTCCGGCGAGCCGCCGTTCAACGTCGTCAACACCGCTCGTCCCCAGCAGGAGAACAAATGACCGACAAGGTGCTCAAGGCGCTCGCCCGCTACGACACCCCGACAGTGTGCAACGCGATCGAGACGTTCGGCATCCGCTCGCGCGACGAGGGCTTCGCGAGCTCCGGCATCCGCTGCGTGTTCCCCGACCTCGGGGTCATGGTCGGCTACGCCGCCACGGCCACCATCCGGGGGCGCGGCACGCCCGAGCACGGCTACGGCGTGGAGCCGCTGGTCGCGCACGTGGTCCAGGTGCCGGGGCCGCGCGTCGTCGTCGTACAGGACCTCGACGACGAGCCGGGCCACGGATCGCTGTGGGGCGAGGTGTCGGCCAATCTGTTCACCAGGCTCGACTGCCTGGGCGCGGTCACCAACGGCTGCGTGCGCGACCTGAAGGAGGCGCACGAGCTGGGCTTTCACTTCTTCTCCGGCAGCGTCGGGGTCTCCCACGCCAACGTGCGCGTGGAGTCGGCCGGTGAGCCGGTGCAGGTCGGCGGCCTCACCGTGCGGCCGGGCGACATCATCCACGCCGACCGGCACGGCGTGCTCGTGGTGCCCGCCGAGATCGCCGCCGACGTGCCCGCCGCGGCGGACCGGATCGTCGCCCAGGAGCAGAGTTTGATCGGCTGGATGCGCTCGCCGAAGTTCGGCCTGGAGGGCCTGGCGGACGCCTGGCGGCAGTTCAGCGAAGCGGACACCAAGGAGGCCGGAGATGTCGGCTGAGCCGGACGAGAGCGGTGACGGGCGGCCGTCGCGCCGCGCCCTGCTGTCCACCGCGGGCGGAGTGGTCGCCGGCGGCGCGATCGGCGTCGGAGGCGTCGCGACCGGCGGCAGCGCGCTCGCGGAGCACAGGCCCGGACCGCCCAGGCCGAAGGTGCTGGACGACCCGCCCCCGCCGCTGCGGGCGCTCACCGACGCCGAGGCGGCCGCGGTGACCGCGATGGCCGAACGCGTCTTCCCCTCCGAGCCCGACGGCGACGGCGCCGCCGAGGCGGGGGTGACCCACTACATCGACGGCAGGCTCGCCGGGGCCTGGGGCGACGGCGACCGGATGTACCTCCGGGGGCCGTTCTTCGAGCCGGAGCACGCCGGGCACGGCTACCAGCTCCCGCTCACCCCGCGCGAGGTCTACGAGCGCGCGCTGCGGGCGATCGACGCGCACTGCAAGGCGAAGTACGCGGGCAGGGCGTTCCCCGCGCTGACCACCGCCCAGCAGGACGAGGTGATGACCGCGCTGGAGAAGGGCCAGGTCGACCTCGGGCTGGCGACCGGCGCGCACGGGTTCACCTCGGCCTCCTTCTTCGCGATGTTCCTGCGCAACGTCACCGAGGGGCTGTTCTGCGACCCCATGCACGACGGCAACCGCGACATGGTCGGCTGGCTCTGGCTGGGCTTCCCCGGCGACCCGCTGGCCTACGGCGACCGGTACGGCGGGCTCATCGGCCGCTGGAACGAGCCCTACAACGTCTATCCGAAGGGAGTCCGGTAGATGGCCCGGCGAAACTCGCTGCCGAAGGTCGATGTGGTCTGCGTCGGAGTGGGCTGGG
>NZ_POUA01000939.1 GCF_003236385.1 Spongiactinospora gelatinilytica
GTCAGGAACAGCACCGGGGTCAGCACGGTGTCGAGCAGCGTCGCACTGATCAGGCCGCCGAAGATCGTCACCGCCACGGGGTGCAGGATCTCCTTGCCCGGCGCGTCGGCGCCGATCATCAGCGGCACCAGGGCGACGCCCGCCGAGAGCGCCGTCATCAGGACCGGCGCCAGCCGCTCCAAGCTGCCGCGGATGACGAGGTCGCGCCCGAACGGCATGCCCTCGTGGATGGCAAGGTTCAGGTAGTGGCTGATCTTGAGGATGCCGTTGCGGGTGGCGATGCCGGTCAGCGTGATGAAGCCGATCATCGAGGCGACCGAGAGTGGTTGCCCGGCTATCCAAAGGGCGGCCACCGAGCCGATCAGGGCGAGCGGGATGCTGCCTAGGAT
>NZ_POUA01000940.1 GCF_003236385.1 Spongiactinospora gelatinilytica
CTCCAGCTCAATCCCAATCGAATAGTCATTGCAGTTTGGCACGCCCAAATAACTAGATTTGCCAGCATGCCAAGCCCGCTCATCAAAGCTCACAAACTGCGTGACCCTACCGTCGCGCTCAATAAACAAATGCGCGGAGACCTGCTGCTGATAGATGGTTGCAAAATACGGATGGGCTTTGGGGTCTAACTGATTTTGAAAAAATGCACGAACAAAATGCTCGCCTTGGTTATTTTTTAGACCAAATTCACTGGGCGGCAAGCTGATATTATGTATCACAATCAGATGAATATCGTTAGGATCGGGGCGTTGTCCAAAATTGGGTGACGCCACAAAATCGCATGGGCTTAACAAACCCTGCTCAATGCTAAATCCCGACATAACTATAC
>NZ_POUA01000941.1 GCF_003236385.1 Spongiactinospora gelatinilytica
GTATAACCAAACCTCTTAATTTTTAGCGTCGTTTATTTTTCTTCATCCGCTTCTTTTTGTTTTTCTTATTTTTCTTAATCATGGAATTCATTGCCATCTTCGACAACTTACCCTTAATTCCATTTCCTAACATACCTTCCATGCCGTTAAAGTTTCCTTTTGACATTTGGTTCATCATTTTCTTCATTTGATTAAATTGTTTAATCATCCGATTGACTTCAACCACAGGACGCCCGGATCCAGCCGCAATCCGACGACGGCGACTAGGATTTAGAAGATCTGGATTTTCACGCTCAGCTTTGGTCATGGAATATACAATCGCCTTGGTGTGCTCAAGATCCTTAGGGTCCACATTCACATTTTGCATAGCTGGGTTATTAGCCATAC
>NZ_POUA01000942.1 GCF_003236385.1 Spongiactinospora gelatinilytica
GCAGCACACTGGGGCTTGGATATTTCGGGCTTGCCTGATGAAGATCGTCATCGTGTGATTGACCGGGCGAAAGCTTATATCGAAGGATTAATTGCGGACTACGAGGATCGGAATGCGAAGTAACGATTACGATGAGTTATTGATGCGCGTCGAGCAAGATTTGGTGGCCCATGGTCTAGAAGCGGTTGTCTTAGATACAATGCCGTTGAAAGAAAATTCCGGTCTGGATGGGGTGGCGTATCTGAAGGGAAATAAGGCTTACATTTTCATTGATAAAGCCTTGGCAACCTTTGATAAGGCGCGAACCTTAGTTGAGGAATATCATCATGCAATTTCAGATCTGGGTGATCATTTGGACTATGACGCTGTGCGTGCACATAATAATG
>NZ_POUA01000943.1 GCF_003236385.1 Spongiactinospora gelatinilytica
GACGAGGACGTCGAACCGCTTGCCCGGGGCGAGCCGGCCGATCCCGCCGACGACGTACGCGCCCTCGGGCAGGCCGAGGTGCTCGCGGGTGCGCTCGCGCCGTTGACGGTCGAAGCGGAAGCGGTCCAGGTCGATGCCGTTCGGGATGACCTCGATGCGGGGCGCGGGCACGCCCCAGTGCTTCAGCCGGTCGGCCACCGCCGGGGAGACGGCGACCGTCGCCGAGCCCAGGCGCTCACTGGCGAGGTACAGCGCGCGCACCCCCGCCGTCAGCCTGCGGCCCTCCATCTGCGAGTCGCCCAGGGAGTGTTCGGTGGCGACGACCGCGCGGACCCCGGCGAGGCGGGCGGCGAGCCGGCCGTGGACGCAGGCCCGGTACAGGTGGG
>NZ_POUA01000944.1 GCF_003236385.1 Spongiactinospora gelatinilytica
AACTTGTCCCAATCAATGACCTTGCCATCGATTTTTTCAATCGCATAACCAGGGGTTGCGACAGACGTAATCTGGTAACCCTTATCAGTCTTGATTGAAATCTTTGTATCAGCTGGCAACGTAAACGTCCCTGATGGTTCAGTCGCATCAGTTGGTTCATCAACTTCATAATGCACCTTGATGTCGTGATCCGTCGGCACATACGTCACGACGTAAACTGAATTGTCACCTGACATATCATCTGCCGTGAACGTACCGTTAATTTGGTTTGTCGCTGCATCATATTGACCAGTTACCTGAGCACTTTGGGCAACTACCACCGTCGTATAACCTGGCAACGTTTGGATAGTTGTCGCTGGGTACGCACCGTCAGTCACACCTGTA
>NZ_POUA01000945.1 GCF_003236385.1 Spongiactinospora gelatinilytica
GTATCTGGCGCCGTCGGGCCACCATCTGCCGGTGCTGCGCTATGTGCACCCGGACACCTTCAAGATGTTCGAAGAGAAGGCGTACGAGATGGGCTTCACGCACGCGGCCGTGGGCGCCATGGTGCGCAGTTCGTACCACGCGGATCAGCAGGCACACGAAGCCGGCGTGGTCTGAGTACCGCCGGAACGCTGCAGAAACAAAAAGGGCCTTGGGGTAGAACCCAAGGCCCTTTTGCTTTGGTACGGCTCGATCAGGCTTGCGAAGCGGCGTCCTTCGGATACGAGGCATCGCCGTTCCACGACAGATAGCCGTAGGTGTCGGCCTGGCGATCGGCACCCTGCGTGTAGACGTCGTACTTGGCAGCAGCGCCGTCGGTGTACGG
>NZ_POUA01000946.1 GCF_003236385.1 Spongiactinospora gelatinilytica
ACAACGACCCGGCCGTGCCGGGCTCGCCCGGGCCGCTCGGCGTTTGCGTCCCGGCCGGGTCGTTGTGCGGTGGGGCGGCTGCCGGGATCGGCCGTGTGATCGTGCCGGGCTTGCGTGGGCCGCTCGGGGTCTTCATCTCGGCGGGGTCGTTGTGCGGTGGGGCGGTTGCCAGGGTCGGCGCCGTGTCGTGGAGTGCCGGTAGGAGCCTGTGCGGTACGGCATGCCCCCCACCCGCCGCGCGCCGTAGCCCTGCGGGCCCCGCGGTGAGCGCGGTTCTCGGGTGTCGTGGTGGCGCGCCGTATCGGCACCGGGTACATGGCGTGGCGTCCGCCTGTGACACCGTCACATGGTGACCGGCGACGACCTGCGCCTGCGCCTCGGCCG
>NZ_POUA01000947.1 GCF_003236385.1 Spongiactinospora gelatinilytica
TGGTCCGGCAATGCTACCGGCAGAGGTGCTTAAACAGGCTCAACAGGAACTGCGAGACTGGAACGGTATTGGTACGTCGGTGATGGAAGTGAGTCACCGTGGCAAAGAGTTCATTCAGGTTGCAGAGGAAGCCGAGAAGGATTTTCGCGATCTTCTTAATGTCCCCTCCAACTACAAGGTATTATTCTGCCATGGCGGTGGTCGCGGTCAGTTTGCTGCGGTACCGCTGAATATTCTCGGTGATAAAACCACCGCAGATTATGTTGATGCCGGTTACTGGGCGGCAAGTGCCATTAAAGAAGCGAAAAAATACTGCACGCCTAATGTCTTTGACGCCAAAGTGACTGTTGATGGTCTGCGCGCGGTTAAGCCAATGCGTGAAT
>NZ_POUA01000948.1 GCF_003236385.1 Spongiactinospora gelatinilytica
ATGCAGGACCGGTTAGTCGATCAATTTGATATCAAGACGCCACTAGTCTTAGAAGTACTGCCAGCGGCCTTATCGTTAGTCATGCGGACGGTGAGTGATCTTGGTGGTCAGGCAACCATTCGAACTGCTAATAATCGGGATGGCTTCACGTTAACCGATAGCGGCAATTTATTGATCGATTGTCATTTTCCAACGTATGCCAAACTTACGGACCTGAATGTTGAATTAGCAACTTTGGCTGGCGTTGTTGAAACGAGCTATTTTGATCATTTGGTGACGAATGCTTGGTTGGGTGATGCGACCACGAATACAGTCAAAGCGCTATTTTAAGTGTCATCAGGGACGACCTTAGTAACCAGTAAACGAATGCTGAAATTCGTTTG
>NZ_POUA01000094.1 GCF_003236385.1 Spongiactinospora gelatinilytica
GGGCTGGGCGGTCAGGGCGGTGGTCAGGGTGGCGATGGTCGGGTTGTCGAGGATGAGGCGTATCGGGACCTTCAGGTCCGCCGACTCGCGCAGGCGGGCGGCGATGCGGATGGCGGTCAGGGAGTGGCCGCCGAGTTCGTAGAAGTCGTCGTCCGCGCCGATCCGGTCCAGGGCGAACACCTCGCGCCAGATTTCGGCGACCAGTTCCTCGATGTCGTGCGGGCGATGAGTGGTCACGATCCGCTCCAGCGGTCGTAGGGGCCGATCAGGAAGTCCAGGGCGCCGTCGTCGCGCAGCCAGGCGTCGCCGAGGGCCGCAGGGCCGGGGCCGTGCCGTACGGCCTCGCCCGTGAGCTGTGACCAGAGCCGGTCCAGGCGGTGCGCGGACGCCGCGCAGGCGACGTCCGCCAGGTCGAGCGCCGCCGCCTCGCCCCGCCGGGCGAGGCCGGCCGCGCGGGCGAGCACCACGCACGCGCCGAGCAGTTCGGTCGCGATCCGGCCGAGCAGGGCGAGCGGGCGCTGCCGGGTCAGCAGTTCCGCGAGCGGGAGTTCGCCGGTCATGGCCCGGCACCGCTCGGCGAGCCGGTCCGCGTGCGACTGGACGAGACGCGCGTGGTCACGCAGCCCCGCCGGGAAGCCGGGCGGCGGGACCGGCTCCGGCCCGGCCGCGGGCGGTCCGCCGGACCCGTAGAAGGGCCGCAGGCTCGCCTCGGCCGACCACAGGTCGAGCATGAACTCGACGCCGCCCGCCACCCGCAGCCCGCGGGCGTCCCGGAAGCAGCGCTCCACCGGCAGCGGCGGCGCGCCCCGCGCCGCCTTGCTGCCGGCGGTCTCGTACCCCTCCGCGCCCATGAGCGCCATCGTGCCGTCCACGGCCCGCCAGGCGGCCAGCGCCATCAGGTTCTTGGCGGCGGTCAGGTCGGGGCAGGTGTCCGCGCGCCCGGCCCCGAGCAGGCACCAGGTCAGCAGGCTCTCGATGTGGAAGACCTCGGCGGCGTTCTCCGCCACCCGGCGACGGATCTCCTCGTACTCGCCCAGCGGCCGCTCGTTGATCGTCCGCCTGCCGACGAAGTCGCGCGCCCACAGCAGCGACGCGCGGGCCACGGCCAGCGAGACGGGCGCGATCAGCAGGTGCCGCCCGAAGAGGGCGAGCTGCCCGAGGTCGGCGGTCGCCATCTGCGCATCGGCCCCGTCGCCGGAGGTGGTGGGCTGCATCCGCCACGCGCCGGAGGACTCCGGCATCATGTGCTCGGCCGGTACGCGCACCCGGTCCAGGCGCAGCCGGCCGAACGCCGCGCCGCGCAGCCCCATGAACTCGTGCGTGCCCGCGACCTCGAACCCGGGGCTCGCGGTGTCCACGAAGAACAGCCTGACCTCCTTGCCACCGTCCGCGTCCGTGACGGTCGCCGACACGTCCACCAGCTCCGCGACCGGCCCGTTGCCGATGAACACCTTCTCGCCGCTGATCAGGTACGCCGCCCCGCCCTCGACGGGGACGGCGACCGTGGTCCGCCCCCGGTTCCCCGCGCCCGCCACCTCGGCGTCGGCGGTGCCGGAGACGAGCCCGGCGGCGACGCGCCCGGAGATGAGGTCGCGCAGCGGCCCCGGCGGCAGCGCCTGGAGGTACACCCCGGAGCCGAAGCCGTTGTGGATGGCGAGCGTGAACGCAACCGGCGTGGACCAATCCGCCGCCGCCTCGACCACCCGGCAGGCGTTCAGCCAGGACAGGCCGAGACCGCCGAGCGCGGGGTCGATCATCAGCCGGAGCAGACCGGCGTCCTGGAGGGCGGTGAGGAAGCCCTCCGGCAGGCGTCCGTCCCGCTCCACCGCGGCCGGATCGACGTGCTCGGCCAGGAGCCCGCGCAGCCTGGCGACCGCCTCGTCACCCCCGCGAAGGTCCGCCTGATCCTGCTCGGGGAAGGGAAGCAGCAGGTCCCACCGTACGCGGCCCAGGTACAACTCCCGCAGCAAGCTCGTCGAGGCCGGTGGCGAGGTATCGGAGAAGGTCATCGGTGCGCTCCCGGAAATAGAAGTGGTCTCCTGGGAAGGTCCGTACGGTGCAGGGGCCGGTGGTGTACCGGGCCCACGCGGTCAGCGCCTCGCCGCTCTCCTCGTCCTCCTCCCCGCCGAGAACGACGAGCGGGCAGGTCAGCGGCTCGGCGGGGGAAGGGCGATAGCCCGCGACGATCTTCAGGTCGGCCCGTACCGCCTTCAGGGCCGCGGCCAGGACCTCCGGGTCGGCCTTGACCTCCTCGGGCAGCGGGCCGTGCGCCCGCTCGACCGCCGCCGCAAGGGCCAGGTCCGGCAGCTCGGCGAGCCCCGGCTCGGGTTCGTGCAGGTGCGGCGCGCGGTACCCGGACAGGTACAGCGCGGCCGGTCCGGGCATGCCCCGCTCGCGCAACTCCAGCGCCGTCTCGTGCGCCACGAGCGCGCCCAGGCTGTGCCCGAACAGCACGTACGGCGCGGCGAACGCCACCTCCGACACCAGCGCCCCGACCAGTTCCGGCATGCCGCCGGGCGGCTCCTCCGCCCGCCGGCTCCCGCGCCCGGCGAACTGCACCCCCCAGACCTCCACGCCGGGAAGGGCCCCCGACCAGCGCATGTACTCGCCCGGCGAACCACCGCTGTGCGGCAGGCAGTACATCCTCAGCGGGGCCCGCGGGCGGCGTTCGCGGCACAGCAGCCAGCGCGGCCCGGAGCCGGTCACGATCCCTCCCGCTCGCCGAGTACGGACGCCAGCGCGGCCACGGTGGGCGCGCGGAAGAACGCGCGGACGCTCAGCTCGACCCCCAGCTCGGCGCGCAGGCCGGCCACCAGACGCGTCGCGATCAGCGAGTCGCCGCCCAGGTCGAAGAAGTCGTCGTGGACGCTCAGCGACGCCATGCCGAGGGCCGTGCGGAAGGCGGCGGCGATGACCTCCTCGGTGCGGGTCCGCGGCTCGACGAGTTCCGTGCCGTGCTCCGGTACGTCGGCCGGATCGGGTACGTCCGCCGGGTCCGGCCCGTCCAGGCGGAACCGCCTGCGCTGGAACGGATATGTGGGCAGCGGCACGCGCCGCGGCCGGCGGCCCTGGTGCAGCGCGGGCCACTCGATCGGCACCCCCGCCTGCCACAGCAGGCCGGTGGCGTGCAGCAGCGCCGCGGCCCCGCCCCCGCCGTCGGCGGCGTGCGGGAGGCTCTGCGCGACCGGCGCGCCCGCCCGGTACTCGGGGTGCTGCCTGGCCAGGCCGGTCAGCGTACGGCCGGGGCCGACCTCCAGCAGCGCGTGCTCCCCGGCGGTGAGCAGGGTCCGCAGCGAGTCCGAGAAGCGCACGGTGTGGCGCAGGTGGGCCGCCCAGAACGCCGGATCGCACGCCTGCTCCGCGGTGACCGGCTCCCCGGTGGTGTCGGAGATCCAGGGGATCGCGGGGGGCCGCGGCGTGACCTTACGGACGATCGCGGTGTATCCGGCCAGGGCGGGCTCCACCAGCGGAGAGTGCGCCGCCGCGCCGATCCGCAGCGGGCGCGCGGCCACGTCCTGTTCCAGGAGGCGGGCCAGCAGCCGTTCGACGCCCGCGGCCGGGCCGGTGACGACGCACTGCGCGGGGCCGTTGACGGCGGCGATGGTCAGGCCGTCCGCCAGCATCGGCAGGACCGCCGCCGCCTCCATGGGCACGGCCAGCATCGAACCGGCCGGCAGGCCGTCCAGGATGCGCCCGCGGGCGAGCACCAGCCTCAGGGCGTCGGCCGGCGTGAGCACCTCGGCCGACGCGGCGGCGGCGTACGCGCCGAGGCTGTGGCCGAGCACGACGGCGGGTCTGACGCCGCGCGCCCGCCACAGTTCGGCCAGGCCGTGCTGGACCGCGAACAGCGCCGGCTGGCACACCGCCATCGTCTCCAGCCGCGCCTTCGCCGTGGGCACGGCGTCCGCACCGGGGTACAGCACGTCCCGCAGGTCGAGCCCCAGTTCCGGCGCGGCCTGCTCGGCGCAGGCGTCGATCGCGTCGCGGAACACCGGCTCCCGCTCGTACAGCTCGCGGGCCATCCCGACGTGCTGGCCGCCCTGCCCGGGGAACAGGAAGGCGACGCCGGGCGCGGTGGCGGCGGCCCGGCCGGTCACCAGGCGGTGCGGCGCGGCCTCGCGCAGCGCGTCCACCGCGTCGTCCATGTCCTGGCACACCGCGAACGCCCGGTGGGCGAAGTGCCTGCGGCCGGTCTGGAGCGTCCAGGCGACGTCCGCGAGCGGCTCGCCGCCGGTCGCCAGGCGCTCACCGAGCCGGCTCGCCTGTTCGGCGAGGGCGGGCCCGGTACGCGCGGCCAGCACCAGTAACTGCGGACCGGCCGGGGGGTCCGCCGCCGGGTCGTCCCATTCCTCGACGACGACGTGGGCGTTCGTGCCGCCGAGCCCCACGGAGTTGACCCCTGCCCGGCGTGGGGCCCGCCCACTCGGCCAGGGCGTCGCCTCCCGCCGCACCACGAACGGCCCGGAGTCGAAGTCGATCTCCGGGTTCGGCCGGTGGAAGTGCGCCGTGCCGGGGAGGAGTTCGTGCCGGAGCGACAGGACGACCTTGATCAGCCCGATCACGCCGGCCGCGGTGTCGGTGTGCCCGATGTTGGACTTGACCGAGCCGAGCAGGCAGAAGCCCGTCTCCCGGGTGCCGAGCCCGAACGCCTTGGCCAGCGCCCGCACCTCGATGGGGTCGCCGACCGGGGTGGCGGTGCCGTGCGCCTCGACGTACCCGGTGGTGGCGGGGGAGACCCCGGCCAGCAGGTGCGCCGCCCGCACGGCGGCAGCCTGCCCATCGACGCTCGGCGCGGTGAACCCCACCTTGCCCGCGCCGTCGTTGGTGACCGCGGACCCCCGGATGACGGCGTGGATCCGGTCGCCGTCGGCCACCGCGTCCGCCAGCCGCTTGAGCACGACGATCCCCGCGCCGTCACCGGACACGGTTCCCGCGGCGTCCGCGTCGAACGGCCGGCAGCGCCCGTCGGGGGCGAGCACGTCGTCGTCGCCCTGGCTGTCGGTGGGGTGCGGCACGCGGATCGTCGCGCCGCCGGCGAGGGCGAGGTCGCACTCGCCCGCGAGCAGTCCCTGCACGGCCTGGTGAACGGCCACCAGCGAGGTGGAACAGGCGGTCTGCACGGTCACCGCCGGGCCCTTCAGGTCCAGCTTGTAGGCCACCCGGCTGGTCAGGAAGTCCGCGCCGCAGGCCAGCCGGAACTGCCAGTCGGTGACGCCGGGGAACAGGTCGCGGCGGGCCTGGAGCTGGGCGAGGTGGTCGGTGTCCCCGCCGCCGCCGTACACGCCGATCGCGCCGCGGTACCCGGCCGGGTCACAGCCCGCGTGCTCCAGGGCCTCCCAGGCGCACTCCAGGAAGACCCGGTGCTGGGGATCCAGCATCAGCGCCTCGCGCGGGGAGAGCCCGAAGAAGCCCGCGTCGAAGAGGTCGGCGTCCGGTACGACGCCGTGGGCGGACACGGTGCCGTCCTCCCTCGGCGTCCGCGTGATGGACTCGCGCCCGGCGGCGAGCCCCGCCCAGAAGGCGTCCACGTCGGCCGCGCCGGGGAACCGGCCCGCCATCCCGATGATCGCGATGGACGTCTGCTCCACGTCCGGGGTCGTCATGACGGCTCTCCCGTCCGCGCGGGCTCCGGACCGGCGTCCGCGCCGGACGGCACGGCGTCCTCCCGGAAGCCGCGCACCGGGGAGAACAGCGGCGGCAGCAGCGACACGATGTTGAGGACGGCGGCGATCCAGAACACCCCGCGCAGCCCTATCGGGTCCACCAGCAGCCCGCCCACGGCCGCGCCGAGCGGGATCACGCCCCAGGTGACGAACCGGAAGACGGAGTTCATCCGGCCGAGCAGGTGTCCGGGCGTCACGATCATGCACAGGCTGACCTGCAGCACGTTGAAGATGTACGCCCCGACGTAGACCACGAACAGCCCGGCGGCGAAGCTCACCGGGCCGGTGGACAGCGGCAGGATCGTCGCGCCCCCGCTGAACAACAGGATCGAGATGATGAAGGTGGGCCCGGTGCCGAAGCGCCTGGCGGCGGGTTCGGCGATGAGCGCGCCGACGAGGCCGCCCGCGTTGCCGACCGCGAGCACGACGCCGATCACGCCCGCGCCGAGGCGCAGTTCGTCGGCGGCGAAGACGACCTGGAGCGCGAGCACGGCCGCGAACGCGAGTTCGGCCAGGGTGGCGCAGAGGATCAGCGGGCGCAGCAGCGGATGGGAGAACACGAAGCGGACGCCTTCGGCGATCTCCCTGCGCAGCCCGAGCCGCTCCGTGGACCCGGGCCTTCGCTCCTCGCCCTTGATGAAGAACAGGAACACCGCGGAGGCCAGGTAGGTGACCGCGTCGGCGAGGATCGCCAGGGGCGCGGTGATCAGCTCCACCAGCAGGCCGCCGGCCCCCGGGCCGCCGAGCTGCGCGACCGAGCGGGACAGCTCCAGCTTGCCGTTGGCGTCCACGAGCCGCTTCTCCTCGACCAACTCGGGCAGGTAGGACAACTGGGCCACGTCGAAGAACAGCGTGCCCAGCCCGATGGCGAAGGCCACCGCGTAGATCAGCGGCATGCTGAGCGCGTCCAGCCACACCGAGACCGGTACGGCGAGCAACGCCGCGGCCCGCAGCAGGTCGGTGAGGATCAGCACCGGCCGCCGGGGCAGCCGTTCCAGCCAGACGCCCGCCGGCAGGCCGATGACCAGGATGGGGACGTACTCGATCGCCCACACCAGGCTGATCTCCAGCGCCGAGGCGTCGAGCAGCAGCAGCGCGGTGAGCGGCAGCGCCAGCAGGGAGATCTGCGTGCCGCACAGACTGACGGTCTGGGCGGCCCACAGGTTGCGGAATCCGGCGACGCGGATCAGGCTCTTGCCCGCCACCTCACGCCACCTCGCCGGGGCGCGTCATGGCGGCGGCGGCGCGTCGCGGTGCGGCGTTGTCGTGGAACACCAGTGGTCTCACTCCTCAGGGGTGGCGCGGTGGTCATCGACGCGGCGGCGCTGAAGTCCGAGGCGGGCCCGGCCGGCCGCCCGCCGGTCGGCGGGTTCGATGGGTTCGGCCGGCCCTTCTTCCTCGTCGAGGTGGCGGGCGAGGGCCGCGATGGAGGGGAACTCGAAGAGCGTTACCATCGGCACCCGCCGGCCCAGCGCCTCGGTGAGCCGGGCGTGGGCGGCGGCCAGGGTGAAGGAGGTGCCGCCGAGGTCGAAGAAGTTGTCGTGCGCGCCGATGTGGTCCAGCTCCAGGACCTCCTGCCAGATCCGCCGCAGCAGGCGCTCCCGTTCGCCGCCCGGTGCCGCCTCCCGCGGCCGGTCGGGGGCGCCGGTGGAAGGCAGCGGCCACGGCAGCGCGTCCCGATCGACCTTGCCGGAGGTCCGGATCGGCAGGTCGGCCACGACCGCGAGGCGCGGCACGAGCGCGGCGGGCATGGTACGGCGCAGTCCGGCGCGCGCGGCGTCCTCGTCGAACCCGGCGTCCGGCACGATGTAGCCGACCAGGATCTGATGGCCCAGGCGGGTGGTGCGGACCGCCGCGGCGGCGGCGGCCACGCCGGGCAGCCGGCGCAGCGCCGCCTCCACCTCGCCCAGCTCGACGCGCCGGCCGCCCAGCTTGACCTGCTCGTCCATCCGCCCGGCGAAGACCAGGCCCTCCGGTTCTGCCCTGACCAGGTCCCCGCTGCGATAGGCCCGCCGCCACCCTAGGGAGGGCAGCGGGGCGTACTTCTCCGCGTCCTTGCGCGGGTCCAGGTACCGGGCCAGGCCGACCCCGCCGATCACGAGCTCGCCCACCTCGCCCATGCCCACCGGCTCGCCGTCCGGGCCGATCACGGCCAGGTCCCATCCGTCCAGGGGCAGCCCGATCCGCACCGGGTCTCCGGAATTGAAGGGCGTGGCGCACGAGGTCACGGTGGCCTCGGTGGGGCCGTAGCTGTTCCACACCTCGCGGCCGGGGGCGGTGAGCCCTTCGATCAGCTCGGGAGGGCACGTCTCCCCGCCCAGGATCAGCAGCCGCACGCCGTCGAACGCGTCGGCCGGCCAGCGCGCGGCCAGGGTGGGCAGCGTGGAGATGACGGTGATGCCGTTCTCCTTGATCCACGGGCCGAGGTCCGCGCCGGTGCGGACGAGGGCGCGCGGCGCGGGCACCAGGCACGCGCCGTTCCGCCAGGCGAGCCACATCTCCTCGCAGGAGGCGTCGAAGGCCGCCGAGAGCAGCGCCTGCACGCGGTCTCCCGGCCCGATCGGCCGGTCCTTCAGGAACAGCCTGGCCTCGGCGTCCACGAACGCCGCCGCGCCGCGATGGGTGGCCACGACCCCTTTGGGGGTGCCGGAGGAGCCGGAGGTGAAGATGACCCACGCGTCGTCGTCCGGGCCCGGCCGGGCGGCGCCGCCCGGTGCCGGTCCGCGCGACCGGCATCGGTCCGTGACCGTGATGTGGCGCTCGCCGGTGATGACCGCGTGGACCCCGGCCTCGCCGAAGATGAACTCCCTGCGCTCCGCCGGGTCCTCGGTGTCCACCGGGACGTAGGCGGCTCCCGCCGCGAGGACGCCCAGGATCGAGACGTACAGCTCGGCGGTGCCGGAGGGCAGGCACACTCCCACCCGGTCACCGCGCCGCACGCCTGCCGCCCGCAGCCGGTCGGCCAGCGCCCCGGCCTCGGCGCGCAGCCCGGTGTAGTCCAGCCGGACCCGCCCGTCGTCCAGCGCGGCGGCGTCGGGAAAACGGTCCGCGGTCGCCTCCAGCACGTCGAGCAGGGTGCGGGGGGCGGGCGCGCGCCCGGCCGCGGAGAAGACCGAAGGGGCCCGCTCGCCCGCCCCGAAGCCGGGAGAGGCCGCCGTCACGGGGGCGTCGGGGTCGGCCACGGCGGCGGCGAGCACCTGGCGGTAGCGTTCGCCGACGGCCCGGACGGTACCGGCGTCCACCAGGCCGGTGTCATAGGTGATGGTCAGGTCGAAGTCGTCGCCGGTGGGCGCGGCCCGGAAGATCGTGAAGTCGAGGCCGGCCTTGGGGCCGGTCGGCATGAGGTCGATCAGGGACGCGGCGAGGCCGGCGAAGCGCGGCTCGGCCATGGGGGTGGGCTCGAAGCTGAACAGGGCCTGCACGAGCGGGTTGTGGTGGGGGTCGCGGTCCGGGACGAGCGTCTCCACCAGCGTCTGGAACGGCACCCGCCGGTAGGCCAGCAGGTCCGTCACCGACTCCCGGGTGCGCCGCACCACCTCGGCGAACGACGGGTCGCCGGACAGGTCGAAGCGCACCGGCAGCGTGTTGACGAAGAAGCCGATCACCGGTTCCAGCTCCGCCGCGTCCCGCTCGTTGACCGGGGTACCGATCAGCAGGTCGCGCGCGCCGGTGAGGTCGCCGAGCGAGACGGCGTAGGCGGCGATCATCGGCACGAACGGCGTGACCCGCATCCGCCGGGCGAGCGCGAGCACCCCTCCCATCAGCGACCCCGGCAGCCGGACGTGATGGTTCGCGCCGGTCCGCCGCCGGGACGGTCCGCCGGTCGCGTCGCGTACCGCGCCGGCGCGGAAGTCGATCACGGTGGGGGCCGCGGCCAGCCGTTCCCGCCACCACGCCGTCTCCGCGGGGTCCGGCGGACGCCACCGGGCCGCGTACTCACCGAACCGCACGGCGAGCGGCGGCGGCTCCGGCTCGCCCGCGTACCCGCGGGCGAGCTCGTCGAACAGCACGTGAAGTGACGGCCCGTCGCAGACGAGCTGGTGCAGGAACAGACCGAGGACGTGCCGGCCGGCGTCGAGCCGGATCAGCCTCGTGCGGACGAGCGGCCCGGTCGTCACGTCGAAGGGCTCGTCGGCCCACCGCCGCAGCATCTCGCCGGCGATGTGGTCGCGGCGGCCGGCCGGTTCTCCGGTCAGATCGACCGGCCGCAGGTCGATGGGCGGCGGCGCGGGCGCGACCCGCTGGTACGGCTCCTGGCCGCCCATCGGGAACGTCGTCCGCAGGACGTCATGCCGGGTCAGCACCCGTCCGATCGCGCGGCCGAGCGCCGCCACGTCCAGCGGGCCGTCCAGCCGTACGGCCAGGGGCACGTTGTAGGCGGAGTCGCCGGGGTGGATCTGCCCGAGGAGCCACAGCGCCCGCTGCGCGACGGTGAGCGGAGGCCGCCGGCCGTCGTCCCCGCCGGGGGAGAGGCCCGGGTGCCACCCAGGAATCATGTCGCCGTCCACGTGTGAATCCACCGCCTCAAATGTCGTGGTGGTCGAAGAACCGGGGTCCTCGCAGGGAATGGGTCGCCTCGGGCGCGGCGGGCAAATGACTCTTTACTTCCTGTCGTCCAATAGCGCGCCAGGTTTTCCCGGAATTGGGGGGAAGTCGTCCCGATCGTCCGGTGGCAAGGTTAATCAGAGGTTGCCGGAAATGATGCGATCGGAAACGAGGGGGTGGCCATGTCGGAGACTCGTGTATGACTTGTTTACCCTGAGTGGAAATTCGGTCAGGAGCTGGGATGTTGTAATGGCGTATTGTCACGGGCTGATCGGCTAGGTATCGTCTGTTCGGGCCAGGCGAGAAACTCGCAGGTCAGATCCGCATCCCTTGCACTCGACGGTTTCGTGCCGCGGCATCACCATGTCGCGTAAAGCGCGGTGTTCCGCATGACCGACCTCTTTTCCACGCCTTATGACCATCCCTCCTGAGTAAGGAGTGCCGGCCGCATGCCATCCATTCAAGAGACCGCTGAGATCGAGCAGGCGATCAGGTCGATTCTGATTAAGGAGCTGTTCGTCGAGGTGTCGGATATCGGCCTCGACGACGGACTGAGAAGCATTGCGGGGCTCGATTCTCTGGGCTACGTCGAGCTGCGCGTCCAATGCGAGGACAGGTTCGGTATAGCCATCTCGGAGAAGGACTTCACGCCGGAGAACTTCGCCACCATCCGCTCCCTCGCCCGGCTGGTCGAGGAACTGCGGGCCCGCGCCTCCGGGCCCGGCGCGGGCGCGGACCCGGCCCAGTGAGAGGGCCGCACCGGATGCTCGACGAAGGCCGCACCCGTGTCCTTCCGGACCCGCCCGAGGCCGGCGGGCCGGACCTCGGGTTCGACCGGTCGGTGCACATGGACCACTACGGAACGAGGCTGCCCTTCTGCTGCGTCGGGGCCAAGGGGATCGTCCAGCGGTTCGTCGAACTCGGCGGCCCGCACGCGGGGCGGTCGCTGGACGTGCTCGACGCGAGCGGCGGGTACGCCTCCGCATGCCTCGGAGCCGGTTCACCGGTGATCGCCGGCGCGCTCCGGCGGGCCATCGAGGACAGCGGATACGTGACCGACGAGATCGCCTCACTGGAACGTGGCCGGGTGCTTGCGCGCCTGTTCGGCCCCGGCGGGCTGTGGTCCGACCGGTTCCCCGCCGGCGACTACCACGTCAGCGGCCGCAACTCCGGTTCGGAGGGGATGGAACTGGCGCTGCGCCTGGTGCTGGAGTCCCGCTTCGACCGCCGCCGGCTGCGGGCCGCCGAAGGCCGGGAGGACCGAAACGTCATCCTCGCCTTCGAGGGGGCCTGGCACGGCTGGACGGGCGCGCTGCTCCCGCTGATCAACCGGCGGCACTACCGAGCCGGGCTGCCCACCCTGGCCGCGGAGCCGTACGGCATCACCGTCGAGCACATCCCGTTCGGCGAGATCGAGGCGGCAAGGGAGTACTTCGCCGGCAACGGGCACCGGCTGCTGGCCGTGTTCATCGAGCCCGTCCAGGGCGACGCCGGCATCCTCACCCCGCCGCCCGGCTACCTGCGCGAGATGGCCCGGCTGTGCCGGGACGGCGGCGCGCTGCTCGTCGCCGACGAGATCCTGACCTTCGCCAAGACCGGCGGGTTCTTCGGCATGACGGACGACGAGGGGCCCATCCCCACCGACGTCACCGTGCTCGGCAAGAGCCTCGGCATGGGCGTGCTGACCACGTCCATGGTCGTGGCCCGCCGCGACCTCACCGTACGGGAGACCGGCGCGGTCGCCACCTCCGACCTGCGCCCGATCACCTGCGCCGTGATGGGCGCGGGCATCGGCCACATCCACGCCGAGGGCCTGCTCGAACGCTCGCGCGAGGTGGGGGGGCACCTGGGGACCCTGCTCCGGCGCGAGGTGGTGGAACGCTTTCCCGACCTCTACCGGGAGGCCAGGGGACTGGGCGTGATGCACGGCGTGGAGCTGACCGAGTCCGCCGCCAGGGACGTTCCCGCGTTCCGCGAGCACATGATCAGAAACGGGGTGTACGTGGAGTTCATGGCGGGCGCGGGACGGCGCTCGCACGGCCTGCGCTACGTCTTCCCGACGATGCGGGTCGCCCCGCCGCTCATCGTCACCGCGCCCG
Organism: Spongiactinospora gelatinilytica; assembly: GCF_003236385.1. GTDB lineage: Bacteria > Actinomycetota > Actinomycetes > Streptosporangiales > Streptosporangiaceae > Spongiactinospora > Spongiactinospora gelatinilytica. Next base: position 12,308 of record NZ_POUA01000094.1, read on the forward strand.
AGGCGGAGTCGATCGTCGAGCGGATCGCCGCCGGCTCCGAGGCGATCCGCGAGGAGGCGAGGTGAGTGCCGCCCCCGCGCCCGGTACGCTCCCGCCGGCCGCCGTCCGGCACCGCGTCGAGCACGTGGACATCGACGCCTCCGGCGTGGTCCACTTCGCGCGCCACGCGTCCCTGCTCGAAACCGCCGCCCTTTCTGATCTGGACCGCCTCGGCGCCGGGATCGACGTCCTGGCCGGCCTCGGCCTCGACCTCGTCGTGGTGGACCTGCGGATGCGCTACCAGGCCCCGGCCCGCTTCCTCGACCACCTGGACCTCGCGGTCTGTGTCCTGCACGTCGGCGCGGCGAGTTTCCGGCTGTCCGGCACGATCTCGCGCGTGCCGTCCGGCCCCGGGGCCGAGGCCCAGGTGCTGTCCACCGGCGTGTTCGTCTTCGGCGTGGCCGGCCGGGCGTGCGGCACGGCCCGCCCGCTCCCGGAAAAGCTCCGCACACTGCTCAAGGAGTGCCGCCGACATGCAGACATCTGAGCCGGTCAGCACGGCTCCCGCGGGCCCGGCCGGGCTCGCGGCAGAGGCCAGGACCATGGGTTTCACCGAACTGAAGCAGTGGCTCCGCCACCGGCACCCCATGATCTACATCGACCGGGTGCTGGACTACGCGCCGGGCTCGCACCTGACCAGCAGCCTCCTGGTCTCCGGGACGATGGACGTCATCGCCGGGCACTTCCCGGAACGCGCGATCTTCCCGGCCAGCCACCTCACCCAGGCGTTCGCCCAGTCGGGGATCATCCTGTACCAGGTCAGCACCACTCCCGTCGCCGACGACGAACTGACGCTCATCGGCTCGATGAAGTCGCGGTTCACCCGCATCGTGGTCCCCGGCGACCAGGTGGTCTTCCGGGTGTGCAGCGAGCGGATCGAGGACGCGGCGTTCTTCTTCTCCGGCCGGGCGACGGTGGAGGACCGGCCCGTGGCCGTGTTCAGCGGCACGCTCGTGCGGGTCAAGGTCGCGGACCTGGGGAGGATGCTGTGGTGAGCGGCCCGCCCGCCGCCCGGGACCGGGAGCGGCCGGAGGTCTGGATCACCGGAATGGCGTGGTCCACCGCGCTCGGCTCGGGCCTGCGCGAGGTGTGGGACCGCCTGCTCGGCGGCGCCGGCGGCATCCGGCCGGTGCCCTCGCCGCACCCGCTGCGCAACGACGGCGCCGCCGTGCTCGCGGACCTCCCGCTGGAGGAGGACCCGCGCAAACGGCAGCACGTCCTCACCCGCGACACCGTGGCGGACGCCGTGGCCGACGCGGGGCTCGAGGTCACCGATCCGCGGCTGCGCACGGTCTTCGGGACCAGCTTCGCCGCCCATCTCGACACCACCGGCGTGACCTCCCTGGACGACTGGTGCGCGGAGGTCACCGGCGCGCTGGGCATGGCCCACGCCCCGGTCTCGCTCACCACGGCCTGCTCCTCGGGCTCGGACGCCCTCCTGGTCGGCGCGGAGCTGATCGGCGGCGGTGACGCGGAGATCTGCGTCTGCGGCGCGGCGGACGTCATCACCCCGGCCAAGCGGCTCGGCCACTCGGCGCTCGGCACCATGTCACCGACCGCGCTGCGGGCGTTCGACCGGGCCCACGACGGGACGCTGCTCGGCGAGGGCGCGGCCTTCCTGGTGCTGGAGTCCGGCCGTTCGGCCAGGGCGCGCGGGGCCCGGCCGCACGGATACCTGGTGGGCGCGGGCTCGGCCAACGACGCGGTGAACACCGCGGCTCCGGATCTGTCCGGCGACAGCGTCGTGGCGGCCGTGGGCCGGGCACTGCGGTCGGCCGGCCGGTCGGCCGCGGAGGTCGCCGTGATCAACGCGCACGGGTCCGGCACACCCGTCAACGACCTGGTGGAGTGCCGCAGCTACGCACGCGTGTTCCCCGGGGACGGCGCGGACGGCGCGGCGGGTACGCCGCCGCTGGCGTTCGCGACCAAGGGCGCGTTCGGGCACACGCTCGGGGCCACCGGCGCGCTGGAGGCCGTCGCCGTGCTGCTGGCCCTGCGGGACGGGGTCGTGCCGCCGGTCCACGGCCTGACGAACGTCATGCCGGGCTTCCCGCTCCGGCTGCCGCTGGGCGGCCCGGCCGCGTTCGAGGGCCGGATCGGGCTGAGCGTGACGCTCGGCTTCGGCGGGTTCAACACCTGCCTGGCCTTCGAGGCGGCGCGATGAACGAGATCAGCGCCGCGTTCGGCCCGATCGGCGGCGAGGGCGTCGTCGTACTGGCGACGGGGGAGGCCACCCGCGCCGAACTCCGCCCGGTGCGCAGCCGGATCCCCTCCCTGTACGCCGACCCGCTCGCCTGGCTCGTCCTGGACGCCGTCGAGGACGCCCTGTCCACCTGCTCTGACGAGCTGTACGAGGCCAGGGACGAGGTGGCCGTCATCCTGATCAGCCCGTTCTGCACGCTCCAGACGATGGAGGCGGTCGCGCGGTCCGCGCCGGGCGGGCGGGTGTCCCCGCTCCGGTTCGCCGGGGCCAGCCCGGGCGGCGGGGGCAGTCTCACCTGCGTCGCCCGCGGGTTCAGAGGGCCGTCGCTCACCCTGGCCACCCGTCCGGGCAACGGGCTCCCCGTCGCGCGGACCCTGGCCCGCTCCTGGCTGCGCTCGGGGCAGGCCGCGTACGCCGTGGTCAGCGCGCACGAGGCGATGGCGGAGGGCGGGCACCGGGTGCGCACCGCCGTGCTCGGAACGGAGCCGCGCCGATGAGCGCGATCCAGGTGGACGACCTTCCCGGCCGGGACGAGCTGCACGCCTTCCTCGCCGGGGTCGTGGACCTCGCCCGGCCCGGCCCGGCGGTGCCGCTGTCGTCCGTCGTGGACGACGTGGCGGGCCTCGGCACGCCGCCGGGGACCCCGGTCCTCATCGCCATGCCCAACGGGACCCCGCTGCTCGCCTGCTTCTTCGCGGTCCTTCTCACCGGCGGGGTGCCGGTCCTCGTGCCCCCGTCGGCCGGCGCGGCGCGGATCGAGGCGATCGGCCGCCGGTTCGGGGCCGGCGCGCTGATCGCGCCCAGAGTGGACCCCGGGCGGTACGGCGCGGCGGCCAAACAGCGGGCCGGTGACGGCGAGGCCGTCCGCGCCCCCTGGCCGGAACGGCGCCGGTACGAGCCCGGCGAGGTGATCGTGATGACGTCCGGCACGTCCGGCATCTTCAGCGGTTGCCTGCACGGCATCGGCTCGCTGCTGCGCAACGCCGGCCTGCACGCGCGGGCGATCGGCCAGCGCGGCGGCGACACGATGCTGCTCAACCTCCCGCTGCACTACTCCTACGGCCTGGTGGCCCAGGCGCTGGCCGCGCTGGTCACGGGCACGCGCCTGGTGGTGTGCGGGCCGCCGTTCACCCCCGCGGCGTACGCGGCGGCGCTGCGCGAGCACGGTGTCACGCTGTCGTCGCTGACCCCGGCGCTGGTCGTCCGGCTGGCCGGAACCGCGGCCTGGTCGCGGCCCCTGCGGGTGCTCACCGTCGGCGGCGACCACCTCGCCCCGGAACACGTCGGGCGGGTGCTCGCCGCGCACCCCGGACTGGAGCTGTACCTCACCTACGGCCTCACCGAGGCCGGACCACGGGTCTCCACCCTGGCGGCCCGACTGGAACCCCCGCACCGGCACGCCTCGGTGGGCCTGCCGCTGCCCGGCGTCACCACCGCCCTGCGCCCTGCCCCGCGCGGCGACGGCTCGCGCGAACTGCTGGTGGAGTCGCCCACGGTGCTGCGCCGGCGGGTGCCGGACGACCGGCCGGACCCGCTGGTGGCCCCCCGGACGATCGCCACCGGCGACCTCTTCGAGATCGACGAGGACGGCTACCACTACTACCGGGGACGGCTGTCGGACTCGCTGGTCGTCAACGACGAGAAGGTCTGGCTGCCGTCGGTCCGGGAGCTGGCGGCGTCCATCCCCGGGGTGCTGCGGGCCACCACGCGGGTGTACCAGAACGACGACGAGCCCCGGTACGACCTCGACATCTACGTGGACCGCCCGGACCAGGCCCAGGCGCAGGAGATCGAACGCACCCTGCGCCGGCTGCTGCTGCGGGCCGAACGGCCCTCCCGGATCGTACTGCACCCGATCTCGGACGCGGGCTGGCACAAATGAGCACCGCATCGACGGCGGGAGAGACGATGCACGACCTTCGACACGCGACCGGGACGCCCCCCGTGCTGCGGGCCGTGGCGGACCGGGTCCGTGCGGCCCCGGCCGCCGAGGCGGTCACGTTCGGCGGGCGCTCCATGACCTACGGCGAGCTGTGGGCCGCGTCCGGAGACGTGGCCGGCCGCCTCGCGGCCCTCGGCGCGAACGCGGGCACCCGGATCGGGCTCTGCCTGGACCGGTCGGCCGAGCTGGTGGTGGTCCTCGTCGGCGTGCTGCGGGCCGGCGGCGTCGCCGTCCCGCTCGACCCGGCCTACCCGGTGGAGCGGCTGCGGTACATGTGCGCGGACGCCGGCGCGGACATCGTGGCCGGGCATCCGGGCCCGCTGCGCAGGCTCGGCGGATTCGATCCGGTGGCCGCCGAGGGCCCGCTGGTCTACGCCCGGCGGGCCGGTGACGGCGACGAGCCCCGCCGTACGCCGGACGCGCCGGACGACGACCTCGCCTACATCGCCTACACCTCCGGCTCCACCGGCGTGCCCAAAGGCGTCATGTTCCGGCACGAGAGCCTGGCCAACCTGATCTCCTGGCAGATCGGCGCGAGCGGCTGCGGCCCGGGGGACCGCACGCTCCAGTTCTCCCCGGCCGCCTTCGACGTCATCTACCAGGAGGTCCTGACCACGCTCGGCGAGGGCGGCGTCGTCGTCTGCTGCGCCGAGGACGAACGCCAGGACCCGCAACTGCTGTGGGACCTGATCGCCCGCGAGCGGATCAACCGGCTGTTCGTGCCGTTCGCCATGCTCCGCTCGCTGGCCCTGTTCGCGCACGACGTCACCCCCGAGTCCCATCCGCTCCGCGAGATCTATTCGACGGGCGAGCAGATGCAGTGCGGTGACCGGCTGCGCGCCATGTTCCGGCGGCTGCCCGGCTGCCGGCTGGCCAACCAGTGGGGGACCACCGAGACACACGTCGCGACCAACCACTGGCTGCCCGCGGACGTGGCGGCATGGCCGGCGCTCCCGTCGATCGGCGAGCCGATCAGCCGCACCCGCGTCCTGGTCTGCGGCGAGGACGGCAGGCCGGTGCCCGCCGGGCGGACCGGGGAACTGTGGATCGCCGGGGCGGGCGTCGGCCCCGGATTCGTCAACCGGCCCGACCGCACGGCGCGCGACTTCGTACCCGATCCGCTGGACCCGGCCGGCCGCGCGTACCGGACCGGCGACCTCGGGCGCGTCGGCCCGGACGGCGAACTCGAATGCCTCGGCCGGGGCGACGGCCAGGTCAAGGTGCGCGGCTTCCGGGTCGAGCTGGGCGAGATCGAGATCCTGCTCTGCTCGATGCCCTCGGTGGCCGAGGCGGTGGTCGCGCTGGCCGGCGCGGACCCGCAGGAACAGCGGCTGCTGGCGTTCGTCGTGACCACGGCCGTGCCGTTCGACCGGGACGAGGCGCTGGCCGCGCTGCGCGACCGGCTGCCGGAGCACATGGTGCCCTCACGCGTCGAGGTGGTCCGCGAACTGCCCAGAACCGCGAGCGGCAAGCTCGACCGGCTGGCCGTCGGCCGGCCCGCCAGAACACAAGACGAAGAGACACGGACCTGAGTGAATGCCATGAATCGCCAGTTGGAGAACCTCGAAAAGGTCTATCTTCCCTCCGCCGACGGGCAGCCGAGCCTCTTCCAGATCTGGGAGCAGGGCGGCGCGCGCGACGACTCGGTGACCCCGTCCACCTACTCCGCCGAGTACCGCGACTGGATGACGGGCACGCTGACGGCCGCGCTCGACCGTGCCCCCGGCGGCGGCCTGCTCAGCCTGGGCTGCGGCAACGCGGCGGTGGAGGCCGAGATCGCCCGGCGCGGCTACCGGGTGCTCGGCGTCGACGCGATGGCGGAGGCGGTCCTGCTCGCCAAGGCCAAGGGCGTGGAGGCCGTGTGCGCGGACATCGGCCACTGGTTTCCGGACGCGCACTGGCCGGTGATCTACATGGACGGCGTGCTCGGGCACCTCTACGAGCCGTGCGCCGGCCTGCGTCCCGTCCTCTCGCGCATCCGTTCCTGGCGCACGCTGCCGGGCGGCAGCGGCGGCGCGACGCTGGTCGCCTCCAACGACGCCCCGAACGACGGGGCGTCCGCCCAACCGGCGCCGGGCGTCCCCGGCTTCCACTGGCTGTCCGGGGAGTACATGCGCGACCAGGCGCTCGCCTCGGGCTACGACGACGTGGCGCTGGAACAGGTCGTCTACCGGCGTCCGCGGTCCGGGGACCGTGTCCGGTCGATCATCATCGCCCGTGCCCATGCGTAGGGAGCCCCCATGCCGATGAGTCCCGCCTTCGAGCAACGCCTCACCGCGGTGCTGCCCGCCGTCGTCGAGCGCTTCGGCACGCCGTTCCACATCTACGACGCCGCGGGCATCGGCCGGACCTGCGAGCACTTCGAGCGCGCCTTCGCGGGCATCGACTGCCGGGAGTACTTCGCGGTCAAGGCGCTGCCCAACCCGGCGGTGCTGCGCCTGCTGGCCCGGCACGGCCTGGGCTTCGACACCAGCTCGCCGGCCGAGCTGACCCTGGCCCGCGCGGCCGGGGCCACCGGCCGCGACATGTGCTTCACCTCCTCCAACACCAGCGCCGCCGAACTGGCCGCCGCGCTGGACGCCGGCGCGATGATCACCGTGGACGACGAGGCGGTGCTGAACACGCTGGCCGACCGGCTCACCGTCCCCGGCGAACTGGCCTTCCGGGTGAACCCCGGCCGGAACCTGCCCGGGGAGGGCGACCACCTGTTCGGCGACCCGGAGGCCACCAAGTTCGGGGTGCCCGCGGACCGGCTGACCGCGCTCTGCGCGAGGGCGCGCGATTTGGGCGTGCGGGAGTTCGGCCTGCACATGATGGTGGCCTCCAACGTGCTGGGCGCGGACCCGCTCCTGTTCACCCTGGACTTCCTGCTGGAGCGGGCGGGGGAGATCGAGGCGGCGACCGGCAGGCCGGTGACGTCGCTCAACCTCGGGGGCGGCATCGGCATCCCGTACCGCCCGCAGGAGCAGCCCTTCGACCTGCCCGCGTTCGGCGCGGCCGTACGCGCCCGCCTGGCGGCATGGGGGCCGCCGGACCGCGCCCGGCCGGCGATCCGCTTCGAGTGCGGGCGCTACATCACCGGCCCGCACGGGGCGCTGGTGACGCGCGTGACCAACCGGATGGCCAAGTGGCGGACGTTCGCCGGCGTGGACGCCGGCATGGTCGCCCTGATGCGCCCCGCGCTGTACTCCTGGGCCTACCACCACATCACCGCGCCGTTCGCCGAGGGACGCGAACGCGAGGTGGTCGATGTGGTCGGGTCCCTGCCGGAGAACAGCGACCGGCTCGGCAGGGATCGCGACCTGCCGGTCCTGGCCGAGGGCGACGTCCTCGTCGTCCACGACACGGGCGCGCACGGCCACGCCATGGGCTTCAACTACACCGGGCGGGGCCGGCCGCAGGAACTGATGCTGCACCCGGACGGGTCCGTCGAGCTGATCCGCCGGGCCGAGACCGAGCAGGACCTGTTCGCGACGCTGGAGTTCGCGCCGCGCCGCCTGGCGGCCCCGTCCGGGCAGCAGGTCCCGTCGTGATCCGGCGCTGGCAACGGCCCGTCAGGAGGCGGCCACGTCCGCCTCGCCGCCGTACAGGAACCCGGACTCCTCCGGCCACGGCTCGCCGCCTGGGCGAACGACCCCGCGAAGGAAAGGAAGCGGCCGCATGCCGTCAAGTGACCTGCCCGCCGAGATCGACGCCCTGTGGGCCGGGCGGGAGGATCTCGGCCCCGTCGACACCGATGCCCGCGACACGGTCGTTGCCGCGATCGACCTGCTCGACCGCGGTGCCGCGCGGGTGGCGTGGGTCGATCCCGGCTCTGACCGGGTCGTGGTGGACGAACGGGCCAGGCGGGCGATCCTGCTGTCGTTCCGCCTGCTGGAGGTGGCGGAGTCCACCGCCGGACCGTTCCGGCACCATGATCGGATCCCCCTCAAACGCGACTTCCCCGGCGTGCGGGTCGTCCCCGGAGCCATCGCGCGCTGGGGCAGCCACCACGAGCCCGGCGTGGTGCTCATGCCGTCGTTCACCAACATCGGCGGGTTCGTGGGCGCGGGCACGCTCGTGGACACCTGGGCCACCGTGGGCTCGTGCGCCCAGATCGGGCGCAACGTCCACCTGGCCGGAGGCGTGGGCATCGGCGGCGTGCTCGAACCGCCCACGGCGGTGCCCGTGGTGGTCGAGGACGACTGCTTCGTCGGCTCACGGTCGCTCGTCGTGGAGGGGGCCCGGGTGCGCACCGGGGCGAAACTGGGCGCGGGCGTGGTGCTGACCGGCAGCACCCGCGTCTACGACGCCGAGACCGGCGACGAACTGCCCAGGGGCGAGGCGCCGCCCTGGTCGGTGTGCGTCGGCGCGACCCGCCCCCGCACCTACGGCGGCGGCACCTTCGGCATGTCCTGCCTGCTGGTGATCAAACGCCTGGAACCCGGCGAGGTACACGACAAGCTGGCCCTGGACCTGCTCTTCCGCCTGCACGGGGAGGCGGAATGAGACCCGGTGAGCGCCCGAGCCTGTGGCTGCGGCGCGAGGCCGGGCCGACCGAGCTGCGCGCGCCGATCGCCCCCGCCGCCGCCCGCGCGCTGATCGCGGCCGGAATCGCGGTGACCGTGGAGGACTGCCCACGGCGGATCTTCCGCACCGAGGAGTACGCGGCGGCCGGCTGCCGGATCGCCGGGCCGGGCACCTGGCCGGACGCGCCGGACGACCACTACGTCATCGGGCTGAAGGAACCGGAGGACGATCCGCTCCCGCTGCGGCACCGGCACCTGTTCTTCGGCCACGCCTACAACGGGCAGCGCGGCGCGGGACGCCTGCTGCGCCGCTTCGCCGAGGGCGGCGGCAGCCTGCTCGACCTGGAGCACGTGACGGACGCCGCCGGAGTACGGGTCGCGGCGTTCGGCCACTGGGCCGGGTACGTGGGCGCGGCGCTCGCCGTACTGCACGCCGGGGGACTCCTGGACGCGCCGCTGCGCCCGATGTCCCTGCCCGCGCTGGAGGCGGCGCTGCGGCGGCCGCGCGAGCGGGTCGCGACGGCGCTGGTCATCGGGGCGCTCGGCCGGGGCG
>NZ_POUA01000949.1 GCF_003236385.1 Spongiactinospora gelatinilytica
CCCCACATCCGTGCCCTCGCAGCGCGAGGGGCGGGACCGCGAGGAGATCGGCCTGGCCCCGGTACGGCCCTCGGGCCCGCCCGGCCCGCGTCCCCGGCTCGCCGACACCGGCCGCCGGGCCAAGGCCAAGACGGTGGACCCGGAGCGGCCGAGGTTCGAGCCGCTGTGGCCGTACACCGAGCGGTTGCCGCAGATGCGAGACGCCAAGCCCATCATGCGCCCGGCGCGGCGGTCCGACGTGCTCGGCACGGCGCTGACCGCGGCGCTGCTGCTGTCGGCCATCCTGGCGGCCCGGATCAGCCACACCAGACGCGCCCGCGAGGAACACCCCGAGTCGATGCCCTTCGACCCCGTACGGGCCCGCAACGGCCACCACAAACT
>NZ_POUA01000950.1 GCF_003236385.1 Spongiactinospora gelatinilytica
GCCCACAGCCGACCCGCACGCCGCCAGACCACCCAGGCAATGGGCCACAGCCGACCCACTGGCCGCCGGCCCGAGTGCCGCCGCCCGGCCGGTCGCTCCCTGGCGGCGCCACCTGCGAATCGCAAGGCCCAGCCTCGCGCGGGCCGCGCTGATCCGCCTCACTCGTCCCAGCCCGCCGCCCGCCCTGCGTGAGGCCATGTGGTGGCGGGCCAGGCGGCCGAAGGCCGGGCCGCGGCGGGACCGGGCCCTCGCCCTGGTCACGCTCGCCGCGATCGTGCTGTCACTCGCCGCCTGTCACGGCTTCGCCGCGTCCCGGCTCGCCTACCCCGACGCGATCTCGCACCTCCTCATCGCGCGGCGGGTCGTCGACTCCCCCACCCC
>NZ_POUA01000951.1 GCF_003236385.1 Spongiactinospora gelatinilytica
GTTCTGCCGTGACGTGCTGCTCAAGCAAGGCAAATTCTTCCGCACATTCCGGACGGAGCGCGATGACGGAGATGCATGAGATGTCGCCCTTGTCGCCGGCGCGGGTGTGGGCGAGGTCGCGGAGGGTGCGGGGCATGTCAGCTCTCCAGGATGTGCACGGCGTGCGGCGCGAGTTCAGCAGGAATCAACGTCGATGCCACGGCGATGATCTCGCGCGCGCTCTTGGTCGCCCCGCCGCCGCCCGACGGGCCGCACGTTAGCAAGGTTTCCACTTCGTTGCCGACGCGCACGGCTTCGGCCATCGATTCGGTGCGCGCGGCCACGCGCACGCGCACTTCATACGGTTCGGCATCGGCGCGGGAAAGGGCTGCGCCGTGC
>NZ_POUA01000952.1 GCF_003236385.1 Spongiactinospora gelatinilytica
CGATGATCGCGTCCGAGGCAACCTGCACGCCGCCGTCCGTGCCGTTCTTGAAACCGATGGGGCAGCTCAAGCCTGAGGCGAGCTGCCGATGGCTCTGGCTTTCTGTCGTGCGCGCGCCGATCGCGCCCCATGCGATGAGGTCGGCAATGTATTGCGGGCTCAGCAGGTCGAGAAATTCGGTCGCGGCGGGCAGCCCGAGCGCGTTGACGTCGAGCAGCAGTTGCCGCGCAGCCCGCAGCCCTTCATTGATGCGGAAGCTGCCGTCCAGGCGCGGGTCGTTGATGTATCCCTTCCAACCGACCGTCGTGCGCGGCTTCTCGAAGTAGACGCGCATCACGATCAGCAGGTCGTCCTTCAGTGCATCTGCGGCAGCCTTGAGG
>NZ_POUA01000953.1 GCF_003236385.1 Spongiactinospora gelatinilytica
GGCTCTGATGCCTAAATATACCGTTATTTATAATGAAGATGCTGGAAAAAATGATAATAAATCCATCGCTGAACGTTTTCAGCAAGCGGCTGAACGATTGAAGCGACCAACCACCTTAAAGGCCACGTCTAGTCGTCAAGAAGCGCTCGATTATGTAGTCGATCATATTGATCAACTGGGTACAGTTATTACAATTGGCGGAGATGGCTCCATTAATACCGTGTTTTCGGCCTTTCTTAAGGCTAAAAAATCAGTCAAAGTGGGAATTATTCCTGGGGGTACCGTCAATAATTTTGCTAAAGCACTCGAAATTCCTCAAGATGAAGAAGCAGCTTTTGATACCATTCTTAATGGTCATCCCCTCGCTGTGGATTTAGCC
>NZ_POUA01000954.1 GCF_003236385.1 Spongiactinospora gelatinilytica
GTTAGAAGTTCCAGTTGAAATCCCATTCATTACGATGGGATTAACATCAGCTTCAGTATCAGGGAACAATGGGTCTTGCCCTAAATTCATGAGGGCTTTGTTAGCATTATAACGCGTGAAGGTAAGAACTTCATCAGTCCAACCAACTTGGTCATACAAAGTATGAACATATTTTTCTTCGTTATCATATAAATCGTATAAGAAGTTATACATCCAATCCTTTATTTCTTGCTGTTCATTTTCACCAAGCTCTTTAAGGCCTAATTGGAATTTGTAACCAATATAAGTTCCATGAACTGATTCATCACGAAGAATTAGTTTAATAATCTCAGCCACATTGTTTAGTTGATTATGACCTAAGTAATAAAGGGGAGTGA
>NZ_POUA01000955.1 GCF_003236385.1 Spongiactinospora gelatinilytica
TCACAGATCATTCAGTTATTTGGTCGTGGCGTTCGCCTTAAAGGTCGCAATTATTCTTTGAAACGCAGTACACCCGGTGAGCGTCCGAAAGGGTTGCATCTGGAAAAATTAGAGACACTGAATGTATTCGGTGTACGTGCCGATTACATGGCAACCTTTAAACAATACCTTGAAGATGAAGGGATTACGCCAAGTGACGAGATCCTTGAGCTGAATTTTGAAACTCGGCCAAATATGCCAGCAACCAGGCTTAAAACACTTAAGCTTAAAGATGGTTATAAAGATAATCAAAGACTCGGCTTTAAACGTGTCTATTTTCCAGAGTTGTATGAAGTTCCTGCTGATTTTCAGGGGAAAATTAAGCAGCCGCATATTAAGC
>NZ_POUA01000956.1 GCF_003236385.1 Spongiactinospora gelatinilytica
GGAAACGGAGCCATGAACCTGGTCATGGTCATCGGGGAGGGCACAGCCGACCGGGAAACCGGCGGAAGACAGGCCCCGAGCCCTACCGTCAGGAGAAGCAACCGCGCCAGCTCCCGACCCTACACCGTGATGCCGCAGGTCACAGGCTCGCAACGGATGATGGTTCTTGATCCACAACGCAGATAGCCCCTGGTAGAAGGGTTGTCGACCAAGATCAACCACCAACCAGAGGCCTACATGCTGTTCTACCAGTGAGACTGGTGCTATCGGGAATCACTGCTGCTGCTGATGAAGTTGCAGAGGCAGGAAGTGTTCCTCCCTG
>NZ_POUA01000957.1 GCF_003236385.1 Spongiactinospora gelatinilytica
CTGCCGTGCCCGAGCCGTTCGAGATCGTGCCGGTAGTGGTCTCGGCGCGGAGCGAGGCCGGGTTGCGGGAGCAGGCCGGGCGGTTGGCCGAGCATCTGCGTGCGCACCCTGAACTGGAGATCGCCGATGTGGCTCGCTCGCTCACGATGCGGGCGGCGCTGGAGAACAGGTCGGTCGTCGTGGCCGGGGACCGGGACGAGCTGCTGGCCGGGCTGGACGGGCTGGTCCCGGGAGCCGGGCCGGTGTCGGGGCGG
>NZ_POUA01000095.1 GCF_003236385.1 Spongiactinospora gelatinilytica
TATAAGAGACAGACGCGCCCACAACTGCGCCAGCCGCCCCCGCCGGGACGCCCCCAGCACGAGCTGCGTCGCGTTCACCCCACGGGCGAAATCCAGCAGTGCGCCCGGAATGTCGTCGCCGACCACCTGGTGGTAGCTGCCGCCCAGGTCTTCGACGAGGGTCCGCTGCCTGGACAGGTGGGCCGGGTCGGCTCCGCTGAGGCCGTCTCCCCGGGTGACGTGGACGGCCATCAGGTCCGCGCCCTTGGACCGCGCGGCGATCCGCGCCGCCCGGCGTATCAGCGTGTCCCCCTCCGGGCCGCCGGTCAACGCGACCACCACCCGCTCGCGCGCCTCCCAGGTCGCCGCGATCCCGTGCTCGGCCCGGTAGCGGTCGAGCTGCTCGTCCACCTTCCCCGCCACCCACAGCAGCGCCAGCTCCCGCAACGCGGTCAGGTTGCCCACCCGGAAATAGTTCGCCAGCGCCGCGTCCACCTTCTCCGGCGCGTACACGTTCCCGTGCGCCAGCCGCCGCCGCAACGCCTCCGGCGACATGTCCACCAGCTCCACCTGATCGGCCCGCCGCACCACCTCATCGGGCACCGTCTCGCGCTGCACCACCCCCGTGATCCGCTCCACCACATCGTTGACCGACTCCAGATGCTGCACGTTCACCGTCGTGACCACATCGATCCCGGCCGCCACGATCTCCAGCACGTCCTGCCACCGCTTGGCATTACCCGAACCCGGCACATTCGTATGCGCCAGCTCGTCCACCAACACCACCCTCGGACGACGGGCCAGCACCGCCGCCACGTCCAGCTCCGTGAACGACGCCCCCCGATGCACCACCACGCGCCGCGGGACGACCTCCAGCCCCTCCGACAGCGCGGCGATCTGGGCCCGGCCATGGGTCTCCACCAGCCCGACGACCACATCCCGGCCCCGGGCCAGCGCCCGCCGCCCCTCGGACAACATCGCGTAGGTCTTCCCGACCCCGGGGGCCGCCCCGAGATACACCCGGAGCCGGCCCTGGGGCTCATCGATCATGAATTCCCGGTGGACTCGCATATAACCTAGAAAACGCATATAAAACGGAGACTGTAGGGTCCTTGACACATTCACTACGCCATGGCCGTCGACTTTGATGCCATCCTGACGCCCCGCCCAGGCCCCGTATGAGCGGCATCAATATTCACCGCGCAGCCGTATACAACCCATCAAGAACCCACAAAACCCGCCTAATCCCCTCTTTCATTCAATGAGCGCCGGTGAAGTTCTCCGGCGAACGCTGATTTCGAGGAGTGGGGATGGCCGACGTCATCTTCGTGGCCCTGACGGTCGCGGTGTTCGCGGTCCTGGGCCTTGTCGTACGGGCGGTGGAACGGCTGTGAGCGTCGTCAACGCCGCCGGCCTCGCCGTGGTGGCGCTGCTGGTGATCTTCATGGTCGCCGCCCTGCTGTTCCCGGAGCGCTTCTGATGGGCACCGCGACCGCGGGCGCGCTTTTCGTCGCGTCCCTGATCCTGGCCCTGGCCCTGGTCCACCGGCCACTCGGCGACCACATGTACCGCGTCTACACCACGACCCGGCATCTCGCCGCCGAACGCCTGATCTACCGGCTACTCGGCGTCAACGCCGACGCCGAGCAGCGGTGGAGCGCGTACGCGCGCGGCGTGCTCGCCTTCTCCGTCGTCTCCATCCTGTTCCTGTACGGCCTGCAACGCCTCCAGGACAAGCTCTTCCTGAGCCTCGGCATGGACCCGGTGCCCGACCACGTCGCCTGGAACACCGCCGTCAGCTTCGTGACGAACACCAACTGGCAGGCGTACTCCGGCGAGTCCACCATGGGCCACCTGACCCAGATGGCGGGCCTCGCCGTGCAGAACTTCGTCTCGGCCGCGGTCGGCATGGCCGTGGCGATGGCGCTGGTACGCGGGTTCGCCCGGAACCGCACCGACAACCTCGGCAACTTCTGGGTGGACCTGGTCCGCGGCACGGTCAGAATCCTGCTGCCGATCGCCTTCGTCGGCGCGCTCGTGCTGGTCGCGGGCGGATTGGTCCAGAACTTCGCGGCCCCGCAGGAGATCGCCACGCTCACCGGCGGCGCGCAGAGCGTGACCGGCGGCCCGGTGGCCTCCCAGGAGGTCATCAAGGAGCTGGGCACCAACGGCGGCGGCTTCTACAACGTCAACTCCGCCCACCCCTTCGAGAACGCCACGAGCTGGACGAACTGGTTCGAGATCTTCCTGATCCTGGTCCTCCCGTTCTCGCTGCCGCGCACGTTCGGCCGGATGGTCGGCCAGAAGCGCCAGGGCAACGCCGTCCTCGCGGTGATGGCCGTGCTCGCCCTGGCCAGCGTCACCCTCACCAACGTCTTCGAGCTGACCGGCAACGCGACGGTGCCGCAGGCCGTGGGCGCGGCGATGGAGGGCAAGGAGGTGCGGTTCGGGGTGGCGAACTCCGCGACCTTCGGCGCGGCGACCACGCTCACCTCGACCGGCGCGGTGGACTCCTTCCACGACTCCTACACCCCGCTCGGCGGCATGATGGTGATGTTCAACATGATGCTGGGCGAGGTCGCGCCCGGCGGCGTCGGCGCCGGACTGTACGGCATGCTGGTGCTGGCGGTGATCACCGTCTTCGTGGCGGGGCTGATGGTCGGCCGCACGCCGGAGTACCTGGGCAAGCGGATCGGGGCCCGCGAGATCAAGCTGGCCTCGCTGTACTTCCTGGTCACCCCGATCCTGGTGCTGACCGGCACCGCCCTGGCGATGGGCAACGCGGATGGCCTGGCCGGGATGCTGAACACCGGCCCGCACGGGTTCTCCGAGGTCCTGTACGCCTTCACCAGCGCGTCCAACAACAACGGGTCGGCCTTCGGCGGCCTCACCGTGAACACGCCGTGGTACGACACGGCGCTCGGCCTGTGCATGGCGCTCGGCCGGTTCCTGCCGATCATCTTCGTGCTGGCCCTGGCCGGGTCGCTGGCCCGGCAGGCGCCGGTGCCGGAGTCGGCGGGCACGCTGCCCACCCACCGGCCGCAGTTCGTCGGCATGGTCGTCGGAGTCACGCTGATCCTGATCGCGCTGACCTTCCTGCCCGCGCTGGCGCTCGGGCCGCTCGCAGAAGGGCTTTCGTGAATGAGCACGTCAGAGCGCAGGGTCGGAGGCGGGCTGCTGGACCCCGGACAGTTGGTCCGCTCGCTGCCGGCCGCGCTTGCCAAGCTGAACCCCCGCACGCTGTGGCGCAACCCGGTGATGCTGATCGTGGAGATCGGCGCGGTGTTCACCACCGTGCTGGCGATACTCGACCCGACGTTCTTCGGCTGGGCGATCGTGGTCTGGCTGTGGCTGACCGTGGTGTTCGCCAACCTGGCCGAGGCGGTCGCGGAGGGCCGGGGCAAGGCCCAGGCGGCCACGCTGCGCGCGGCCAAACGGGACACCGTCGCCCGCAAGCTCGTCGGTGACGCCATCGAGACGGTCGGCGCGCCGGAGTTGCGGCCCGGTGACCGCGTGGTGGTCGAGGCGGGCGAGATCATCCCCGGCGACGGCGACGTGGTGGAGGGCATCGCCTCGGTGGACGAGTCGGCCATCACCGGCGAGTCGGCCCCGGTCATCCGGGAGTCGGGCGGTGACCGTTCGGCGGTGACCGGCGGCACCAAGGTGCTTTCCGACCGGATCGTCGTCGAGATCACCCAGAGGCCCGGTGAGAGCTTCATCGACCGGATGATCTCCCTGGTCGAGGGCGCGAACCGGCAGAAGACCCCAAACGAGATCGCACTGAACATCCTGCTGGCCGCGCTCACGGTCATCTTCCTGGCCGCGACGGCGACCATGCAGCCGATGGCGATCTACGCCAAGGCCGCCAACCCCGGCATCCCCGACTCGCTCGCGCTGACCGGCGACGGCGTGACCGGGCTCGTACTGGTCTCGTTGCTGGTCTGCCTGATCCCGACCACCATCGGCGCGCTGCTGTCGGCGATCGGCATCGCCGGCATGGACCGGCTGGTGCAGCGCAACGTGCTGGCGATGTCCGGCCGCGCGGTGGAGGCCGCGGGTGACGTCAACACGCTGCTGCTGGACAAGACCGGCACGATCACGCTGGGCGACCGGCAGGCGGCGGAGTTCGTCCCGGTGGCGGAGGTGGGCGAGGAGGAACTGGCGCTGGCGGCGCAACTGTCCAGCCTGGCCGACGAGACGCCCGAGGGCCGGTCCATCGTCGTGTTCGCCAAGCGCGCGTACGGCCTGCGTGAACGCGAGCCGGGCGAACTGGCCACCGCCGAGTGGGTGCCGTTCACCGCCCAGACCCGGATGTCCGGCGTGAACATGGACGGCCGGCAGGTGCGCAAGGGCGCGGCCACCGCCGTGATGAAGTGGGTCCGCGACCACGGCGGCCACCCCACCGACCAGGTCGGCCACCTGGTGGACGGCATCTCCGCCTCCGGCGGCACCCCGCTGGTGGTCGGCGAGGTCGATGGGGACAAGGCGAGGGTGCTCGGCGTGATCCACCTCAAGGACGTGGTCAAGCCGGGCATGGCCGAACGGTTCGCCGAGATGCGCCGGATGGGCATCAGGACCGTGATGATCACCGGGGACAACCCGCTGACCGCCAAGGCCATCGCGGACGAGGCCGGAGTGGACGACTTCCTGGCCGAGGCCACCCCCGAGGACAAGCTCGCGCTGATCAAGAAGGAGCAGGAGGGCGGCCGGCTGGTCGCCATGACCGGGGACGGCACCAACGACGCCCCCGCCCTGGCGCAGTCCGACGTCGGGGTGGCCATGAACACCGGCACCTCGGCCGCCAAGGAGGCCGGGAACATGGTCGACCTGGACTCCAACCCGACCAAGCTCATCGAGATCGTCGAGATCGGCAAGCAGCTCCTGATCACCAGGGGCGCGCTGACCACGTTCTCCATCGCCAACGACGTCGCGAAGTACTTCGCGATCATCCCGGCGATGTTCGCCGCGGTCTATCCGGGCCTCGACACGCTCAACATCATGCGGCTGTCCAGCCCGCAGTCGGCGATTCTGTCCGCGGTGATCCTCAACGCGCTGATCATCATCGCGCTGATCCCGCTCGCCCTGCGCGGCGTGCGCTACCGCCCGGCCGGCGCCGCCAAGCTGCTGTCGCGCAACCTCTACCTGTACGGCCTGGGCGGGGTCGTCGCGCCGTTCATCGGCATCAAGCTGATCGACCTGATCATTCAGTTCTTTCCGGGGATGTGAATCATGCAACGACTACCGGCGTGGATTCGCGGGCACCTCGCGGCACTGCGCGCGCTGCTCGTGCTCACGGTGCTGCTCGGCGCGGCCTACCCGCTGGTCGTGACGGGGGCGGCCCAGGCGGTGTTCAACGACAAGGCCAACGGCTCGCTGATCGAGAAGGACGGCAGGGCGGTGGGCAGCGCGCTCATCGGGCAGCGCTTCACCGACGCGGAGGGAATCCCGGTCGGAAAGTACTTCCAGAGCCGTCCGTCGGCGGCGGGCGACGGCTATGACCCCACGTCCACGAGCGCGAGCAACCTCGGCCCCGAGGACGTCGTGGACACCCTGCCCGCATCCGGCGAGGAGGGACGTCAGTCGCTGCTCACCCAGGTCTGCGCGCGGTCCAAGGCGGCGGGCGAGCTGGAGGGCGTCTCCGGCGGACGGCCGTACTGCACCGGCGACGGGGTGGGGGCGGTGCTCAAGGTCTTCCCTGCCGTGGGCACGCCCACCCGGGTGGTCAGCGTCAACCAGGCGTGCCCGGCGGTGCCGTTCGTGGCCGCCTACCAGGGGGTCGGGGTCGAGTGCGGCAAGCCGGGCGAGGACTACGCGGCCGGGCGTACGGTACCGGTCAGGGGGAACGCGACCGCCGTGCTGCCCGCCGACGCGGTGACCGCGAGCGGGTCGGGGCTGGACCCGCACATCTCGCTCGCCTACGCCGAGCTTCAGGCCCCGCGCGTGGCCAGGGAGCGCGGCCTGGCGCTGCCCCGGGTACGCGAGCTGATCGGCGAGCACACCACCGGCCGCGCGCTGGGATTCATGGGCGAGCCCGCCGTCAACGTGCTGGAGCTGAACCTGGCACTTGACGGGACCATCGGGTGACCGGTGGGTGGAGGAACCGCATTCCATCCTCACGGACGGTTCTCCCCACACGACATTCCGTGTATGACCGATGTATGCGACCTTGGGATGTCGGATGGGCGGCCTGTTCCGCGTGCACGGGGGCCGCCCACCCGGAGTACGGCCGGTGTCTGGCCCACCTCACGCCCGACGAGATCGACGCCGTGCTGACCGCGACACCGCCCGGCGCGGCCGGGCGGGCCCGCGGCCGGCCCGCCCCGGCGATCGATCTGCGCGGTGTACGCGTTCCGGCCAGGCTCCTGGAACACATCCTGGGAGTGACCGGCGGGCGGCTGGGCCGGGCCCGGTTCGATCACGCCGTCTTCGACGGCGACGCCCGGTTCGGCGCCACCGTGTTCGAGGGCGACGCCTCGTTCGATCACGCCTGCTTCCACGGCCTGGCCTCCTTCTACGACGCGCACTTCGCCACGAACGTCTGCTTCCGGGACGCCCACTTCGCCGGGCACCTGTCGTTCTCCGAGGCCAGGGTCAGCGGGTACGCGGTGTTCGACGAGGCCACGACGGGCGGCGACGCCGTGTTCGACTCGGCCAGGTTCGGCAAGGACGCCTCGTTCCACGGCAGCGTGTTCTTCGGGCCCGCGAGCTTCGACGGGGCGCGGTTCGCGGGCAACGCCGGCTTTCGCACCGCCCGCTTCCGGCGGGTGGTCTCCTTCCGCCGGACCATGTTCGGGAGGCAGGCGTCCTTCGCGGCGGCCTGCTTCTCCGCCGCCGCCTACCTCGCGCCCAGCGCGGTGGGCGGCGGCCTCTCGCTGGCCGGGGCGGGCGCGAGCGCCGGGCTCGCGCTCACCGCCGCCGGTTGCTCGGTGGATCTGCGCAAATTACGCGTCTCGGGCGGCCCGCTGACCGTACGACTGCGCGAGGCGCAGGCCGACCTTGAGGGCGCGACCCTCGCCGACGCGGCCACGCTCGTCGGCAGGGGCCCGGTGCGGCTGGTGTCGCTACGCGGGGTGGCCGCGGGCACCGGCCTCGCGCTGTCGGGGGTCGATCTCAGCGGGTGCAGCTTCACCGGGTTGCGCCATCCCGAGCGGCTGCGGTTGTCCGGCTGCGTGTTCGCCGCCCCGCCGCGCGGTGTGCGCCTGGCCCTGACCTGGCCCCCGCTGCGCTGGTGGCGACGGCGCAGCGTGCTGGCCGACGAGCGGGCCTGGCGCGGCTGGCCGGAGGCCGAGGGCGACGGCCCGCCCACGGCGACGCAACTGGAAGCGCTCTACTCCCGGTTGCGCGCCGGGGTGGACGACCGGCACACGGCCACCGACTTCGCGTTCGGCGCGATGGAGATGCGCCGCCTGGCGCGCACCGGGCCCGGCCGCTGGCTGCTCTGCGCCTACTGGCTGATCAGCGGGTACGGCCTGCGTCTCGGGCGCGCGGCGGGGTGGGTCGCGCTGGCCGTGTTGATCACCGCCGCCGGGATGCTCTGGACCTCGGCGGGCACCATGGCCCACCGCCAGCTGCCCGTCGTCCAGGAGACCCACTGACCCCGCTCAGACCCGCTCAGGAGGTGACGAACTCCACGATCGCCGGGGTGATCGCCTCGGGCGCCACCTCGTGCGACTGCCCGGCCAGCTCGGCGTGGCGGCCGTCGGGCAGCGTCTCGGCGATGTGCCGGGCGGCCGCCGCGCGGCTTCGGGCGGGCGTACACGCTGAGCCGGCACGCCGAGGCGCTCGTGCGGTCATCGAGCGCTACCGGGGGGATCAGGGCGCCAATGCTGCTGCTCACCGGTGAGCGCAGCCCCGCCCATCTGCGCCGGGCGGCGGAGCTGCTGCGCGCGGCCGTACCTGGGTCCTGCCTGACGGCCTTCCCCGGCGTCGGGCACAACGCCCCCGACCAGGAGGACCCGGTACGCGTCGCGAGAGCGCTGGCGGCGTTCCTGCGCTCGGTGTGAACTATGCCTGCCTGACCCGCCGGTCAGGCCACCGGCTCCCAGGTGACCGGGAGCCGGTGGACGCCGTAGATGAGCATGTCGGTGCGCATCGGCACCTCCTCCGGCGGCACGGCGAGCCGCAGGCCGGGGAACCGCTCGAACAACGCGGGCAGCGCGATCTGCATCTCCACCCGCGCGAGCTGCTGGCCGAGGCACTGGTGGATCCCGTGCCCGAAGGCCACGTGCCCGCCCACCGGCCGCCCGAAGTCGAGCCGGTCGGGGTCGGGGAACTGCTCGGGGTCGCGATTGGCCGCCGGGATGGACACCGTGACCGACTGCCCGGCCTTGATCTCCTGCCCGCCCAGCACGACGTCTTCCATGGCGACCCTGACCGTCCCCGGGATGACGCTCAGGTAGCGCAGCAGCTCCTCCACGATGGGGTCGGCGTGGCCCAGCTCGGTGATGCCGGGACCGTCGCGCAGCACGGCGAGCTGGTCGGGGTGGCGCAGCAGCGCGAAGGCGCCGAGCGCGATCATGTTGGCGGTGGTCTCGAACCCGGCGGCCAGCAGTACGCCGCCGACGTTGATCAGCTCCTCGTCGGTCAGCCCGCCGTCGCCGTTGACCAGGTCGCTGAGCAGGTCATCGGCGGGCTCGGCGCGCTTGGCCGCGACCAGCTCGGCCATGTGCTCCTGGACCGCGACGAAGGCGGCGATGGTCTCCTCACGGGAGGTGTCCATCCGCATCAGCACCTCGGTGTCGTGCTGGAAGCGGTCGCGGTCCTCGTACGGCACGCCCAGCAGTTCACAGATCACCAGTGACGGGATGGGCAGCGCGTACTGCTCCACCAGGTCCACCACCGGGCCCTGCCGCTCCATGGCGTCGAGCCGGCCGGCGGTGATCTCCCTGACGTTGTCGGCCAGCAGGCGCATCCGCCGCACGGTGAACTGGCCGGCCAGCAGGCGGCGGTAGCGGGTGTGCTGCGGAGGGTCCATCTGGCTGAAGACTCCGGGCGGCGCCGGGTTCCGTACGCTCCCCCCGGCCCCCGCCCTGGGCAGCGGCGAGTGCACCAGGTCGGCCCGCGCGCCGAACCGCGCGTCGGCCAGCACCTGACGGGTCAGGGCGTGCTCGGTCACCAGCCAGCCGATGTGCCCGTCGGGGTAGAGCATCGGGCTGACCGGGTCCTCCTCGCGGAGCGTGGCCAGCTCGCCGGGCGGGTCGAACGGGCACCCTTCGGGGCGCTCGGTGGGCAACGGCCGGGCGGGCCGCTCTTGGACAGGGTCTGACGATTGCCGCATGACGTTTCCTTTCGCCTGATCAGGCTGGAACCTCGGGGTCCGCTCTGGCGGCGGACCGCCGCTGGGCCGCGAGCCGGTCGTATCCCGCCCGCGCCTCGGCGGCGTAATCTTCGGGAAGCAGGGGGGTGGCGTGGATCTCTAGGGCCGCCATGCTCATCCGCAGGTGCCCATCGGGGGCGAGCACGTCCGCGCCCAGCGCCCGAGAAACCTGCTCGTGCATGACGAGCGGCCCGAACTGCATGGCGACCAGCATCGCGGCGAAGGCCCTGACGTCGGCGACGCCGGACACGTTGTCGCGCACCCACTCCTCCGCCAGGCCGACCATGTGGTCGAACATCGCCGCCGCCGCTGCCGAGCCGTCGAGCATGGAGTGGCTGAAGTAGCGCTGGAGCAGCAGCACGGTCGGGTGGACCGAAGGCAGGAACCCGGGGTCGGCCTGGCGGCCTTCCCACAGCGCCTCCTTCTTGACCCGCAGGAGTTGTTCGAGCGCGTAGGCGTCGCAGGCGTCGCGCAACCCCTCCTTGGACCCGAAGTGGTGCCGGACCAGCCCCAGTGACACGCCCGCCTCACGGGCGATGTCCCTGATCGTGGCCTTGTCGATGCCCCGGTCGGCGAACAGGCGCAGTGCCGCGTCCCTGATCCGCGCCCGGGCCGTCAAATCCGAAAGCGCCGGGTCTCCGATCGGGTCGGCCATCTGCTCCTCCATCGCCGGATGCTGTTCACCTGAATCACACACTATACGCATGAACAGTGTCTGACGGCCGCTTTCGGCGAACTTCGTCGAGTCGGCTGGACGGCCGGGCTAGGGTCGCGAGATATGACCGGCCGAAAAGGCGAGGCCGCCACGCTGGCCGCGGTGGCCGCGGGCGGGGCGGCGGGGGCCGTGGCGAGATACGCGCTCGCCGAGGCGTTCCCGCACCCGCCAGGGGCGTTCGCGTGGGCGACGTTCGGGATCAACGTATCCGGGTGCCTGCTGATCGGGGTGCTGATGGTCCTGATCACCGAGGTACGACGGGCCCACCCACTGGTCCGGCCGTTCTTCGGGGTGGGGGTGCTCGGCGGGTTCACCACGTTCTCCGCCTACATCGCCGACCTACGGGAGGCGCTGGCGGCCGGGCACCCGCTGATCGCCGCCGCCTACCTGGCGGGCACGCTCGTGGCCGCGCTGGCGGCCGTGACGGCGGGCGTGCTGCTCACCCGCGCCGTGTTCCGGCGGCGGTCGTGAGCTACCTGCTGGTGGCGCTGGGCGCGGCGGTGGGCGCGCCGCTGCGGTACCTGACCGACCGGGTGATCCGCGCCCGCACCGGATCGGACTTCCCATGGGGGACGTTCGCCGTCAACGTCGCCGGTTCGGCGCTGCTCGGCTTCCTGGCCGCGCTCCCGGCGGACGGCGCGCTGATGGCGCTGTTCGGGGCCGGGTTCTGCGGGGCGCTGACGACCTACTCCACGTTCGGGTACGAGACGGTGCGGCTGGTCACGGAGGGGTGGCGGGCGCGGGCCGCGCTGAACGCGGGCGGCAGCGTCGCCGCCGGCCTCACCGCCGCGTACGCCGGAGCGCTGCTCGCCACCTGGCCGGGGTAGCCGATCAAGTGACCGCCGGGAGGTCGCGGCGCATGCACACCCGTGGCCAGCGGTCCAGGCCGTGCGTCGCCTCCCTGGCCCGGATCTCGCGCAGGCCCGGGGTCAGCTCGGACTCGGCCAGCCGGCGAAACCCGCACCGCTCGTAGTAGGGCGCGTTCCACGGCACGTCGGCGAACGTGGTCAGGGTCAGCGCGGGCATCCCCCGCGCCGCCGCCCAGCCCGCGACGTGCTCGATCAGCGCCCGGCCCACCCCGCGCCGGGCCGCCCGGGGATGCACCGACACCTGCTCGACGTGGGCGTTGCCGTCCACCAGGTCGGCCAGCAGGTAGGCGTCCACCTCGCCGGACCCGCCGAGCGCGACCCACGCCCGCCCCGCCCGCCGGTGGTCCTCCAGCACCGGAAGCGGCGGCGGCTCGTCGTCGGCGATCTCCGGCATGCCGAAGTCGCGGAAGACACGCCCGGCGGCGCGCTCGATCTCGCGCAGCGCGGGCAGTTCCTCCGGCTCGGCTTCTCTGATTCGCACCCGGCCGATTCTGCTCACCCGCGGCGGCCCCGGCAATCCGGCCGCCGTGTCGGGGCACGCCCACCGGGTAGCGTGACGGGCATGACGATCGACGACGCCGCCGTGTCCGACCTCGACCCGTTCGGCATCTACGACGCCGAGGCCGAACGGCTCGACCGGTTCTTCACCGGGCTGGGCGAGCGCGAGCGCGACCGCCCTTCGCGGGCGGCCGGCTGGTCGGTCCGCGACGTGCTCGCCCATCTCGCCGGCGAGGAGCTTTACAACCACGCCTGCCTGGACGACGACCTGGCCCGCCTCACCGACACGCTGGCCCAGGAGGGCGTGTCGGGGCTCGGCGGGTTCAACGACTGGTGCGTACGGCAGCGCCGCGACCTGCCGTACGAGGACGTGCTGGCCGAGTGGCGGCAGAAGAACGCCGAGACCCGCCGCCGGATGCGCGAACTGGGCAGGAATGCCACCCTCCAGACGCTCGCCGGGCCGTACCCGGTGGGCGCTCAGACCTTCCACTACTGCTCGGAGCTGGCCACGCACGCCGACGACGTGGGCGCGCCGGTCACCGCCGAGGAGGCCGGCGAGCGTACCGCCTGGCGGGTCAAGGTCGCGCTGTTCGTGCTGGCCGAGCAGCACGCCAAGGCCCAGGTCGAGCCGAGCGCCGAGCAGATCTGGGTCCACGCCGACGGGGCCGAGGCCCAGCTCTCCCCGCCGGAGTTCGTCGAGGCGACCGTAGGGCGGCTGCCCGCCGACCACCCGCTCGACCCCAGGATCAGATCCGCGCTGCGCTGCCTCGCGTGAAAGGTCAGGGGGTCAGCGGTCGCCCCTGGCGATCACGACCGTGGACACCGACAGCAGCGCGGCGCCCATGATGGCGAACAGCACCCGCACGTACATCGGGAAGCCGGTGCCCAGGATGGCCGGCAGCGCGACCAGGAAGGCCCCGGCCGCGCTGAAGGTGACCCGGGTCAACATGCGCGTCCGCGACCTGTGGACCAGCACCGGAAACCCGGCGTTGACCTCCGGCACGTCGGGCCGCTCCTGGGAGAACCCGACGCTCACCCGGGCGAGCGCGTCGAAGGTCGTGATCACCGGCTGGAGCCAGAACTCCACCGAGTCATAGCCCAGCTCCACGTCGTAGGAGTCATCGGAGGAGATCCTCAGGAAGGTGCCGTCGGTGGCGCAGGACAGCACCTTCTCCCCCTCCTCGGAGTAGCTCTGGGTGAAGAAGCTGACCCGCAGTTTGGCGGCTCGCCGGTCGGACAGGGTGAGCCTGCCCTGCTCGTCGAACGGCACCGGCCCGCCGCGGTCCAGGACGGGCTCGTCGATGCGGATGAAGTAGGAGTCGCGGAAGGTCGGATGCCTGGCCAGCCGCCTGGCCACGCCCAGCCAGTGCTGCGGGTCGTCCCGGGTCTCCTCGCCGGGCCGCCGGTGTGGTTCGTCGCGGATGTGCAGGTCGGGGAAACGGCCGGTGGCCGGGTAGTACCGGTCGTCGTTGACCTCGATCAGCCGGTCGAGGTAGCGGCGCCCTTCGGTCCGGATGTCGTCCTCGGTGAGCGGATAGTCGTCGAGGTCGGTGTACTCGGCCATGCGCAGCCGGAAGACGACCATGTCGGCGGCGCACTCGGCGTCGGCGACGGACGCGAACCGCACCGGCACCAGGAACGGCGCCGTCGTCTCCACGTCGGCGACGTAGGCCACGACCGCCCTGCGGCCGATCACCGACATGTTGGCGATGGACGCCTGCAACGAGGGCACAACGTACTTGGACTCGTACCTGAACTGGATGACCGCTCCCCTGGGCAGCGCCAGCGCGGCGAGGATGTCTTCCGCGTAGCGCCGCCTGGCGTCGGACGACAGGAAGAGAACGGACGGTCGAGGGCCTGGCATGACCTTGTGTCCCCCGCTTGTGCCTGTGGTGGGTGTGCGGATCAGGCGGTCGCCGGTCTGTGGTGATCCCGCCTCCCGGTGTCCGCCGGGTGACCGGTGCCGTGCCGGTCGACCAGGTCGCTCAGCGTCAGAAATCGGCGCCACACGCGATTGGCCGGTAATTCGTCCAGCCGCTGCCGGAACAGTGGCGTGTAGCGGATGCCCTGGGCGATGAGGTCCGAGTGTCGCGCGAAGACGATCGGCTTCGGCGAGCCGGCCGCCTGGTCGGCCGTGAGGTCGATGATCACTCGTTGTGGGTCGCGCGGGTCGCCGACCTCGATCCAGCAGTGGTGCGGCACGTCGGGCTGGGCGCCGGTGGTGAAGGTGACGCTGCCTACGCAGTAGAGCGGGACCATCCCGTGGTCGGCGTGCAGCCGGCGGGCCAGCCACACCGAGGCCACGCCGCACTGGCCACGACCGCTGCCCTGCGGCCCGCCGTCGCCGACGTAGCGCGGCGCGGCGGTCTCGGAGGACCAGGCGTCCTGGAGCAGGCCGCGGTATCCGGTCAGCCGGCGCAGCCAGGCCGGGTCGCCGGGATCGGGCTCGCAGAACCGGGCGGGCTCCCTGCGCTCGTACGTCTCGCGCGGGACCGTCCGCAGCGGCCGGACCGCGGCGGCCAGCCGCCGCTTGGCCGTACGGGTCACGCCGCGGGCCATGAGGATGTTGTCGGGCGTGGTGAGCCGCTGCGGGGTCGCGGCGGTGGCGCTGCGCCGGGTGTGGAAGAAGCCCGCGGCGTCGTAGGAGTAGGTGACCGGGCAGGAGGCGAACGCGGTGAACCCGGCGGCGCGGAACGACGCGCCGTTGAACCCGAGCATCGGGTTGAACGCGGTCACGATGAGGTCGGCCGCGCCGCGCGCCTTGATCTCGCGTACGGCCTGGCCGATGGTCAGGCTCATCAGGTTGCCCGGGACGCCGGGCAGCCCGTGTACCCGGGTCAGCACCAGCACCCGGCCCGGCCGCGCCGGGACGCCGAGCGCGTTCAGCACGTCGAGCATGTAGCGCCGGTCGCACGACGAGAAGGCCAGGTAGGTCAGCGGCATCCGCGCGCCCCGCAGGAACAGCCCGAACTGCATGACCGTGTCGGCCCGCTCACAGCGCAGGTAGTGCAGCCGGGCCTGCACCCGGTGGCCCGCCCAGGGATCGACCGCCCCGAACCGCAACCGCCCGACCGACCCGTCGGCCCGGACCAGAGTGAGATCCCTGCGCACCTTCTCCACCCCCAGCAGCAGCGAGGTGTGCGCGTCGAAGGCGGCGTCCTCCAGGCCGACCCGGATCTCGGCGGCCCGGACGAGCGCCTGGATGCGCACCGCGTCGTACGCCCGGCCGGCCGGCCCGGTGGTGATCGCCGCCCGGCTGAGCGCGGGCAGGTGCAGCCGCACCTGCAACTCCAGCGTCCGCGGATCGACCCCCACGATCGCCGCGTCGGCCGCGATCCGGGGGGTCACGGCGCGCACGAACGCCTCCACGTCCGCATCCCGGAGCGCCTCATGCGGGCGAGTGTCGGGGACGGCGGGGCGCAGGCCGCCCTGCGGCGCTCGCCCGGATGCGGGAGGCACCGCCGGCTCATCGACATGACCCGAGTGCATGATCGCGTATATCCGACTTTCCCCGTGCGCGTATTACATTGAATCGACCCCCATTGTAAATCGGCTACCCTTCATCCGACAGGCAAGGAGCGTAAATTCGCGCGCTCCACCACATAAGACGGGTATTTCCAATGGCCGCATGGCGTCATATCGCTATAGAGCCCGACATTTCGCGAATTATCGACATTTCGCAAAGGAGGCGCTTTTTGGGCCGTACCCTTTCCGGGCGGCAGAGCCGGCCGCCAAGTCGTTCACCAGGAAACGCGCCCCTCGGGACGGCTTCGCTCCGCCACGGCGGCGACCGCGGTGAGCACGAAATGGCGGCGACTTCCTACCTATCCGCAAAGGCGGGGGCGACCAGCACTGCTGGGCGAACGGGGGCACGGCAGGCGTGGGGGAGTCGGCGCAGGCCGCCGTCCTGCTGTCCCCGCCTGCACCGCCACCGCCGGCTGAGCGTTCCGGTACGGCTGGCAGACTGCCGGGCATGGCTGTCAGCATCAGATCGGCCCGAGCCGATGACGCGCCGCGGGTCGCGGTACTGCTCGACCGGCTCGGCTACCCGGCGGACGCGGCCGAGGTCACGGCCCGGCTGAAGGACTGGCTGGACGATCGGCACAGCAGGCTGCTGGTCACCGAGATGGAGGGCCTGGTCGCCGGATTCGCCGCCCTGCACGCCTTCCCGCTGATCGAGCACTCGGCCCGCCGGGCTCGCCTGGTGGCGTTGGTGGTGGACGACGCTTTTCATGGCAAAGGGGTCGGGCGGACCCTGGTGGAGGCCGCCGAGGACCAGGCCCGCGCCTGGGGCTGCCGGGACCTGGAGATCACCAGTTCGCGGCACCGGACCGGGGCGCACGCCTTCTACGCACGGCTCGGCTACACCGACACCTGCGAGCAGGCGGCGCGTTTCCTGAAACCGCTGTAGCGCGCGCCCCCGCGTCGGGCAGGGCTGAGGACCCGCCACAGTGCGGCGCGGTCCAGCTCGTCGATCTTCCAGGTACGGGACCGGAGCGTGCCCCGGTACCGGTACTTCCGCATGATCTGCACATGGTCGGGTACCCGGACGAACCCACGTAGATCATCCTCTCCCTGCCATACCGACAGCGAACCGACCCTGCGGGTGAGCGGGTCCACCCACAGCCACATGCCCACCGCGCCGGGCAGCTCCGGCCACAGGCGGCCCAGTGACCTGGCGCTTTTGACGATGCCGGGAAAATCCCGGTAGCTGCTCATCCGGTAGTCGGTCAGTGAGGCCACCAGCGGGCCCGGCCGAGCGTCCGCCGGGCCGGCGATCCAGCGGGTCCTCAGCATGCCGCCGCCTCCGCGGTGAACAGGGGCTCGGCGGCGGCGCGCAGTTCGGCGCTGAACGGCTCGGGCCGCAGCGTGGCCGGGTCCAGGTTGACGTTGACCCGGTAGCCGTCGGCGTGCACCACCGTCCGGTCGGCCGACAGCACGCGGAAGCCGTACACCGCGCTGGTGCGGCCCATGCGGTCGATCCAGAAGTGGACCACCACCTCGCCCGCCCCGCTGACCGGCGCGTGGTAGGTCATCTTGACCTCCCGCACGGCCAGGAACACGTCTTCGAAGGCCGATCTGGCCCGGTCGGGGGCCCAGCCCTGGCGCACCCAGTACGTGATGATCGCCCGCTCGACGAGCAGGGTGTATCGGGAGTTGTGCAGCAGGCCCATGGCGTCGAGCTCGTCATAGTGCACCTGGACCGGCTCGTGTACGCCGGTTTCGGTGGTGGTCATGGTCAGTCCTCCGGGAGAAGCGTCGGGTCGGGACACAGCGCGCGCAGGCGCTGGAGTACGGCTCGGCGGGCATGGACGAGGACGACCGGCCCGTCGTACAGACGGATGTGGCTGATGACCCGCTCCCCGAGCGCGTCCACCTCGTACGCGAGCTGGGCGTCGTCCACGCCGTCCAGGAGCTCGCCCCGCGCCTTGGCCTCGGCCACCAGACGCCGGATGAACGTCTGCCAGTCGCCCATGGCCTGCGCGACCCGGTCGCGCACCGGCCCGGGACGGTCGTCGAACTCCGTCTGCACGGTGAAGAAGAAGCACCTGCCGGGCAGTACGCCCTGGCGGTAGAACCGCAGTCGCGACTCGTGCAGCGCGAACAGCCGCCGCACGCCCGCCGGGGCCCGCAGGGCGGGGGCCACCACCTGCTCGGTCCACTGGCGGACGGCCCACTCGATGGCGTCGAGCTGGAGTTGCTCCTTGTCCCGCCAGTGGGCGAAGAACCCGGACTTGCTGGTGCCGGTGGCGGTCGCCAGCTTGCCGAGGGACAGCCCTTCCAGCCCTTCGACGGATGCCAGGCCCACCGCCTGCGCCAGGATCGCCTCCCGGCTGCGCATGCCGCGCAACCGCCGTCCGTCTTGCGTCATATGCGGTAATTTACATTAACGACCGATCGTTTGTATATATGGCGCTACCGTGACATGAGACACCGACCTGACAATCAGGGTCGCTACCTCGTCAATGTGGTGAAAGCAGGTGACCGCAGCCGCCGCCACACAGCACAGGGAGCCCGGGAAACCCTCATGACAACGCCGACCCCACCGACACCGCCATCCGAGCCGACCGTGCCCTCCGGGCCGCCGTCGCCCGACCCCGGCCTGAGCGCCATCATGAGCGAGCGGCGTCAACTGACCAACCTCGCCTACCGGCTGCTCGGCTCGCTGACCGACGCCGAGGACGTCGTCCAGGAGACCTACGCCCGCTGGTACGCCATGTCCCGGCCCCAGCAGGAGGCCATCGAGAACCCGGCCGCCTGGCTGACCAGGGTCGCCGGGCGCATCTGCCTGGACGTGCTCGGCTCGGCGCGCGCCCGCCGGGAACGCTACGTGGGCGAGTGGATCCCCGAGCCGGTGCCCGACAGCACCGAGTGGATCAGCGGACGGCCCGGCGGCGCCGCGTCGCCCGGCCCCGCCGATCCGGCCGACCAGATCACGCTCGACGAGTCGATCAGCATGGCGTTCCTCATCGTGCTCGAATCCATGACCCCGGCCGAGCGCGTCGCCTTCATCCTGCACGACGTCTTTCGCTACCCCTTCGCCGAGGTCGCCGAGATCGTCGGCCGTACCCCGGCGGCCTGCCGCCAGCTCGCCTCCTCCGCCCGCCGCCGCATCCGCGCGGCCCGGCCCGCCGAGCCGGCGGCGGCCCGGCAGGCCGACCTCGTCAGGGAGTTCAAGCGCGCCTGGCAGGCCCAGGACATGAACGCCCTGATCGGCCTCCTCGACCCCGACGCCACGGCGATCGCCGACGGCGGCGGCGTGGTCAGCGCCCTGGCCCGCCCGATCGTGGGCGGCGAGCGCATCGCCCGCCGCATGATCGACATCACCGGCCTGGTGGCGGACGTGACCTTCCTGGAGCGCACGGTCAACGGCAGGCCCGGCCTGGTGGCCCAGCGGGACGGCGTCACCGTGGTGGTCGTGGCGTTCGGCATCACCGATGACCGGATCAGCGACATCTGGGCGGTACTGAACCCCGGCAAGCTCCAGCCCTGGATCACGGGCTGACCAACCGATGGGGGACCGGACTCCAGGAGTCCGGTCCCCCATCATTTGCTGCCGTTTATCCGAACTGCCCGGGCTGGTAGTCGCCGGCGGGGTTCTGGAGAATGATGTTCAGCCGGTTGAAGGTGTTCATCAGGGCGATGTGCGTCACCAGCGCCATGAGCTGCTCCTCGTCGTAGTGCTTGGCGGCGTTCGCCCACACCTCGTCGGAGACGCCCCCGGCCGCGTCGGCGATCCGGGTCCCCTCCTCGGCCAGCTCCAGCGCGGCCCGCTCGGCGTCGGTGAACACCTTCGCCTCCCGCCACGCCGCGACCAGGTTCAGCCGTACCGAATTCTCTCCGGCGTGGGCGGCGTCCTTGGTGTGCATGTCGATGCAGAACGCGCATCCGTTGATCTGGCTGACACGAAGCGCCACCAACTCCCGCGTCGCGGCGGTCAGCGGCGAGTCCGCCACCGCCTTCCCCGCCGAGGTGACATGCTTCACGACCTTCGCGGCGAACGGGTTGTCCAGGAAGTTGAGTCGAGCTTGCACATCCATCTCCTTGCCTCGTCCCTCTTTCACCCCTTTCGACGAGACGGCCCCACGAACTGTGAGCCCTGGCTGGATGTGATCCGCGTCTCCATAAAGCGGGAGATCATCAATGCCGGCCGACTCACCTTGACCTGTCTCACATACGCAGATCAGGCCGCGCCCATCCGAGCCAGAATGCCGAGCTGTGTCGAAACGACCAATGTAGGAAATGGTGCCCTGGCCCACTTCGACGATCAGGCGCGATGCCTGGCAAGGGAGTCCCTGCGCGCTGCGCCAGGGCCATACCTCCAACGCGCCACAGTCTTGACCCGGCGATTTCTGCTGCTTGTCCGAGACGGCCATCAGCACCTCGCACAGACCCGTGATCTTTACAACGCTACAGACGACTTGGGCGGCCCATTCGAGTGCGGGCCGGCAAGGCAGGCGAACTACGAGATGGGCGTACATCTGCGGGCGCGGGCAACGGTCAACGCTCTGGAATCCGCCTCACAGGCAGAACAAGCCTGGAAGGACGGTGATACATGGGCGTATGGAACATGGGCTCAGGTGCGCATCGGCTCCGCCATCGCCCATGTGATGGCCGGTAAGATGGACGGTGCCGGAGAGGCTCTCCAACCCGTACTACAGCTTCCCGACGAATTGCGGCTCGCCACGCTGGCGGCTCGACTGGCTCGGGAGCTGACACCCCTACTCGACGACCGGCATCCATTGGCGTTACGCGACCATGTGCGGGAATACTGCCTTGGCAGTACAAAGATGTGGCAGATCCCGAGCGGCTGAAGGGACGACCTAACGGTGCGCGCTCGATGACTCGGGACAGATGCGGGACCACTGGTGGTGGAGGCCGGGATGGCGAGACGGGCGGCGGATGTACGCCTGGCACGCCACGTTCGGCGACCAGATCGAGCTGCATGCCCTCACTGAGCGGTACCAGGAAGCGTTCGGCTCTCTATCCGGGGTTGACGCGATCCCGCAGCCCTGGTTGCACCTTACGATGCAGGGTGTCGCATTCACCGACGAGGTGAGCGCACGAGACCTGGCGGAGATCGTGACGCGAGCACAGAAACGTCTACGCTCCGCTGGTGCAGTGACATTTAAGGTTTACGTGCCGATCGTTGACCCCGAAGCCATTATGTTCCGACCGGATCGGACTGACCGGCTTCGGCAGTTCCGCGACGAGGTCCGGGAAGCGATCGCAGACGTGTGGGGGGCGAATCGCGTACCGGAGACGCCGGAATGGGCACCGCACATCAGCAGCGCCTATAGCAACGCCACAGGACCGGCAAGTCCGTTCTTTGATGCCATCGCATCGGTCAAAGCGGGGCCAGCGTCCGTCACCCTTCGAGAAATCCAGCTTATCCGTCTCGGCAGAGACACCCGGCTGTACACATGGGAAACAGCGGCATCAGTGCCCCTCGATGCCTAAGTGTCTCTTGGCCTGGATGCTTCTATTGTTTCTAGGCGAAGCAAGGGCAGAGACAAGCGACTTCGGCCGCTTTGCGTGGAACCTGAGCGAGGGTCAGGATAGCGCTGGGCATGGTGGCGATGAGCATATGCGGTGCCTCTCTGCACCAGTATCCTCGCTCGATACGCCGATCCATCGAAGAAACGTGGCAGGCCACTCGACCGCTTGAGTTCGGGGCTGAGGGGTAATGGACGATCATGGCACGGATCGACTACTACGACGACCCGAACGCGCCTGAGCCCAAGTCCGTCGTACCCGGTGGCTCGGCGGTAGTCGTCGACGATGGTGGTCGGGTGCTACTGCACCGCCGCCGCGACAGCGGCCTTTGGGCACTACCTGGCGGAGTCATGGACCTCGGGGAGTCGATCACCGAGGCGGTGATCCGGGAGGTGGCCGAGGAGACCGGCGTCATTGTTGAGGTGACCGGATTGGTCGGCGTATACAGCGATCCCCGGCATGTGATCGCGTACAGCGACGGCGAGGTGCGCCAGCAGTCCAACGTGTGCCTGCGTGCTCGGCCTGTCGGAGGAACCGCCCACGTCACCGATGAGGCACGCGAAGTACGTTGGGTGATCCCTGACGATATCGACACACTGGAAACGCACCCGACCCAGCGTCTGCGAATTCGCCACGCCCTGGACTCGGCCCGTAGCAGCCCATATCTGGGCTGACTCCAAAAGCGCTCAACTTCATGTACGGCTTCAGGCCACAAGGGTAGATATTGAAGGAACGCGGATATGCCGATAAACCCAGGTCCACACTGATCGCCTGCTGCGCCGAGGCGCGCCGGCGCGCGACAGCGCGCACGCGCTGAAGGGTGGGGGTGGTGTAGCCGGTGCTGGAACGGCGGGCGAGGACACACAGCTGCGGAAGCCGGACACCAGAGCGCAGGGCATGACCACGGGGCGGCGGGCAGGGGGCTTGCCGTACAT
>NZ_POUA01000096.1 GCF_003236385.1 Spongiactinospora gelatinilytica
ATAAGAGACAGCGGGTCGAGTTGCGCGGCCCGGCGGCGGGTGCGCGGCTGAGCGTCGTCACCGATCCGCCCGGGGCCGCGATCGTCGACTGCCCCACCCGCACCACGGAGGGGGAGCCGGGGGAGTGCGCCTTCGGGGCCATCCCCGAGTCCCGCCACGCCGACGTGTGGGTGCGATCCGCGGAGCCCGGCGAGATCCGCCTCACCGCACGGGCCGACACCCTCCTGTACGACGGCCGCTGGACGGCCCGCAGCGCCACCGTGGTCCTCAGCGAGGCAGGAGCCCACCTTGTCGCCGGGGCCTCCGGGCAGGGCGATCCCGACCGGCTGATCGAGCGTGTCTGGACTCCGGCCGTCGTACCCGCAGAGCCCTCGGAAAATACGCGCAATGGGGAAGTAAGGGCCGAACCGAATTCCACGCAGAGCCGCAAACCTGACGACAAAAGTCATGACAAGCCTGACGGCAAAGCAGCCGAAAAGCGGCCCGGTGCCGCGGAGCCCGCCACCCCACCGGTTCAGGCCCCGCCGTCGGCCGATCCGGTGCCGGTGCAGGAGCCGCCGCAGATGCCGGTGGTCGCCGACGCGCCCGATCCCGCGCCGGTCCCGCCGCCGCTGCCGATGCGGCTGACCACGGTGGCCTCGGCGGCGAAGAGCGACGACGCCACCCGCCCTGAGCTGCGCGGACTGCCCGCCGTACTGGCCGCGGTGGGCGTGCTGCTCGGGCTGTTGTGGGCGCTGCCGGCGGTAAGAGACCGTGGCAGGGGGCGTGGCGAGCCGGATTGACGGCCGCCATTGTGCGGCCCGCCGGTCGGATCGGCGGCAAAGCGGTGTTGCCCGCACTGGTTTGCTGTTAGTTTTACCCATCTAGGGTTTTCCTTGACTTGGAAGTGTTCGGGGAGGACACGGGTGTCGCGACAAGGGCGAGCCAAGGCCGTGTCCGTGCTGGTCGTCACGATCGGCCTGTGCGGTGCCGGAGTGCTGGCGGCGGCTCCGCTGATCGGTTCGAGCGCGGCCGCCGACGCGGGCAGTACGCGAGCGGTGGTCGCCGCCTCGCCGACGAAACCGGAGCCGCCCGAAAACGCGGGCCCCGAGGTCCCCGAAAACTCCGATCTTGAGCCGGAGGTGACGGTCACCGTCACCGTCACCCCGGAGGACACCGACCCGGTCGAGGTCACCGAGACGGTCACGGTCACCCCGAAGAAGCCGAAGAAGCCCAAGCCCACCAAACCGGTCAAGACGCCGCCGCCCGCGCCCGACCCGACCACTGCCGCGCCGCAGCCGCAACCGCTGCCCAGCCAGGAAATCCCGGAGATCCCCGCCAATACGGCGACCGCCGACGTGCCCGACCCGTCGGTGGGGCAGTACTTCTCACTGCCCGCCGCCACGGCCACCCCGCTCAACACCCCGCCGTCCACCCCGGCGCCGATGGTGTCGCAGGCACAGACCACCGAGGCGATCGCGGTCGAGTTGCACGAGGGCACCCCGGAGACGGACCGGGTCAGGCTGAGTCGCCAGCTCGGCATCCCGGCGCTGGTCCTGACCTTGCTCGCGCTGTTCGCGGTGCTGTTCTACGAGAAGAAGCTGCGCCGCATGGCGCACGCCGCGGCCGTCCGCACGGCGGGCCCCGGCGTGGCCGGTGACCCGGCGGCCTACCCCGGCTATCCGGGCTACCCGGCGGGTCCGGGCTATGTCGCCAACTACGTCCCCGGCGGCTACCCGGCCGGCCCGGCCTACACGACCGTAGTGAGCTTCGTGCCGGTGCCGCAGCAGCCCGTCCCGCCGTACGGCCAGCAGCCCGTGCTCCAGTTGCACCCCGAGGCCGACGCCGGGCAGGCCAAGCCCGCCGACAAGCCCGCCGACAAGCCCGCCGACGAGCTTCCGTCCGACCCGTCGGCCGGGGCGGTGCGCGGCCCGCACGACCGTGGCGGCTTCGACGACTTCAAGGAGCCGGGCGAGGGCGGCAAGAGCGCGTCCACCTGGTTCTCCCCGGGCTCCCTGGGCTCCCCGGGCTCCCCGGCCGAGCAGGACTCCGCGCTCCCGCCGTACCGCCTGCCCGCGGACACCCCGCGCTACGGCCCCGAGCCGCCCCCCACGACGCCCGACACGACGGCCGTCTACGTCATGCCCGAGCTCCCCGAGCAGGACGACGACGCCAAGCCCCCCGCCTCCAAGCCCGAGATCCAGGAGGGCCCGGGCGGTGCCCCCAAACGCGGCCTCTTCAAGCGCCGCAAGCCGTAACCTCGCAGCGCACACGCAGCGGCACACACAAAGCAGCGCACGCAAAAGGGGCGGTCCCCCCCAACGGTGGCACCGCCCTTTTGAATGCCCGCCCTACTTGGCGGCGGAGCGTTTGAAGATCTTGTTGCCGAGCCAGACCAGGGGGTCGTAGCGGCGGTCGACGACGCGTTCCTTCATGGGGATCAGCGCGTTGTCGGTGATCTTGATGTGTTCCGGGCAGACCTCGGTGCAGCACTTGGTGATGTTGCAGTAGCCGAGCCCGTGCTCGTCCTGGGCGGAGTCCTGGCGGTCGGCGACGTCGTAGGGGTGCATGTCGAGTTCGGCGATCTGCATCAGGAAGCGCGGGCCGGCGAACGCCTGCTTGTTCTCGTCGTGGTCACGGATGACGTGGCAGACGTTGTTGCACATGAAGCACTCGATGCACTTGCGGAACTCCTGGGACCGCTCGACGTCGATCTGCTTCATCCGGTACTCGCCGGGCCGGACGTCCGACGGCGGGGTGAAGGACGGGATCTCCCTGGCCTTCTGGTAGTTGAAGGACACGTCGGTGACCAGGTCCTTGATCACCGGGAAGGTGCGCATCGGGGTGACCGTGATGACCTCGTCCTCCCCGAAGGTGGACATCCGGGTCATACAGCCCAGCTTGGGCTTGCCGTTGATCTCCATGGAACACGAGCCGCACTTGCCCGCCTTGCAGTTCCAGCGGACCGCGAGGTCGGGCGCCTGGGTGGCCTGGAGGCGGTGGATGATGTCGAGGACGACCTCGCCCTCGTTCACCTCGACGGTGAAGTCCTCCAGCCGGCCTTCGCCGCCCTCACCGCGCCAGATGCGGAACTTGGCCTTGTAGCTCATCATGACTCCTTGACCGCGAGGTCGTACTCGGCCATCTCTTCGTCCGTGAGGTACTTGCTCAGCTCCCCGCGCTCGAAGAGGGTGATCAGGTCCGCCCGCATGGACGGTTGGACCTGCTCCTGGACGTTCACCGACGTGCCGTCCGGCGCCGCCGTGCAGACCAGCAGCCGGCGCCGCCAGTCGGCGGTCATGTCCGGGTAGTCGTCGCGGGTGTGGCCGCCGCGGCTCTCCTGGCGGGCCAGTGCGGCCCGCGCCACGCACTCGCTGACCAGCAGCATGTTGCGCAGGTCCAGGCACAGGTGCCAGCCGGGGTTGTAGATGCGGCTGCCCGCCGCGCCGACGCCCTTGGCGCGCTCGCGCAGCTTCTCCACCGCCTCCAGGGCCTCGGCCATCTCCCCGGCCCTGCGGATGATCCCGACCAGCTCGTTCATCGTCCGCTGGAGCTCGTGGTGGACCTCGTAGGGGTTCTCGCCGGGGCGTTCGAGCGGGGCCAGCACCTCGGCCTGGGCCTCGGCCACCGCGTCGTCCGGTACGGCCGGCCGCCGCTCAAGGCCGTCGATGTAGGCGGCGGCTCCGGCGCCCGCGCGGCGGCCGAAGACCAGCAGGTCCGACAGCGAGTTGCCGCCGAGCCGGTTGGAGCCGTGCATGCCGCCGGACACCTCGCCCGCCGCGAACAGCCCCGGCACGGAGGCCGCCGCGGTGTCGGCGTCCACCTCCACGCCGCCCATCACGTAGTGGCACGTCGGCCCCACCTGCATGGGCTCGGCGGTGATGTCGACGTCGGCCAGCTCCTTGAACTGGTGGTGCATCGACGGCAGCCGGCGGCGGATCTCCTCGGCGGGCAGCCGGCTGGAGACGTCCAGGAACACGCCGCCCTGCGGTGAGCCGCGCCCGGCCTTGACCTCGGAGTTGATCGCCCTGGCCACCTCGTCGCGGGGCAGCAGCTCGGGCGGGCGGCGGTTGCCGGCCTGGTCGGTGTACCAGCGGTCGGCCTCCTCCTCGGTGGTGGCGTACTTGTCCTTGAACACCTCGGGGATGTAGTCGAACATGAACCGCTTGCCCTCGGAGTTGCGCAGCACCCCGCCGTCGCCGCGGACCGACTCGGTGACCAGGATGCCGCGCACCGAGGGCGGCCAGACCATGCCGGTCGGGTGGAACTGGATGAACTCCATGTTGATCAGCCTGGCCCCGGCCAGCAGCGCCAGCGCGTGCCCGTCGCCGGTGTACTCCCAGGAGTTGGAGGTCACCACGTAGGACTTGCCGATGCCGCCGGTGGCCAGCACCACCGCGGGGGCCTCGATCAGCATCAGCCGGCCGGTCTCGCGCCGGTAGCCGAAGGTCCCGGCGATGGCGCCGGCGTCGTCCTTGAGCAGGCGGGTGACCGTGCACTCGGCGAACACCTTGATGTAGGCCTCGTAGTCGCCGTGGACGGCGTAGTCCTCCTGCTGGAGGGCGACGACCCGCTGTTGCAGGGTGCGGATCATCTCCAGGCCGGTACGGTCGCCGACGTGGGCCAGCCGCGGGTACTCGTGCCCGCCGAAGTTACGCTGGCTGATCTTGCCGTCCTTGGTCCGGTCGAACAGCGCGCCCCACGCCTCCAGCTCCCACACCCGGTCGGGGGCCTCCTTGGCGTGCAGCTCGGCCATCCGCCAGTTGTTCAGGAACTTGCCGCCGCGCATGGTGTCGCGGAAGTGGACCTGCCAGTTGTCGGCCGGGTTGACGTTGCCCATGGCGGCCGCCGCACCGCCCTCGGCCATGACGGTGTGCGCCTTGCCGAACAGCGACTTGCACACGATGGCGGTCTTCTTGCCCTGCTGGCGCGCCTCGATGGCGGCCCGCAGCCCCGCTCCGCCGGCGCCGATGACGACGACGTCGAATTCGTGACGTTCGATATCCATGATCTGGGCTTCCTTAACGGGCTTCCTGAGCAGGCTTCCTAGAAGAACGTGATGTCGGTGACGATGCCCTTCGCCACGAGCCGTACGTAGAGGTCGGCGAACAGCACGGTGTACATCGACACCCAGGCCAGCAGCATGTGCCGGGCGTTCAGCTTGGAGACCAGGCCCCAGAACCGGTACCGCAGCGGGTGGCGGGAGAAGTGGTTGAGCCGTCCGGCGACGATGTGCCGGCAGGAGTGACAGGACAGTGTGTAGGCCGAGATGAGGACCGCGTTGACCGCGAGGATCACCGTCCCCACGCCCATGTGCCCCCATTCGCCGTCCGTGTTGCGGAAGGCCACGATGGCCTCGTAGGTGAGGACCGCGGAGATCAGGACCGAGCCGTAGAAGAAGTAGCGGTGGACGTTCTGCAGGATCAGCGGCAGCCGGGTCTCACCGGTGTACTTCCCGTGCGGCTCGGCGACCGAGCAGGCGGGCGGTGACAGCCAGAACGAGCGGTAGTAGGACTTGCGGTAGTAGTAGCAGGTCAACCGGAACCCACCGGGCAGTCCCAGTACGAGGACACCTGGTGGCAGCGGGAACCAGTCGCCGATCGGTGCGAACCCGAACACCCGCGCGCCCTCCGGGCACACCTCCAGCAAACAGGGTGCGGAGAACGGGGCGACGTACGGCGCGATGTAGTAGCTGGGGTCGAACATCGCCCAGAAGCCGTACACGAGGAAGGACGCGAGGGCGGCGAAGGTGAGCACTGGGGCCAGCCACCATCGGTCCGTGCGCAGCGTGCGCGCCTTGAGCTGCGCGCGTTGTCTCCTGGCCGGGCTCTCGGCCGTTGTCTGGGTCATCAGTGACCTCTCCATGTCCCGCGGACCTCGCCGGCGGGGTCCGGGTCTCGTTCGTTCGTGCGCGCACGACTCGTGGCAGGGACAAGGCACACGCAGCGGCACGCCTTGGTGGCAGATACGTTACGACCACCAGATCAGCTTGTGTGAGCCGGGTCACTCACTTTTTCGCGGTCCTGGTGTGATTCCTGTCACGTAGCCGGTCAATGATCCCGTCTGAAGTGTCAGGAGTGGAGTCCGGGACGGGCGAGTTTCCCCACTGTTACGAAAAAGTCGTCGATCTGCCGCACTACCTGGATAAATCGCGCAAAGTCCACTGGCTTGGACACGTATGCGTTTGCATGCAGATGGTAGCTCCGTAGGATGTCCTCCTCCGCCTCGGATGTGGTCAGTACCACAATCGGGATGCTGCGCAGCTCGGTGTCCTGCTTGACGACGGCGAGCACCTCGTGCCCGTCCATGCGGGGCAGGTTGAGGTCGAGCAGCACCAGGTCGGGACGCGGGGCGTCGGCGTAGGGGCCCTCCCGGCGCATGAAGGCCACGGCGTCCTCGCCGTCCTCCACCACGTGCAGCCGGTTCCGCAGCTTGTTGTAGTCGAACGCCTCCCTGGTCAGCAGCACATCGCCGGGGTCGTCCTCGACCAGCAGGACCTCGATCGGGTAGAAGTCAGCCATCGTCGGCTCCTGATCCGGGGAGAGGGTCGCCCGGTGGGTCCGCGCGAACGGTCCACCGGAACGTCGTGCCGGGGGTCTCCGTGTCTCCGTGCTCTACCCAGATCCGGCCGCTCAGATACTCGACGATCTTCTTGGCCATCGCCAGGCCGATGCCCGTGCCCGGATACGCCTCGCGTGAGTGCAGCCGCTGGAAGATCAGGAAGATCCGGTCGGTGTGCCGGGGATCGATCCCGATCCCGTTGTCGGAGCAGGAGAACACCCACATCTCCCCGTCGCGCACGGCGCTGATCCGGATGTGCGGCCGCTCGGCCGAGCGGAACTTCACCGCATTGCTCAGCACATTCTGCCAGAGCCTGGCGAGCAGCGGCCCGCTCGCGTAGACGCGCGGCAGCGCGCCGTACTCGATCCGCGCCTCCGACTCCTCGACCGCGGCGGCCAGGTCGCGCAGCGCGGACCGCAGGGCCTCGCCGGAGTCGGTCATCTCCAGGGCGCCGCCGGCCTTGCCGACGCGGGAGAAGTCGAGCAGGTCGTTGATCAGCTTCTGCATGCGCTTGGCGCCGTCCACGGCGTAGGCGATGTACTGCCGGGCCCGGTCGTCCAGGTCGGCCGCGTAGCGCTGTTCCAGCATCTGGGTGAAGCCGGCCACCTTGCGCAGCGGCTCCTGAAGGTCGTGGCTCGCCACGTAGGCGAACTGCTCCAGCTCGCCGTTGGACCTGCGCAGCTCGGCGGCCTGGTCCTCCAGCCTGCGCCGGGCGTCCTGCGCGATGCGCCACTCGGCCAGGATGCGCTCGCGCATGTCGTCCACGTCGGCGGCGAGCGCGGCCAGCTCGGCCGGGCCGCGGACCCGCACCCGGTGGTCGAAGTCGCCGGAGGCGACCGTGCCGACCTGCGCCGCCAGGTCGTTGACCGGCCGCAGCACCGCCATGCGCAACACCACGGCCAGCCCGGCGAGCGCGGCCACCAGCAGGCCCGTCCAGATCGCGAGCGCCACGTAGACCTTGCCGGCGCCGTCATTGACCGCCGCCCCGCCCGTCCGGTGAACGTCGGCCAGCCGCTGCCGCAGCGCGGTCAGCTCGGTGTGGACCGCGGCCTGCCGTACCTCGCCCGCGCGCTCGTCGCCGGACGCGCCCGCGGCGACCGGGTCGGCGTACTCGGCCCGCCACCGCTCGGAGGCCGCGCCGAGGCGGGCGAGCACCGCGGTCACCGGCTCGCCGAACTCCTGCCCGGCCACCAGCCGGGCGATCTCGCCGGAGGCGGCGCGCTCGGCGGCCATCGCCGCCCGGTAGGCGGTGAGGTGCCCCGCGTCCGGCTCGGCGCGGTGGGCCGCGATGGCGGCCCGCTGCGCGCCCTGCGCGGTGGCGAGGTCCATCGTGCGCAGGATCGCCGGGTCGATCACGTCCAGGATCGTGTGCCTGGCCTGGCGTCCGTCGCCGAGCGCGATAGAGGTGAGCGCCGCCCCCGCCACCAGCAGCACCCCCATGAGCGCGGCGGTGAGCAGCAGCAGCCGCCCGATCGTGTGTCCGGCGAGCCGGCCGGCCGGTGAGCGGGCGGTCATCGTTCCGCCGGAGGGCGGCGGACCAGCACCAGCGCCAGATCGTCACTGAGGGCGTACTTGTGCCGCCCGGTGACCTCGCCGACGATCCGGTCCAGGTCGAACCCGCCGTGCTCGCGGACCACCCGCAACAGCCCCTCCAGGCCGAGCAGCGCGCCGCCCACCGACGCCTCGATCAGCCCGTCGGTGTAGAGCAGCATCGCCCACTCCGCGCCCAGCGCCACCTCGATCGCGGGCCACTCGGTGTCGGGGAAGATCCCGAGCGGCGGCCCGGACGGCGTGCCGGCCACGAATTCGATCGACCCGCCGCGCAGCACCAGCGGCGGCGGATGCCCGGCCACCCACATCTGCGCGGAGTCCAGGGCCGGGGCGATGGTCACCACGCAGACGGTGGTGAAGATCTCCGGGGCGTTGCGCTCCTGGCGCAGCAGCGCGTCCAGAATGCGCAGCATGCCGCTACCGGTGTGCCCGGCCAGCACCAGCGTGCGCCAGGCGATCCGCAGCGCCACGCCGAGCGCCGCCTCGTCCGGGCCGTGCCCGCTGACGTCGCCGATCAGGATGTTGACCGCGCCGTCCACGCTCTGCACGGTGTCGTAGAAGTCGCCGGCCAGCAGGGCCTCCTGCCGTCCGGGCAGGTAGCGGGTCTGGTGGTCCAGCTCGCCGGTGCGCAGCAGCGCCACCGGCAGCAGCCCGTGTTCCAGCCGGGCGTTCTCCTCGGCCACCCGCTCGGCCTCGCGCAGCCGCTGGGTGGTCAGCACGGCGTGTTTGCGCTCCACCGCGTAGCGGACGGCCCGGTCCAGAGTGCGGGTGTCCACCTGGCCCTTGACCAGGTAGTCCTGGGCGCCGGCGGCCACCGCGGCGGCGCCCGCCGAGGCGTCGTCGAGCCCGGTCAGCACCAGCACGGCCGCGTACGGGGCGTCGGCGATGACCTGCTGCGGCGCCTCAAGGCCGGTCGCGTCGGGCATGGACAGATCGACCAGCACGCAGTGGATCTCGGGGGAGAGCCTGCTCAGGCCGTCGGCCAGGGTCTGGGCCCAGAGGATCTTGGGCGGTGTGCGGGTGGCGCCCAGCAGTTCCTGGACCAGGTACGCGTCCGCCGGGTCGTCCTCGATCAGTAGCAGCGTGAGCGGGTCTGGTTCCTCCTTCTGTGGGCTGATATGCCGTTCGGGTGGCTCGCCTGCGGCGGCCGTACCGGGGGGCAGCGAGATCACGGACACCTCGTGGGTTCGGGACCGGCCTATGCCAACCGGCCGGCCAACTCAACTCCCTGGGGAAGGCTGCCGTCCTGCGCGGCCTCGGTGAGGAACCGGAGCAGCGTCGCGCGAAACGCCTGCGCGGCGCGGATCGGTTCGACGTCCTTGCGATGAGAGAGCGCGATGGTGCGGT
Source organism: Spongiactinospora gelatinilytica (assembly GCF_003236385.1). Classification (GTDB taxonomy): domain Bacteria; phylum Actinomycetota; class Actinomycetes; order Streptosporangiales; family Streptosporangiaceae; genus Spongiactinospora; species Spongiactinospora gelatinilytica. The sequence continues at coordinate 9,439 of NZ_POUA01000096.1, forward strand.
GCAGGCCCGGCGGCACCAGCGGGGTGCCGGTGAGCCCGGGGCGGGCGTCCAGCACCATCGAGGGCACCACCGCGATGCCCAGCCCCGCCTCGACGAACCTGAGCACGGCGTCCATCTCACCGCCTTCGACGGAGAACCGGGGCTCGAAACCCGCCTGCCTGCACGCGCTGAGCGTCGCTTCCCGAAGGTCGTAGCCGCGCCGGAACATCACCATCGGCCGGCCGCGGAGATCTTCGATCCGCAGGTGGTGCCTGCGCGACGGCGGGGCGTGCGACGGAGAGGCCACCACCAGATTTTCGCTGAGGATTTCCTCGGTGACCAGAGACGGGTCGCTGCTGTGCAGCGGGAGGATGATCAATGCCAGGTCGAGCTGGCCCCTGGCGAGGTCCCTCACCAGGTCGCGCGAGCCGCCCTCCTCCACCAGCAGCTCGACGCCGGGATAGTCGATGTGGAATCTGGCCAGGGCGTCGGCCAGCAGCCCCGCGCACAGTGACGGCGTGGCGCCCAGGCGTACCCGCCCGCGGCGCAGGCCGGCCAGCTCGGCGACCTCGCGGCGGGCGGTGTCGGCGTCGGCCAGCATGCGGCGGGCCAGCGGCAGCAGCGCCTCGCCCGCGGGGGTCAGCGTGACGTTGCCGCGGGCGCGGTTGAGCAGCGGCGCGCCCAGCTCCTCCTCCAGCGCCCGCACCTGCTTGCTCAGCGACGGCTGGGCCACGCGCATGCGCTCGGCGGCATGCGTGAAATGCCTGGCCTCCGCCACGGCCACGAAGTAGGCGAGCTGTTGAAGCTGCACGTTCAATAGCGTAGGGCTATCGATTCGGGCGGCTTCATGCGGTGTGAGTTTGGTCGCAGTACGCCTGCCTGCGCGCACCGCCACCCGCGCGGACGCAGAGTGAATAGCTGCTGGCTATGGAAACCAGGCAGTTGCCGACTTGGACGCCCAGCACGGGTGATTCGTAACGTCGATGCCGTGACAGCCACGATCGAGCGCGGTGCGGCCACCGCGCCAGTCGCCTCCCACGAGCAGCCCCGGCCGCCGACGGCCGCTCGGAACCACAAGGGCGGGTTCTTCCGCTCCTCCAACGGCAAGAAGGTCGTGATGGCGGTCACCGGCGCCGTCATGGTGCTCTACCTGATCGCGCACATGGCCGGGAACCTGAAGATCTTCTTCGGGGCGGCCGACTTCAACGAGTACGCGGCCTTCCTGCGCGAGATAGGCCATCCGCTGGTGCCGCACCGTACCGTGCTCACCCTGGTCGAGGTGGTCCTGTCGGTGTCGGTCGTGCTGCACATGTGGTCGGCGGTGTCGCTGGCCAGGCGGGCCGCCAAGGCCAGGCCGGTCAAGTACGCGGCCCGGCCGAAGTCGCAGGCGTCCGGGTACGCCGTCAAGACCATGCGCTACGGCGGCGTCATCATCCTGCTGTTCATCATCTGGCACCTGCTGGACCTGACCTTCGCCGCGGTGAACCCCGCCGGTCCGAACGGCGAGCCGTACCAGCGCATGGTCGAGGGCTTCGCGCCCGGACGCTGGCCGGTCACCCTGTTCTACGTGGTCGCGCTGCTGCTGGTCGGCCTGCACCTGCGGCACGGCCTGTGGAGCGCCTTCCAGACGCTGGGTCTGGCCGGGGGGCGCAGGGAGCGCCCGGTGAAGCTGGCCGCCGCCGGCCTGTCGGCGCTGCTGGTGCTCGGCTTCCTCTCCGTCCCGCTGTCGATCACGATCGGACTGGTCAAGTGACCCACACCGTCGGCGAGCCCATCCGGGACACCAAGACACCCGAGGGGCCGATCGAGGAACGCTGGAGCAAGCGGCGTTTCTCCGCCAAACTCGTCAACCCCGCCAACAAGCGCAAGCTGCACGTCATCGTGGTCGGCACCGGCCTGGCCGGCGGCTCGGCCGCCGCGACGCTGGGCGAACTGGGCTACAAGGTCACGTCCTTCTGTTACCAGGACTCGCCGCGCCGGGCGCACTCGATCGCCGCGCAGGGCGGGATCAACGCCGCGAAGAACTACCGGGGCGACGGCGACAGCATCTACCGGCTGTTCTACGACACGGTCAAGGGCGGCGACTTCCGGGCCCGCGAGTCGAACGTCTACCGGCTGGCCGAGGTCAGCGTGAACATCATCGACCAGGCGGTCGCGCAGGGGGTGCCGTTCGCCCGGGAGTACGGCGGGCTGCTCGACACCCGCTCCTTCGGCGGCGCCCAGGTCTCGCGTACCTTCTACGCGCGCGGCCAGACCGGCCAGCAGTTGCTGCTCGGCGCCTACCAGGCGCTGGAGCGCCAGATCGCGGCGGGCACGGTGACCATGCACGCGCGGCACGAGATGCTGGACCTGATCGTGTCGGACGGCCGCGCCCGGGGCGTGGTGGTCAGGGACATGGTGACCGGCGAGATCGAGACGCACCTGGCGGACGCGGTGGTCCTGGCCACCGGCGGCTACGGAAACGTGTTCTTCCTGTCCACCAACGCCAAGGGCTGCAACACGACGGCGATCTGGCGGGCGCACCAACGCGGGGCCTACTTCGGCAACCCCTGCTACACGCAGATCCACCCGACGTGCATCCCGGTCAGTGGGGAGTACCAGTCCAAGCTGACGCTGATGTCGGAGTCGCTGCGCAACGACGGCCGGGTGTGGGTGCCGGTCAAGGCCGGCGACACGCGGGAGCCGGGGGACATCCCCGAGGCCGAGCGCGACTACTACCTTGAGCGGATTTATCCGGCCTTCGGAAACCTCGTCCCCCGGGACATCGCCTCCCGCGCCGCCAAGAACGTCTGCGACGAGGGCCGCGGCGTCGGCCCCGGCGGACTCGGCGTGTACCTGGACTTCGCCGACGCCATCGCCCGGCTGGGCCGCGACGCGGTGGAGAAGAAGTACGGGAACCTGTTCGAGATGTACGAGCGCATCACCGGCGAGGACCCCTACAGCCGGCCGATGCGGATCTACCCCGCCGTCCACTACACGATGGGCGGGCTGTGGGTGGACTACGACCTCCAGTCCACGATCCCGGGCCTGTTCGTGGTCGGCGAGGCCAACTTCTCCGACCACGGGGCCAACCGGCTGGGCGCGTCCGCGCTGATGCAGGGACTCGCCGACGGATACTTCGTGCTGCCCACCACGCTCGGCGACTACCTGGCGGGCGGGCCGTACGGGGAGGTGGACCAGGAGGCCGTGGCCGAGGCCGAGAACGGGGTCCGCAACAAGATCCAGAAGCTGCTGTCGGTGAACGGCACGCGCACCGCCGACTCCTACCACCGCGAGCTGGGCAAGCTCATGTGGGACTACTGCGGCATGGAACGCACCGAAGAGTCGCTGCGCAAGGCGCTGGCGCGGATTCCGGAGCTGCGGGCGGAGTTCTGGCAGAACGTCAAGGTGTCCGGGCAGGCCGAGGAACTGAACCAGGCACTGGAACGTGCCGGGCGGGTCGCCGACTTCTTCGACCTGGCCGAACTGATGTGCATCGACGCCCTGCATCGCAGCGAGTCCTGCGGCGGGCACTTCCGCGCCGAGTCCCAGGACGCGGACGGTGAGGCGCTGCGCGACGACGAGGACTTCGCGTACGTCGCGGCCTGGGAGTACCGCCCCGAGGGCGGGCCGGTGCTGCACCGTGAAGACCTCAAGTACGAGTACGTGAAGATGACCCAGCGGAGCTACAAGTGAACCTGACCCTGAAGGTCTGGCGCCAGGACGGCCCCTCGGACCAGGGGCGGATGGTGACGTATGAGGTCAAGGACGTCTCTCCGGACATGTCGTTCCTGGAAATGCTCGACGTCCTGAACGAGCGGCTGATCCTGGAAGGCGGCGACCCGGTCGCGTTCGACCACGACTGCCGCGAGGGCATCTGCGGCATGTGCGGCATGGTCATCAACGGGGTCGCGCACGGGGAGCAGCGTGCCACGACGACCTGCCAGCTCCACATGCGGCACTTCAAGGACGGCGACACCGTCACCATCGAACCGTGGCGGGCCGCGCCGTTCCCGGTGGTGAAGGACCTGGTGGTGGACCGGTCCGCGTTCGACCGGATCATCCAGGCGGGCGGGTTCATCTCGGTGCCCGCGGGGTCGGCGCCGGACGCGCACGCGATCCCGGTCAAGAAGGACGACGCGGACTCGGCGTTCGACGCCGCCACCTGCATCGGCTGCGGCGCCTGCGTGGCGGCCTGTCCGAACGGCTCGGCCTCGCTGTTCACGGCGGCGAAGATCACCCACCTGGGGCTGCTGCCCCAGGGGCAGCCGGAACGCGACAAGCGGGCCAAGGCCATGGTCGACCAGATGGACCTGGAGGGCTTCGGGGGCTGCACGAACACGGGCGAATGCACGGCGGTCTGCCCGAAGGGCATTCCGCTGAGCACCATCGCCCAGATGAACCGCGACTACCTCAAGTCCAAGTAACCGGGGGGATCCGCGCGGGCCGGGCTTGTGCGGGTGTGCGGCGCGGTCAGGTGCCTTGCGGGGGCCTGTGCGGTGTGGGCGGGTGTCCCGCCAGTGCGCCGAGGACGGGCGGCAGGGCGCCGATCGCGAAGCAGGCGACCAGCGCCAGACGTTCGATGAGCAGCCCCGCGTAAGCGGAGCCGGCGGCGCTTCCGGTGTTGAACGCCGTGTTGACCCACGCACTGGCCTGTGTCTTGGCACCGGCGGCCGCCGCTTCGTCCGCCAGCATGTAGGCCGTGGTCAGGGCAGGGGCCAAGAACAACCCGGCGATGCCGCCCAGCACCGACAGTACGCCGATGTCCGGGGCGAATCCGGCGGCGGCCAGAGACAGCGCCAACCCCGTGGCCAGTAAGGGCAGCCGGCTTTCCAGCTTGAGCCGCCATGACACGGCACCATAGGTCAGCCCGCCGACGGCGCTTCCGGCGGCGAGTGCGGCCTCGGCCCAGGCGACTGCCGCGAGTTGCGCGTGTCGCTCGGCGAACGCGACCATGAACAGGCTCAGCGACCCCAGGCACATGCCCACGCCGACGGTCACCAGCACGAACCGTCGCACGTCGGCGATGCCCGCGAACCGGACGCCCACCCGGCTCGGTGAACCGCCGGCCCGCCCCTCGCTACGACGCCGGCACGGCAAGGCCGGTGCGGTCGTCCGAAAGGCACGGGCGTATCGAGTGGACGAACGCCTGGCCGGATGCCATGAACGACGTGCGCGGGCCATGAATGCCACCTCGCCGATGACAGTCCTGAAGCCGCCGGTTTTGAGCCGGGACCTACAGCCGAGCGTGATGGGCTCGGCGAGGGCGGCCGGGCAGCCGGGACGTCGGCGCCGAGGGAGCCGATCGGCTTCTCCATCGACGCAAGCGCCGGACACGTCGAGGTCTTCTGGACGGGCGGTGCAGGAACCTCTTTTCTTCGGAGACCTCGACCTCTATCCGATCCTTTGGCCTGTCAGGCGCGATCGTGGAGGGTGATCTGGTAGCCGTCGGGGTCGGCGAAGGTGAATGTCCGGCCGAAGGGGCCGTCGATCGGTGCGGAGACGATGGTGTGACCGTCGGCGACCAGAGCATCGTGAATGGCTTGGACGTCTGTGGCGTGGAGCCAGATCGCGGCACCGATGCCGGGCCGAGCGGCGGATGCGAGCTCGGTGCCGGGAACGATGTCGCGGAGTGCGAACGCGATCGGCTTCGTCTCGAAGACCTCGTCACGCTCGGACAGGAGCGCGACAGAGCACGAAAATCCGTGCGGGCGACCTCGAAAGCCAACGGACCCCGGCTGACCACACCCCTCTTCTGCGATGAGTCACTTATCCGCGTGGCGCTGTTTCGCCGGGGGCTGCGAGCGCAGGTCAGGCAGGGCCCATGGGGAACGGCCATGGCGAAGGTGACCGGCGAGGAACAAACCGATCCCTTTGGGCGTGAAGTCGGCGGCATTGATGGCGGCGGGGGTGAGTTCGATGCCGTACAGCCGCGCCCCTTGGGCCCCGGAATTGCGATATGGGTCACGAACACGTACCCATCGAGATCCCCGGTCCGGTCGATGTGAATGAGCGGGCCGACCGTCACTTCGGTGCCGAACTGCTCCCGCAGCACACGACTCAGCGCATCCTCGAACGTCACCATTGAGGCGGCCTTGGAGGCATCGACCGCACCGCCGGGAAGGAAGTGCCGCCGGCGGTTGTCCGCCACGCCTTGTCCCTCCGCCAATCCAGCACCGACTACCGTGCCAGAAACCATGCAGAAAAAGAACGGGGGCGGCCATCGTTACTCCCAGCCATAAACTGCGGATATGAACGCCGCTGAGAAAGATGCCGTCCCGAGAAGGTGATCCCTTGATTAAGTGATACTGCTCACCGATCGGCCGAGCATGTAAAAATACCTGGTGCCGAAGCCGTTTTCGCTGCTAACGCGATGGCGTCCGGGCACTCTTGCCGGGCGGGGACGGCGGCCGTGGAGTGCGCGGGGGCCGCACCTGGAGCCGAGCGGCCCCGAGCTCGTCGCCGCCACGGTTGCGGCTCGCTCTCAATGGGGCTTCGGGTCGTCGCCGGAACACCCCCACGGAAAGGCCGCATCGATTTCGACCGCGAAGTCCAGGGCAATGGAGAGGTGGTCGGCCTGGCCTGTTATGTCCGATGAGGTGGCACCTGCCGTCGCCGGCATGTGCGATTCAATCCGGCTGCGGGAAAAACGATATGGCTACTGACTCCAGGTCCACCGGCCGGTACTGTCGGATGCATGACTGCGTTGGACGCCGCTCTGTGGGGATTCCTTGGCAGCGCTGTCGCGGAGGCGTTGACGCTGACCGCGTTGATGCGTCCCGCAGGGCGTCGCCGGACCTGGCGGTGGCCATGGGCCACGAAAGAAGACCGGCCGGCGGTCGTCTTCGCGGTGTGCTTACGCCTGTTCGCGGGTGGCGGGCTGGCCACGCCGCTCGGCGTTTCGGGGCAGATGCCCACGGAGTTCGGGTTGTTCGTTTGCGGGGCCGCCGCGCCGTTCATCGTCGCGCGTTTGTTTCAGCTCATTCCCGTTGGCGAGGCGCCCGCCACTCCCTCGGAAAGCGGTCAGTTGATGCAGGTGGAGCCCTTGAAATCGACCTCGCCGGAGCTTCGGAAGTGAGTGGGGTCCGATGCTGAGGGCCGACAGCAGAACAGGCCGCCTGGTCCGGGCGCTGGCCGCCGTTCCACCGGGTGTGGAGGAGCGCGACGGGCTGGCCGGGGCACTCGGCGGCGTACATCGGCATGGGCCCGACAGTGATTCCCAGGCGGATTCAGAGGAACCGAAAAAGCGGTCGTGGGGCGTGTGGGTGCCGTTGCTGGCGGGGGTGGCGGTCCTCGCGGTGGTGCTCTCCGGCGCCCTGATCGCCTCCCGGGGGCGGACGAGCCCGGATGTCGCCACCAACCCCCGGCCGGAGCCGCCGCCCGTGCAGGCGTCGGTGACCACGCCTCCGCCCCCGCTGACCGGTGATGATCGGCTGCTCTCGAAGCGCATCACCGGCTTCGGACCGGGACGCAAGACCATCACCTGGCTGCAGAACTGCGCCAAGGCGACCTGGCCCGAGGGGCAGGTTCGCGCGCGGTCGGTTCTCCGGTGTGAGGTGATCACCGGGCGGCCCGCCACGAGCGCGTACGCGATCACCTTTGCCGACTCCTCGGCTCTTGATGCCTTCCTGGCAGCCCAGTCCGCCGGGGTGGACGACTCGGGAAAGGGTGACTGCGCAAAGAAGGAGGGCTTCAATTCTCTGGTCGGCTGGACGAGCTCGGAGGGTGTTCCGATAGGGCGTCTCCTGTGCCGCAGGGCGGGGCCCGCCTACCGCCTGGCATGGTCCTTCGAGAACGACGCGTTCGTGGACGCCAACGGGGTGCCCTTCGCGATAATCGCCGACGGTCCCGACCCGGCGGCGCTGATCGAATGGTGGAAGAAGACCCCCGTTTAGCGTGGGTAGTTCCCGCAGGCAGGAGAAACGTCCACGACTACGTCTCCACGGAGGTCACCGACCCGGATCTCAAAGAGACGACGCGGGTCCTGCCGACCCCCGTCCATCTGGACGCCGCCACGCCTAAGAAACTCGACGACATGCCGGAGGCGGAGTCCGAGGCGTGGTTCCGGCGGAACGGGGTCGCCGAAGACGGCATCATCAAGGTCGTCCTACGCGGCAACAGCGACCACAAAGTACGGATCATCAACATGGCGGCGGTCGCCAAGTGCGGGCCGCCTCTCCACGGGACGCTCTTCTACAGAAGTGCCGGCGGGGCCGACGACGACATCATCAGGCGGGGATTCGACCTGGACTCCGCCGACCCCAGAGCGCAACTCCCGAAGGGCTGGGACCCGAGGGGAGACCATTTCACCCAGAAGACGATCTCCCTGGTCAGAAACGAGGACGTCACGCTCGTGCTGGTCCCCACCACGGCCGAGCACTTCTGTGAGTTCACGTTCAAGATGGACGTGCTCGTGAACGGCGTGCGGACCTCGATGAAGCTCGACAACAACCGGAAGCCGTTCCGGCTCACCTCACTGATCGAGAAAAGGGACAAGAAGAGGGACGATCTCACGCGGATCGACGTGACCGCTTATGACGTGCTGTACGTCTATGCCACGAATGACCTCGATCGCCGGCGTCCCGGCTGGAGCCGGTGGGACCCCGCCGCATACGAACGCGCGTACGATGACCACCTCTCGAAGCTGCGCGATGAGTGACCCCCGTCGTACCGGCCCACCCCGGCCAGGCCTTGACGCGGCACCGTTCCCCGAACAGGATCGGGGTGCCTGCCATTCGCGAATACAGGGAGAACTCGGAGCATGAGGCTGCGGTTTCCCATCGGCACCCCTGCCGACGACCATGACGCCGGCCGGTAGAGCCCTACGACGTGGCGCAGGTACAAGAGGCGCGTACGGCCATCGGGCGGCGGCTGCGCGAACTCCGGCAGGACGCCGGGCTCACCGGCACCGCGCTCGCCGAAGTGCTCGGCTGGCCGCAGTCCAAGGTCAGCAAGATCGAGAACGGGCGGCAGACGCCGACCCGGGCCGACATCGTGGCCTGGACCCGGGCGGCCGGGGAGGAGAAGGCGGCCGAGCCGATCCTCGCGCGGCTGGAAGTGCTGGAGACCATGTACGCCGAGTGGCGGCGACGGCTCGGTACCGGCACGTCGGCGCGGCAGCGGGCCAGCATCGCGCTGGAGGCCGCGGCGACGCACATCCGGGCGTTCGAGACCACCATCATCCCCGGCCTGCTCCAGACGCCGGACTACGCGCGTCACCTGCTCGCGCAGTCCATCGCGCGGCACGGCCTGCCCGACGACGTGGACGAGGGCGTACGCACGCGCATGCAGCGCCAGGAGATTCTGTATCGGCCGGGCAAGCGCTTGCATTTCGTGATGACGGAGGCCGTGCTGCACTATCGGCTGTGCCCGGCGGAGGCGATGGCCGGGCAACTCGACCGGCTGATGGCGCTGTGCGCGATGAGCACGATCCGCGTCGGCGTCATCGGTTTCGAGGTGGAGTTGAGCGAGTCGCCCAAGCACGGGTTCTGGGTTTTCGACGACCGGCGGGTGCTGATCGAGACGGTGGGCGCGGAACTGACCCTCACCCAGCCCCAGGAGATCACGCTGTACGGCCAGGTGTTCGACCAGTTGGCGGCCCACGCGAGCTACGGGCCCGAGGCGCGGCGGCTCATCGCCCGGGCGCTGGACGGCCTGCTCGGCTGAACAGAATTCTCGGGGGGCGTCATCGTGAGAATAATTTCGAATATGCGAGAATAATCGTTGCCGTGGATTAAGGCCGGAACCTACCGTCCCGAGTGTGCGTAATGACAGGTCCATCACGGGGGCGAGCGCGAGACCGTACGGCGGGCACGACACGCCGATGCCGGATACGCCCCCTCGGTATTCGCCGGGACACACCCCGCACGACCCGTTTTCAGGAGAACTCGTGGATGACATGACCGCCCGGGACCGTGCTCATCTCAAAGCACTCCGGAGCACCTTTTCCGACTGGCGCATCGAAATCGTGGACGGCTACTGGCACGCCGCCCGCCGTACGCCGCCGACTCCGCAGCACCGGGAACAAGGCGTCGCCTCCGTGCTGACCTGCGAGGGCCCGCTCGACCTGGCCGCCGCCCTGACCGGCCAGGTCGCGCGGACGGCCGCGGCACGGGCGCCGGAGATCCGGCACCCGTGCGCGACCGCGTGCCTGGAAGACCCCCCACCCGCGGCCAACTAGACAAGAAGCCTCCGTCACCCCCAGGTGCCCGCGACCTGCTTTGTGGTGACGTTCAGGCAGTTGAACAGGTTGGTGACGGCGATCATCATGGTGATGGACGCGATCTGCTTTTCGTCGTAGTGCTCGGTCATGGCGTTCCAGATCTCGTCCGGCACCGGATCGGCCTTGTCGCTCAGCCTTGTGGCGGCCTCGGCCAGTGCCAGAGCGGCCCGTTCGGCGTCGGTGAAGAACGGCGCTTCCCGCCACGCCGCGACGGCCCACAGGCGTTCGTCGGTCTCACCCGCCCGCTCGGCCTCCCGGGCGCCCAGGTGAACGCAGAAGCCGCAACCGTTGATCTGGCTCGCCCGCAGATGGACGAGTTCCAGGGTACGCTCGGGCGCCCCGCCCCGCCTGGCGCTCTTGAGCAGGTCCTGAACGGCGGTCAGGGCGCCGGGGAGAAGGGGCGCGGGGCTTTCCATACGTGGTCGCATCGGTGCCCGGCCTCTCGGATCGTCGCTGGCTTTCCCACCGATGACGGAGCGCGTGGCGAGAGTGTGACGACCTCCCCGCAGAAATCTATTCAGGCGGGCGTTGTATCGTGCCAATCCAGCGCTCCCGGCGGCAGAAGCTCGGAAGGACTTACGGTGCGGCTACGTCCTCTTCGATTGAACGACCCCCGCGAGGTGGCCGGTTACGCGCTGCAAGGGCTGATCGGCGAGGGCGGTCAGGGCACGGTGTTCCTGGGCGTCTCGCCGTCCGGCGAGCGGGCGGCGGTCAAGGTGCTGCACGCCGGCCTCGCCGACGATCACGACGCCAGACGCTACTTCGTGCGCGAGCTGACCGCGCTGCAACGGGTGGCGCCGTTCTGCACGGCCAGGGTGCTGACCGCGGACCCGACGGCCGACCCGCCGTACGTGGTCAGCGAGTACGTGGACGGGCCCTCCTTGCAGCAGGTGATCCGCGAGCAGGGGCCGCTGACCGGCCACGCGCTCGACCGGCTGGCCGTGGCGACCGTGACGGCGCTGGGCGCGGTCCACGCGGCGGGCGTCGTCCACCGGGACTTCAAGCCGGCCAACGTGCTGCTGGCCGCGGACGGCCCGCGAGTGATCGACTTCGGCATCGCCCGGCCGCTGGAGGCGACGGCGGCCACGGTCAGCCGGGTGGTGGGCACACCCGCGTACATGGCGCCGGAGCAGTTGGCGGGGCATGCGGCGGGGCCGCCGATGGACATGTTCGCGTGGGCGTGCACGATCGCGTTCGCGGCCAACGGACGCCCGCCGTTCGGCGTCGAGCCGCTGCCCGCGGTGATCAACCGCATTCTGCACGCCGAGCCCGACATCGGGCCGCTGAGCGGCAGCCTGCGCGACTTCGTGGTGGCCTGCCTGGCCAAGGACCCGGGCCCGCGCCCGACGGCCCGCCAGGTGCTGCTGGGCCTGATGGAGGACGGCCGGAGCACCCCGCCCCAGCCGGTACC
>NZ_POUA01000097.1 GCF_003236385.1 Spongiactinospora gelatinilytica
GGTCCAAGGCGTTGTCCATGTGGACGCGCAGGCCGTCCGCGTACATGTGGGTGGCGGAGGCGTCGATGGCGATGTAGATGAACTCCTTGACCTTGGGCGGGAGGGTGCCCGTTTCCCAGGGGACGGCGGAGTAGCGGGTGTAGGCGGCGAAGTAGGCCGGGTCGAGGGTGAGGAGGTCGTCCCAGCCGGCGTCCCAGTAGCCGCGGCGGCGGGTGAAGTCGGCCTTCAGGGGCTCGATGCGGGGGTCGTCGGCGGCCGGGTACCGGCCGCGGCGGCGGAGGGATTCGGCGAGCAGGGGGACGCCGGTGGTCAATGCGTGGACGCCGAGGACCGAGGTGAGCTGGAGGGTTTCCACGATCTCGGCCGGGGTGGCGCCGTGGGCGAGGGCGGCGCGGGTGTGCTCCCGTACGCCGGGCGCGTGCAGATGGGTGACCGACGCGCTCACGGCCAGCGCGACCAGGTGCCGGACCTTGGGCTCCAACGCCGGTACGGCGGCCAGCGCCGCATACGCCGCCTCGAACTCGCCCATGGAGCCCAGTTCACCGCCCCTGGTGGGCTCGTTCGCCGGGCCGGGTTCGTCCACGGAACTCCGGTCGCTCACCGGATCAGAGCCGTCCACTGGCCTGGGGGCGTTCAACGTGAGCCCCGTTCGGTGAAACCGAAGTACGGGAGCACCTTGCTCAGCAGGTAGTACTCGCCGTGCGGCTTCGGCCACTGCGTCACGTTCCGCCCCGACTTGGAGTGGTAGTAGTTCGTGCAGTTGGCCTCCATGGCCGACGCGTTCTTGTGCAGTTGCTCGTCCACCCAGCGCACCCAGCGGTCCAGCGCCGCCGGTTTGGTGTCCACCGCGCGCACCCGCCGTCGCCGCATCCGGGCGACCGTCCGCGCCGCGACCTCCGCCTGTCGCTCCAGGTTGGCGATGACCGAGAAGCCGCCGTTCGTATTCGGCCCATAAAGCATGAAAAAGTTCGGGAAATCGGGCACGGTGATCCCCAAGAAGGCCGACGCGTCCCCGTCCCACCGGTCGTGAATGCGCACCCCGCCCACCCCCCGTACCTCCAGCGACGCCAGAAAGTTCGTCGCCTGGAACCCGGTGGCCATCACCAGCACGTCGATCTCGCGCTCGACGCCCGTCTCGTCCACGATCCCGTTCGGCGTCACCTTGGTCACCGCGTGCGGCACCAGCTCGACATTGTCCCGGTTCAGCGCCGGATAGAAGTCCGTCGCCAGCACCGACCGCTTGCACCCCCACGGATAGTCCGGCGTCAGGTGCTTCCGCATCTCCGGATCGGAGATGGTCTTCTCGATGTACGCCCGGCACGCCGCCAAATTCCGCCGCTGGCGCTCGCCGCCCAGGTCGTACCCCTTGAACCCCTGCCTGAACTGGTAGAAGTGATACAGCCGCCACGCCTTCTGCAAAAGCGGAAAACGCCGGTACAGCGCCCGCTCGCGCGCCGTGAAGTCGCGTTCCCCCTTGGGCAGGATCCAGCCGGGCTGCCGCTGGAAGACGTACAACCGCGAGGCCGACCCGGCGATCGCCGGCACGACCTGGGTGGCCGTCGAACCCGTCCCCACCACCGCGACCCGCTTGCCGGTCAGGTCGTGCTCGTGCTCCCACCGCGCCGTGTGGAACGAAACCCCTTCAAACGAAGCAAGCCCCGGCCAGTCCGGATAACGCGGGTAGTTCAGCAGCCCCAGGCAACTGATCACCACCTCGAACCGCTCCCGCGACCCGTCCGCCAGCGCCACCTCATAGGACCCGGTGTCCTCGTCCCAGGTCGCCGACTCCACCCGGGTGCCGAACCGGCAGTGGCGGCGCAGCTTGAACTTGTCCAGCGCGTGCTCGGCGTACGCCTGCAACTCCTCCTGCCGCGCGTGCGTCCGCGTCCAGTCGTACGTCAGGAACGAGAACGAGTACGCGTGCGAGGGAATGTCCACCTCGCAGCCGGGGTACCGGTTGTCCCACCAGGTGCCGCCGGGCCCATCCGACTGCTCGAAGATGACGAAGTCGTATATGCCGCGCCGCTTCAGGTTCACCGCTGCCGCGATCCCGCCCAGCCCGCAGCCGACGATCGCGACCCTGGGCCCACTCGCGCTCATAGGGACATCAACCTCTCCATCACTCTCACGCCGAACCGCAGCGCCTCGACGGGCACCCGTTCATCGACCCCGTGGAACATGGCGGGGTAGTCGTAACCGGCGGGCAGCAGCATCGGCGTGAAGCCGTAGGTCAGCATGCCGAGGCGGGTGAACCACTTGTTGTCGGTGCCGCCGCTGAACACGTACGGCGCGGCCCTGCTCCCCGGCAGCTCCGCCCGCAGAGCCGCGCCCAGCCGGTCGAACCACTCGCCGGTGTGCTCGGAGACCACCGGATCGGTACGGCGCAGCAGCCGCACCCGCGCCGACGGCCCGGCGCACTCGTGGACCCGCCGGTCCAGTTCGTCCTCCTGGCCGGGCAGGTACCGGCAGTCGATCCTGGCCCACGCCTCGCCGGGGATGACGTTCTCTTTGTCGCCCGCGCCGAGCCGGGTGACGTTGACGGTGGTGCTCATCCCGGCCGCCAGCATCCGGCCGAACGGCCCGGTCTCCTCGCTGAGCACCCGGAGTACCTCGTCGGGGTCGTTCACCTCCCGCCCGGCCAGTTCGGAGGCGAGCAGCCGCATCGGCTCGGGCACCGCCACCGGCCGCGCCCCGAGGCCCGCGAGCCGCAGCACCGCGCTCGCCAAAGCCGGGATGGGGTTGTCCAGCGCGGCCATGCTGCCGTGCCCGGCGATGCCGGGCTGGTCGATCTCGTACCAGCGCAGGCCCTTGTCGCCCACCGAGATCGCGAACGTCGGCGGCCCGTCCGGCGGAGTGGCCACGTTGAAGCCGCCCACCTCGCCGACGCAGGCCGCGCAGCCCTCGAACAGTTCCGGATGCTCGTTGACCAGGTACCCCGCGCCGAGCCTGCCGCCGGTCTCCTCGTCGGCGACGAAGGCGAACACGATGTCCCGGCGCGGCCGGACGCCCGCCGCGGCCATCCGGCCGACCGCGGCCAGGGTCATCGCGACGGCGTTCTTCATGTCCACCGCGCCGCGGCCCCACACCTGCCCGTCGCGGATCTCCCCGGCGCGCGGATGCACCGACCAGGCGGCCGGATCGGCGGGCACGGTGTCCAGGTGACCCTGGACCAGCAGCGCGGGCAGGCCGGGTTCGGTCCCGGCGAACCGCGCCACCACGTTGGTACGGCGGGGCTCGGCCTCGAAGAGCAACGGCGAAAGCCCCGCGGAAGCCAGCAGCCCGGCGACGTACTCGGCCGCGTCCCGCTCGTCCGCGCCCGGATTGGTGGTGTCGAACCTGATCAGATCCGCACAGATCTCCTCGACCGGCTTCATCAGGAGTCCAAGCCGAGCGTCAGCGCGGCCACCGCGTACGTCTTGACGGCCGTCAGGTAGTCCTCGACCACCACCGACTCGTCGTCCCAGTAGCAGTCCATCGACCCGGGCCCGTACGTCACCGCCTTGATCCCCGACTCCCAGAAGATCGGCGTGTCCGGCCAGGCGGGGTGGCTGTCGAACGAGGCCGGCCCCCCGGAGACCCGCTCGTGCGCGGCGGCCACGTCCGTGAGCAGCCGCTCGCCCTCCGGAATGCGCAGCGAGCTACGCGGATTGCGCAGGCAGGTGGCCTCAAGGGCGACCTCGACCGGGAACTCCTCCAGTTCGTCCAGCGCCCGCCCGACCGCCCCTCGTATGTCACGCAGCACGTCGTCCTGCGTCTGGTCCGGCGGGAAGCGCACGTCGAAGGTGATCCGGCAGTGCTCGGGCACCAGGTTGTGCGCCACGCCGCCGGCGATCTGGGCCACGTTGCAGATCTTGCGGTCCGGCAGTTCCCGCCCGGCCGCGTCGGTGATCGGCATCGCCAGCACCTCGCGGACGACCTCGGCGGCGCGGGCGACGGCGTTGACGCCGATGTCCAGCGCGGTGGTGTGCGCGGCCCGGCCGCGCACGTCCACGTTGACGTAGGCGATGCCGCGCTGCCCGGTGAGCACCCGCAGGTCGCTGGGCTCGCAGTTGATCGCGTACGCGCCGCGCAGGCCGTCGCGGATGGCCTGCCGGGTGCCCTCGCCGCCCTCGAAGTGGTTCGGTACGGCGAGCACGACCACGTCACGCGGCGGGCGGGCGCCGATCGAGGCGAGGGCCCAGGCGGCCATCGTCATCGCCGCCGTGCCGGCCTTCATGTCCGCGACGCCCACGCCGTACACGCGCCCGCCGGAGACGTCGCCGCCGAACGGGTCCCGCGTCCACGAACGCGACGGCGGGTACACCTCCATGTGGCCGTTGAAGATCAGCGCGTCGTCGGGGCCGCCGCCGGACTTGAGCCTGGCCAGCAGGTTCGGCATGCCGTCGGTCCCCGAGTGCGGCAGGTCCACGGCGAGGCCCGCCGCGCGCAGCGGCCCGGCCAGGTGCTCGGCCGCCGCCGTCAGCGCCGGTCCGTCCCCCCATACGCTGGGGATGCGCAGCAGGTCGCGCAGGAACTCGACGATCTGGTCACGCCGCGCGTCCACGGCCTCGATCACCCGGTCAACGGTCATCACCCCTCCTCCCAGGGCCCGGCGGGCCCGAAGACACGTTCGTGGAAGCGTTCGCCGATGATCAGGTAGCCGTCGGCGTCCGGGTGCAGCCCGTCATAGAGCCCGGCCGCGTCGTCGGGGCCGAGCAGCGCGGTGCCGTCCAGGTAGGAAAGCCGCGAATCCGCCCGTACCGTGACGACCTCATCGATCAGCTCGCGCATCGCGCGCAGCGTCAGGCTCGCCCCCGGCACGGAGTCGCCCAGCGCGACGTACGTTCCCCGCGCGTCCTGCGCGGTGGGCCCGGCCCGGTCCTCGGCCGTCGGGCAGGTGATCGGCGACACCACCAGCAGCGGCGTGTCCGGGTGCCCTTCGCGCACGGTGTCCAGGAACCCGTGCAGCGCGGGCCCGAACGTGCGGATCTTCATCGTGTCCAGGTTCAGCACGTTGATCCCGACCTTCAGGCTGATCAGATCGGCCGGTTCGTCCCGGATCGTCCGCGCGACGAAAGGGTCGAGCTGGCAGCAACCGGAAAAGGCCAGGCAGAGCAGGTCCAGCCCGGCCTTCCGTGCGACGTGCGCGGGCCACGTCCGGGTCGGCCCGTACGCCTCCGCGCAGTGGCTGATCGAGCTGCCGTAGTGGATCCACCGGCGTCCGGGCAGCACGCCCGGGGCGGCGTCACCGTCCACGCGCAGCGCGCGCAGTTCCACCACCGACGCCTGGGGCAGCCACAGTTCGACGTCCTTCCAGCCCCGGCCGAGGCCGTCGAACCGGATGGTCTCGGGCGTCCCCTCGATCTTCTCGACCACGGCGCCGGCGGCGACCGAGCACAGGTCGCCGCGCTCGGCGGGCGCGGAGATCACCTGCTCTCCGTCCACCACCAGGTCGAAGGCGACCGGTGGGGGCGGGAAGTACGCGTTGCGGAAGCGGGTGACGTGTACGTCCAGCTCGATCGCGTCCGCGTCGGTCCGGAACACCAGCCGCACCCCGGCCGGACGCGGGGCGACCATCCGCATGTACGGGTCGGTCATCTGGACCTCGGTCCAGGCGGGCAGCCGCTTGGGGACCAGGCCGGTCGCGGTAGGGTCCAGGCGCAGCGCCCCGGCGACGGTCACCGGGCCGCCCGTAAGCGGAAGCTCCTCAGCCATCGATCCAGCCCTCGATCAGGTGGTCGTGCTCGCCCAGCGCGGGCGCGGGCCGGAACTCGGTCACCGTGCCGGTCGTGCGGACGCCCCCGGCCAGGGTGCGAAACCCGTCCGGCTCGGTGACGATCAGGTCGCGGCCTTCGGCCAGGGCCAGCGCCTCGCGTACGTCGAGCACCGGCCCGCACGGGATCCCGGCCCCGGCCAGCACCCGCTGGACCTCCTCGGCGTCCATCCCGGCCAGCGCGGCCTCCACCTCCAAGCGCAGCCGCTCCCGGTTGTGGCCGCGCTCGGCGTCGCTGCCGTACCCGGGCGCGGTCAGCCATTCGGGGCGGCCGAGCACGGTGGCCAGCCGCTCGAACAGCGAGTCGCTGGCCACGCCGATCGCCACCGCCCGGCCGTCCCCGGCGGTGAACACCCCGTAAGGCGCGCTCACCGCGTGGTGCGCGCCGGTCGGCGTGATCTCCTCGTCGGTGTGCAGGGCCCGCATGGCGTTGGACTCGAAGACCGAGAGCAGCCCCTCGAACATCGACACGTCGATGTGCTGGCCGCGCCCGGTGCTCTCGCGCTCGCGCAGCGCGGCCAGCACGCCGACCGCCGCGTACAGCGCCGGGACGATGTCACCGATGCTGATCCCCACCCGCACGCCCGGCCCGCCGTCCGGGCCGGTCACCGACATCAGGCCGGACATGGCCTGCACGATCAGGTCGTACGCGGGACGGCTCGCCAGCGGCCCGGTCTGCCCGAAGCCGCTCACGCTCACCGCGATCAGCCCGGGGTTCACGCGCAGCAGCTCATCGGCGGGGAAGCCGAGCCGGGCCAGTACGCCGGGCCGGAAGTTCTCCACCAGTACGTCCGAGCGGCGGATCAGCCCTTCCAGCTTTCGGCGGCCCTCATCCGTCTTCAGGTCCAGCGTGACGCCGTACTTGTTGCGGTTGATCAGCCGGAAGTACGTGCTGTCACCGGCCTCGGTGAACGGGCCGAAGTGTCTGCTGTCGTCGCCGCCCGGCGGCTCGACCTTGATCACCTCGGCCCCGAGGTCGGCCAGGATCCGCGCGCACAGCGGACCGGACAGGACCCGGCTCAGGTCCAGAACACGGACACCCTCCAGGGCAAGGCTCACTCGAACCACCGCAGCCCGCTCCGCCGCACGGCATCGGCCGCCGTGTCGTAGCCCGCGTCGGCGTAGCGCATGATGCCGATGCCGGTGTCGCCGGTGAGCACGGCCGAAAGGCGGCCGGTGGAGGCGGTCGCGCCATCCGCGATGGCGGTGACCCCGGCGCTCTGCATGTAGCCGGCGTACCCGCCGCCGCCCGCGTGGATGGCCACCAGGTCGGCCCCGGAACCGGCGTTGAGCAGGGCGTTCAGCAGCGGCCAGTCGGAGATCGCATCCGATCCGTCCGGCATGTTCTCGGTCTCGCGCAGCGGCTGGGACACCCCGCCCGCGTCCAGGTGGTCGCGGGTGAAGGCCACCGGGCCGCGCAGGTCGCCCCGCCGTACCGCCTCGTTGACCAGTACGGCCAGCCGGGCGCGCTCTCCGTGCGCCAGCCAGCCGATCCGGGCGGGCAGCCCGGGGGCCTCGGGCTGGCGGACGTACTTCCTGGCCAGCGGCACCCAGCGCCCGGCGAGCGGGTTGTCGGGGAACTCGCGCGTGACGATGTCGTCCACCACGTCGATGTCGGCGGGGTCGCCGGAGGCGGCCACCCAGCGGAACGGCCCGAGCCCCCGGCAGAACAGCGGCCGGATGTAGCGCTCCATGAAGATCGGGATGCGGAACGCGTCCACGCCCACGGACGCCGCCTGGGCCCTGATGTTGTTGCCGTACTCGAAGACGACCGCGCCCGCGTCCTGCCAGTCCAGCATGCACCGGACGTGCTCGGCGGCCGAGTCGAGCGCCCGTCGCACCAGCTCGTCGGGGTCGCTCGCGCGCAGTTCGGCGGCCTCGCCCGGGGTCATCCCGGCGGGCACGTAGTAGCGCATGTCGTGCGCGGGCGTCTGGTCGGTCACCACGTCGGGCACCAGGCCGCGCGCCCGCATCGCGGGCAGCGCCTCGGCGGCGTTGCCGAGCAGGCCGATGGAGGCCGGGGCCTTGCCGGCCAGCCGCTCATCGGCCCAGGCCAGCGCCTCGTTCAGGGATTCGGTCGCGCGCTCCAGGTAGCCGCTCTCGATCCGGCGGGCGATCCGGCCGGGGTCGGCCTCGACGCAGATGGCGACGCCCCCGGCCATGTACGCGGCGAGCGGCTGCGCGCCGCCCATCCCGCCGAGCCCGGCGGTCACCACCAGCCGCCCGGCCAGGCTCCCGCCGAAGTGCTCGTCGGCGACCGCCGAGAGGGTCTGGTAGGTGCCCTGGAGGATGCCCTGCGAGCCGATGTACTGCCAGTCGCCCGCCGTGTAGCCGCCCCACATGATCAGGCCGCGCCGCTCCAGCTCGTAGAAGTGCTCGGCGGTGGCCCAGCGGCCGATCAGGTTGCTGGTCGCCATCAGCACCAGCGGGGCCGACGGGCCGCTCGGGAAGATCCCGATCGGCTTGCCGGACTGGATCACGAGGGTCTGGTCCTCGTCGAGTTCCCGCAACGCGCGGATGGTGGTGGACAGGGCGTCGTGGTTCCTGGCGGCCTTGGCCAGCCCCGCGTAGATGATCAGGTCGTCCGGGCGCTCCGCGTGGTGGAGGGTGTTCTCCAGCATCCGCAGCAGCGTCTCCTGGCGCGGTCCCCGGCAGCGGACGGCCCTCATGACCGCCACCCCCGGGCCGCGCTCAGTCGGTCAGCGCCTCCGCCAGGTCGCCCATCCGGGCGCGGGCCGCCGCCAGCCCGCCTTCCAGGACGTCGCTCCAGAACGCCAGCGAGGCCAGCTCCACCCGCACGCCGAGGACCAGCGGCGCGAGCCGTTGTTCCAGGTCGGGGATGCCGCCCAGCCGGTCCATCGTCCGCTTGAACTCGGCCAGCCTGCCCCGATGGAACGCAACCCGGGCCTCGGCCAGCCGCCGCACCGTCGACTCGTCGCCCAGCTCGCTGAAGAACAGCTTCAGCTCGGCCTCGTCGCGGATCTGGTAGACGTCGGCCTCCGGCTCGCGCAGCCACTCGCGCAGCGCCTCGCGGCCCTTGTCGGTCAGCGAGTACGTCCGCCTGCGGCGCCCACCGCTCTCCGCCGACTCCGCGAGCAGCCCCGCCTCGGCCAGCCTGCGCGGCTCGCCGTACAACTGGCTGTGCGGGAACGGCCAGAAATATCCGATCGACCGGTCGGCGGCTCGTTTCAACTGGTAGGAGGAACTCGGGCCGCGCAGCCCGATCAGTCCCAGCACCAGGTACGAGCTGGACGTCAGGTTGATGGACACCTGCCAGAACGTACCATCCGTTTCGGACGGTCACAATGGGCCTCCTCGGGGACGGGAAAGGGGGGAAGGGTCGGTCAGCTCAGGAGTTGCTGCGCACCGGCCGCGCCCCGCATCGGGGCGAGCGCGGTCAGGTCCACGTCGATGACGTACGGCCCGGCCGACTCGACCGAGCGGGCGAAGGCGCGCTCGAACCCGGCCACGTCGGCGACCCGCTCGCCGGGCACGCGCATCGCGGCGGCCAGCGCGGCGAAGTCGGGGGTGTGCAGGTCCACGTCGTTGCGCGCGCCCGCGAAGGTGGCCGACTGCACCTCGCGCAGCACGCCGTAGCCGCCGTCGTTGAACACGCAGATCGTCAGCGGCGCGCCGGCCTGCGCCACGGCGGCCAGTTCGCCGATGGACAGCATGATCCCGCCGTCGCCGTGGATCACCACGCCGCGCTCGCCGCTGCCGAGCACCGCGCCGAGCGCGAGCGGCAGGCCGGGGCCGATGGCGGCGGACGTCGGGTTGAGCGAGGTCCGGGGGGTGAGGACGGGCAGCAGCCGGTCGCCCCAGCGGTAGGCGGGGATGGTCGCGTCGCGGACCACGACGCCGCCGCGCGGCAGCAGCCTGCGGATCGTCTCCATGATCGCCCGGTGGTCGGGGCCGATGGCGTCCAGCGCGGTCTCGCGGGCACGGGTCGCGGCCTCGGCCGCCCGCGCGGTCCACTTGCGCTCGTCGTGCGCCTCGGCGCTCGCGAGCAGCGCGCGCAGCGTCTCGCGGGCGTCGCCGTGCAGGGTGACCGCCGGGGGATAGCTGCGCCCGAACGCGCTCGCGTCGGCGTCGGCGTGGATCAGCCTGGACGTCAGGCGCAGCCGCCACTGGTCGGTCTGGTACATCTGGAAACGGGTGCCGACCGCGAGCACGACGTCGGCCTCCTCGACGATCTCGCGCAGCGGCGGTACGGCGACCAGCGCGCCCAGGCACAGCGGGTGGTCCTCGGGCAGTGCGCCGCGGCCCTGCACGGAGGTGACGACCGGCACGTCCAGGAGTTCGGCCAGGCGGCGCAGCTCCGGCCACGCCTCGGCGGCGAGCACGCCGCCGCCCGCCCAGATCAGCGGCCGTTCGGCAGAGCCCAGCAGGTCGGCCGCCGCGCGCACCCGGTCGTCCGGCGGCGTGGCGCGCACGATCGGGTCGGGCGGGCGGACCGTCACGTCGGTCCGGGCGTACTGGAGGTCCACCGGGATCTCCACGGCGGTCGGCTGCGCGGGCCCCGAGCACGCCGTACGGCCGGCCGCGACCACCGCCTCGGCCACGTCCTCGACCCGGCGCGGCGACCACGTCTCCCTGGTGAGGGTGCGCAGCATCGCCCGCTGGGCGTCGGCCTCGTGCAGGTAGCCCCGGCGCTGCCCGTAGAAGCGGGTCTCGATCTGCCCGGTGACCAGCAGCACCCGCGAGCCCGCGAACGACGCCTCGAACAGCCCGCCCATCGCGTTGGCGGTGCCCGGCCCGGTGGAGGCGAGTGCCACGCCGAGCCCGCCGGTCACCCGGGAGTAGCCGTCGGCGGCGTGGACCGCCGCCTGCTCGTGCCGGACGTTGACGACCCTGATCCCGCCGTCGCGACTGATCGCGTCCAGGATCGGCAGGTTGTGGATGCTGGCCACGGCGAAGACGTGCGTCACGCCGAGCGCGCGCAGTGCCTCGCAGACCAGGTCGCCTCCGGTGCGCTCGCTCATCGGGCCGCTCCCTCCCGCCGCTGGACGGACTTGAGTTCGGTGAACTCGGCGATGCCGTGCGCGCCCAGCTCACGTCCGTGCCCTGACTGCTTGTACCCGCCGAACGGGGCCAGCCCGTTGAACGGCGCGCCGTTCACCGCCACGCTGCCCGCCTCCAGCCGCCCGGCCACCGCCAGCGCGTGCTCCTCGTCGGCCGACCACACGGCGGCGGCCAGGCCGTAGTCGGTGCCGTTGGCGATGTCCACGGCGTCGGTCTCGTCCACGTAGGGGATGACGGCCAGCAGTGGCCCGAACACCTCCTGCTGGGCCAGCGGGATGCGCGGGTCGGTGACCGTGAACGCGGCCGGGCCGGTGAAAAAGCCGGTGCGCGGCAGCTCGTCCGGGGGATGGGCCCAGATCGTCCTGGCCCCGTCCACCGGCGCGCGTTCCAGGTGGTCGTTGACCCGCTGCTGCTGCCCGGCGCTGGCCAGCGGGCCGACGTCGGCGTCCGGGTCGTGCGGCATGCCCACCCGGTAGGCGGCCATCGCCTCGGCGACCAGCGTCTCGGCCTCGGCCAGCTTCTGGAAGGGGACCAGCAGGCGGGTCAGGGCGGTGCAGGTCTGCCCGGAGTTGATCATCACGGTGCGGACGCTGCCCGCCGCGGCCGCGGCGAGGTCGCCGTCGGGCAGCACGACCGACGCGGACTTGCCGCCGAGTTCGAGCGCCACCCGCTTGACGCCGGGGGCGGCCAGCCGGGCGACCCGGCGTCCGGCCCTGGTGGAGCCGGTCAGCGACACCATCGCGGTGCCGGGGTGGCCGACCAGGTACTCGCCGACGTTCATGCCGTTGCCGAGCACCAGGTTGAACGCCCCGGCGGGCGCGCCCGCGGCGTGGACGGCCTCGGCCAGCACGAACGCGTCCAGCGGGGTGATCTCGCTCGGCTTCAGCACCACCGGGCACCCGGCGGCCAGCGCGGGGCCGACCTTGGCCACGGTCTGGAGCAGCGGGAAGTTCCACGGGGTGATCGCGGCCACCACGCCGACCGGCTCGCGGTAGACGGTGGAGTGCCCGATCCGCGTGGTGAACTCGACCTCCGGCAGGGCGGCGGCGGTGTTGCGCAGCGTGGTCACGGCGGTCCGCACCTGGTAGCCCTCGCAGTGCCTGCGCGGCATGCCCATCTCCCTGGAGATCAGCCCGGCCAGGTCGGCGGACCGTTTCTCCAGTTCGTCGGCGATCCGCGTGAGCAACGCGGCCCGCGCCGCGGGCTCCATCGACCGCAGCGCGGGCCGGGCCGCGGCCGCGGCGTCCACGGCCGCGTCCACGTCCTCGGCGGCCGATTCCCTGACGGTCGCGACGCAGTGACCGGTGCTGGGGTCCAGGACGGCGATGACATCCTCGCCCCGGCTCTCGGTCCAGCGTCCGCCGATGTACGTGTCCGCACGATGGTCCATGTACGCTCCGCTCACGTCCTGGCGATCGGCTCGAAGCCTAGGCCGATTCCGCGCGGACCTGATGAGGGTGGAATACCAAAGAATCCGCGCGGGGCTTATGGCCCGATCACAGCCCGATCACGAACGTGTCGTCAGCCGAACAGGCGGGCGCGCAGGTCGGTGCGGCCCTCCTCCTGGTCGCGGCGCATCTCCACCGCGTCGTAGGCCATCAGCGCGACCCCGAGATCCCCTATGTCGGCGATCCGGCGCATGTCCCGGCCGGTCAGCGTGGCGATCTGGCGCAGCCGGTAGGCCACCGTGTTGGGGTGGACGACCAGTTCCTCCGCGGTGCGCTGGAGCGCCATGTCACACGCGATGTAGGCGCGCAGGGTGTCCAGCAGGTGCGGTTTCTCGGTCAGCGCGCCGATGCGGGTCTCGATGATTCGCCGCGACACCCAGCGGTTGTGCGCGAGCAGCACTTCCAGGATGACGTCCGTGCACTTGGTCACCTGGCCGCGCTGCCCCCGGTACATGCCGATCTCCAGGGCCGACAGCGCCTGGCGGCAACTGTGCCCGGAGGCGGCCAGTGACTCCCCGGGCTCGCCGGACGACACGAACAGTGACCGGCCCAGCTCGTCTTCGAGCATCCGGGTGAGGAGTTCGACGATGCCGGGACCCTCCCGGTTGGTCGGCACCAGGGCGAGCAGCAGGCCGTTGCGGTCGCGGATCAGGGCCTCGCGGCGCGGGTCGTGCCGGCCGAGCACTTCCAGAAAACGCCGCCGTACCCGGGCCCACTGCTGCGGGCTGGGCAGCGGCTCGTGGCAGGCGGCCACCGCCCGGAACGGCTGGTGCGGGTTGATGTTGAGCACCCTGGCGTGGTTGTTGACCGTGCTGGCGTCCATCGGCGGGCCGGCGACCAGGCAGCTCAGCAGGTCGGTGCCGACCCGCGAATGCCAGCTCGACAGCTCGCCGTAGGTGGTGCTGAAGGACTCCAGCTCGTGCGTGCAC
This sequence comes from Spongiactinospora gelatinilytica, assembly GCF_003236385.1. Classification (GTDB taxonomy): domain Bacteria; phylum Actinomycetota; class Actinomycetes; order Streptosporangiales; family Streptosporangiaceae; genus Spongiactinospora; species Spongiactinospora gelatinilytica. The sequence continues at coordinate 13,152 of NZ_POUA01000097.1, forward strand.
AGCTCGTCGAACAGCTCGGCGATGGCGGCCAGGGCGCTTCTGACCTCGTCGCGGCCGATCGACGGATCGGCGAGCAGGTGGTCGGTGATCACGCGTTCGAGTGAACGCAGCCACTCCACGGCCTCGGCGACGGACTTGCCCTGGAGGGCGACCCGTGCGCCGCGACCGATGTGGACGTCGTCGTGAAATCGCTCGCCGGTCAGCGCGACGGCGCAGTGCCCGACGATCCGGACGGCCGTCTCGAAGGTCTCCATGGGCGCCTGCCGATCGGCCGAATCGGCGGCGGAGATGTACTGACGGACGAACTCGTTGGCGATGTGAGTAGAGGCGGCCTTCAGACGGGAGGCCACGGCGGTCAGGGCGGCTGATGTTGGCATTTCTCTCTCCAGACCCCAGACCGCGACGAATATCACGCCTGTCACACAGCGTCAAGATTCGCTACGTTGGCGGGGACTGTGTGAGCGACACATGGGGGCCCGGACACCTTTGTGACCGGGTCCTCATGACACCGCACGCGCTGTGAACGTTGACTGTCCCCACTGCTAATCCCAATCAACGCCCGACCGACGACCCCACGGGAGGGAAGGTGAGCGATGGCGACGCGTTCGACGGCGACGCTGCGGCCGCCGCCCGGCGATGACGAGGGCGAGGGATCGGCCATGCCAGGCGAACGTCCCCGCCCCTTCCTGCGACGACCGCGGTTCGCCACGGTGGCGCTGGCACTGCCGGTGGCCTTCATGGTCCTGGTGTACGCCTACCCGGTCGGCGCCATGCTGCTCAAGAGCGTCACCGAGCCGGAGTTCGGCTTCGGCAACTTCGGCCGGGCGGTGTCCGACGCGACCACCTGGCACGCGCTCGGCGTGACCGTGCGGATGTCGGCCGAGGTCGCCGTGCTGACGGTGCTGCTCGGGTTCCCCGTGGCGTACGTGCTCGCCCGGGTCACCGCCAGGGTGGCGCGCATCCTGTCCGTGCTGGTGGTGATCCCGTTCTGGACGAGTGTGCTGGTCCGGTCCTTCGCCTGGATCGTGCTGCTGGGCGACAACGGTGTCGTGCCGCGCCTGCTGTCGCCGTTCACCGGCGACACCGCCGGCCTGCTCTACTCCGAGGCGGCCGTGGTCATCGCGCTCACGCACATCCTGCTGCCCTTCCCGATCCTGATCATCAAGGGCACGCTCGACCAGATCGACGACTCCCTCGTCCGGGCCGCCCGCACCCTCGGCGCGGGGCCGGTGCGCGCGTTCCTGCGCGTCTACCTGCCGCTGGCGTTCCCCGCGATCGTCAGCAGCGGCATGCTCGTGTTCGTCATCGGCCTGGGCTTCTACGTGACGCCCGCGCTGGTCGGCGGTCCCAAGGAGAGCACGATCGCGGTCGTCATCGCGCAGAGCGTGCAGGTGACCTTCGACTGGGGGCTCGCGGCGGCGCTCGCCACCATGCTGCTGGTCGTCGCGGTGGCGCTCACCCTGGTCGTCAGGAGGCTCACCAAGGTGAAGGGGCTGGTGTCGCTGTGACGGCCACCGCCCGCGACCGGGTCATCGAACGCAAGATCCGCACCCGGCCCGACAGGCTGCCCATCGGGCCGCTGGAACGGGTGCTGCGCTGGACGCTGCGCGTCGTGGTCGCGCTGGTGTTCGCCTTCCTGGTCATCCCGATCCTGATCGTGGTGATCGAGTCGTTCAACAGCGTGGACTACCTGACCTTCCCGCTGGAGGGCTGGTCGCTCGTCCACTACGAGCGCTTCTTCGGCGACCCCGCCTGGATCGACGCAACCCTGAAGAGCGCCAAGATCGCGGTGCTCGCGGCGGTCATCGCGACCGTCGTCGGCACGTTCGGCGCGTGGGGCATGGCGCGCACCCCCGGGCGCGGCGCCGGGTTCGCCTTCGCGCTGATGTACTCGCCGATCGTCGTCCCGATCATCGTGCTGGCGATGGGCTTCTACTTCGTCTTCGCCGACCTGCGGCTGGTGGGCGACTGGGTGGCCATCGCGGTGGCGTACTCGGTGATGGGCGTGCCGTACGTGCTCACCTCGGTGTCCAGCGCGCTCCAGCAGCTCGATCCGGAGCTGGAGAACGCCGCCCGCACGCTCGGCGCGCGGATGCGGCAGACGCTGGCGCGGATCACCCTGCCGCAGCTCACCTCGGCCATCTCGGCGGGCGCGCTGTTCGCCTTCGTCATCGCCTTCGACGAGGCGGTGATCATCCTGTTCGTGGCCGGGAGCGACTCGGTGACCCTCGCGCGCAGGCTGTGGGACAGCGTCCGCTACGACCTGACGCCCACGCTCGCGGTGGCGGGCACCGTGCTCATCGTCGTCTGTGTCGGCCTGTTCCTGATCACCGAGCTGATCAAGGCCCTGCGGGAAAGGAGGCGTTCGTGACCGACCAGGTCGTCTTCGCCGGCATCTGCAAGCGGTTCGGGACCTTCTCGGCCGTCCGCGACCTCAACCTCGGCATCAAGGAGGGCGAGTTCCTGACCCTGCTCGGCCCCAGCGGGTCGGGCAAGACCACCTCGCTGCGGATGCTCGCCGGCCTGGAGGCCGCGACCTCGGGGGACATCCTGCTCGCCGGCCGCCGGGTCACCGACGAGGTGCCGGAGAAGCGCAACATCGGGCTGGTGTTCCAGAACTACGCGCTGTTCCCGCACATGACGGTGGCGCAGAACGTGGCCTTCCCGCTCCAGATGCGGCGCAGGAAGCGGCCCGACATCGCCCGCGAGGTCGATCGGGTGCTGGAGATGACGCAGCTCGGGCCGTACAAGGACCGCTACCCCAGGCAGCTCTCCGGCGGCCAGCAACAGCGCGTCGCGCTCGCCCGCGCGTTCGTGTTCGACCCGAGCGTGCTGCTGATGGACGAACCGCTCGGCGCGCTGGACCGCAACCTGCGCGACCTCATGCGCCTGGAACTCAAGTCGCTGCAAGAACGCATCGGCGCGACCGTCATGTACGTCACCCACGACCAGGACGAGGCCCTTGCCCTGTCCGACCGCATCGGCGTCATGCACCAGGGCGTGCTCCAGCAGACCGCGCCCCCCGGCGAGATCTACGAACGCCCGGTCAACTCGTTCGTGGCCAGGTTCCTCGGCCAGTCGGTGTGCCTGCCCGCCAAGCGGCTGGAGCGCGGCAAGCGGACCGTGCTGTCGGTGGAGGGTCTGGACGGGCGCATCCTGGTGGACGCCGAGAACGACACCTGCCCGGACGCCACGGGCGACTTCATGATCCGGCCGGAGCGGTTCGCCCTGGCCGCCGAACGACCCGACACCGCCGACGCCAACGCGATCAGGTGCAAGGTCGAGACGGCCGTCTACCTCGGCGCGCAGGTCGAGGTCCACCTGCGGGCGGGCGCGGGCGCGCGGGTGCAGATCGCCGTGCCCGCCGCCAACGCGGGCGACCTCGCGGCGGGCTCGGGGCACTGGCTGACCTTCCGCCCGTCCGACGGCCTTTACCTGAAAGGTGTGTGATGGAGATCAGCGGGCTGACGAGCCTGACCTGGCGGATGGAAGGCGCGGTCGGGGTGTTCACCCTGAACAAGCCGGAACGGCTGAACGCCATCGCCAACCGGGACATCGACGAGCTGGACCGGGTCGTCATGCTGGCCGGCCGCGACCCCGGCGTACGGGCGCTGGTGATCACCGGCGCCGGGCGCGGGTTCTGCTCGGGGGCCGACGTCAAGGAGTGGCACGCGCGCTCCGACCGGGACGAGGAGTCCTGGCCGGCCAAGATGCACCGGGTCATCACCCGGCTGTACTGGCTGCCCAAGCCGGTCATCGCGGCGGTCAACGGCGTCGCCGTGGGCGGCGGCTGCGACCTCGCGCTCACCGCCGACATGCGGTTCGCCTCCACCACCGCGCGGTTCGGGGAGGTGTACGCCCAACGCGGCATCTGCCCCGACGCGGGCGGTTCCTACCTGCTGCCGCGCCTGGTCGGCGAGGCCAGGGCGGCCGAGCTGATCTACACCGGCCGGATCGTGGACGCCGCCGAGGCGCTGCGGATCGGCCTGGTCAGCGAGGTCGTCGAGCCGGAGGCGCTGATGGACCGGGCGATGGAGCAGGCGCGGATCTTCGCGGCCGGGCCGACCATCGCGATCGGCGAGGCCAAGCTGAACATCCGCAAGGGCCACTCCATCGGCATCGAGGAGGCGCTGCGCAACGAGCTGCGCGCCGGTCACCGCTGCGCGCAGACCGAGGACATGGCCGAAGGACTCAAGGCGGCGATCGACAAGCGCGCGCCCGTCTTCGTGGGGCGCTGATGGACGGGCACCGGCTCGACCGCCTGTTCCGCCCCGCGAGCGTCGCCGTCGTCGGCGCCTCTCCCAAGGGCGGGTACGGCCTGCGCACGCTGCGCAACACCCGCGCGCTCGGCTTCGAGGGCCGCCTGTACGTCGTCCACCCCACCCACCGCGAGGTGGACGGCGTGCCCGCGTACCCGTCGCTCGCCGACCTGCCCGAGGCGCCCGACGCGGTGGCCGCCGCCGTGCCCGCGCACGCCGTGCCCGGGGTGGTGGCCGAGGCCGCCGAACTCGGCGCGGGCGGCATGGTCGTGTACGCGAACGGGTTCGCCGAGCAGGACGCCGAGGGCCGCGCCCGGCAGGCCGGGATCACCGCCACCGCGGCGGACCGGCTGCCGCTGATCGGCCCCAACTGCCTGGGCCTGGCCAGCTACCGGGGCCGGGCCGCGCTGTGGGGCATCGAGATGCCCTACGGCCACGCGGGGGCGGGCGGGTCGGTCGCGCTCGCCGCGCAGAGCGGCAACATGGCGCTGACCACGATGCTGTCCGGCCGGTTGCCCGCCGTCGCCTACGGCGTCTCGGTGGGCAACCAGGCCGTGCTGGACCTCGCCGACTGCCTGGACTACTTTGTCACCGACCCCGGCGTGCGGGTCGTCGGCCTGGTCATGGAGGGCCTGGCCGACCTCGTCCGGTTCCGGCGGCTGGCCGAGCGCGCCGCCGAGCGCGACGTGACCGTGGTGGCGCTGAAGGTGGGCCGGTCGGCGAGGGGCGAGGCCGCGACGGTCGCGCACACCGGCACGCTCGCGGGCAGCGACGCCGCCTACGAGGCGCTGTTCCGGCAGACCGGCGTCCACCGGGTGGACGACCTGGACGAGATGGTCGCGCTGTGCTCGCTGCTGGCCGCGCCCAAGCGCCCGCGCGGCGGCGCGCTCGCCGTGTACGCCAGCTCCGGCGGGGAGTGCGGGCTGGTCGCCGACCTCGCCGAGGACGTCGGCGTCGAACTCGCCGAGCTGGACGCGACCACCGAGGCCGCGCTGGCGGCGGTGCTGCCGGACTACGCCAAGATCGCCAACCCGCTGGACCTCACCGCCTCCTCCTGGGGGAACAGGGACGTCTACCGGGCCACCGCCCGGGCGATGGGGCGGTGTCCCGGCGTCGGCGCGGTCGCCTTCACCGGCGACTCCCCGACGTACGCCGACCCGCTGCACGAGGTGGGCTGGCCGGAGATGGTCGGCGGCGCGGCCGAGGCCGCGGCCGGGCTGGACGTGCCGGTCGCGCTGGTCACCACCACCACCGACATCGTGCCCGGCCTGGTCACGATGGCCCACGAGCAAGGGGTCGTGCTGCTGGCCGGGGTACGGCCGGCGCTGCGGGCGTTCGCGCTGGCGGCCGGGCGCGGCCCCGTCGCCCCGGTGGCGGACCCGGGGCCGTCCGGCGTCCGGCCGCACGCCCGTGACCTGCTCGACCTGGCCGGGCCCGAGCCGACCGAGACCGACGCCAAGGGCCTGCTCGGCGCGTACGGCGTGGCCGCCCCGGTCGGCGACGTGGCCGGGGACGCCGAGGCCGCCGTGCAGATCGCCCGCCGCGTCGGGTACCCGGTGGTGGCCAAGCTCCAGGCCCCCGGCCTGGCGCACAAGTCCGACGTCGGCGGCGTCGCGGTCGGCCTGGCCGGTGACGCGGAGCTGCGCGACGCTCACGAACGCCTGATCAAGGCCGGCATCGACGCGGCCGGCCCCGGTACACCGCTGACCGTGCGCGTCGAACGAATGGCCGGCCCCGGCGTGGAGCTGATCGTCGGCGGCCGGAACGACCCGGCGGGCCCGCTCGTCGTCGTCGGCGCGGGCGGCGTGCTCACCGAACTGGTCGCCGACGCCGCCTGCCTGCTCTGGCCGTTCGACGCCGCCGACGTGCGCGCCGCGCTCGCCCGGCTGCGCGTCGCCCCGCTGCTTCGCGGCTACCGCGGTGGCCCGCCCGCCGACGTGGCGGCGCTCGCCGACGTCGTCGTACGCGTCGGACGGCTGCTCGCCGACCTGCCCGAGGTCGGCGAGATCGACATCAACCCGCTGCTGTGCCGGCCGGAGGGCGAGGGCTGCCTCGCGCTGGACGCCCTGATCGTGCGTGCCGCCGGGAAAGGACCACGGACCTGATGGACTTCACCATTCCAGACGACCTCGCCGAGTTCCGCAAGGTCGTGCGCCGGTTCGTCGACAACGAACTGCTGCCGCACGAGGACCATGTGGAGGAGCACGACGGGCTGCCCGAGGAGGTCGAGCGGAGCATCAAGAAGAAGGCCGTGGAGATCGGCCTCAACGCGATCGGGATGCCCGAGGAGGTCGGCGGGGCCGGGCTGGACGTACTCGGCCAGGTGCTCGTCACCGAGGAGCTGTTCCGCGCCCTCGGCGGCCTGGCCGAGGTCGTACCGACCGCGCCCTCCATCCTGCTGGCCTGCGACGACGCCCAGCGCGAGCGGTTCCTGCTGCCGTGCGTGACCGGCGACAAGCAGTGGTGTTTCGCGCTGACCGAGCCGGACACCGGCTCCGACGCCGCCGGGATCAAGACGCGCGCTGAGCACAGGGACGGCTCGTGGGTGATCAACGGCCGCAAGCGGTTCATCAGCCACGCCGACTCGGCGGACTTCGCCATCGTCTTCGCCGTCACCCACCCCGACCGGGAGAAGGACCGGATCACCGCGTTCCTGGTCGAACGGGGCACCCACGGCTTCGCGGTCGGCCAGACGCACAAGACGATGGGCCACCGCGGCTACCGGCAGGCCGAGCTGGTCTTCGACGACTGCGTGGTACCGGCGGAGAACGTCCTCGGCGAGCCGGGGCACGGGTTCGACATCGCGCACGGCGGGCTCAGCTCCGGCCGGGTGATGACCGCCGCCCGCTGCCTGGGCCCGATGGCCCGGCTCATCGACGAGGGTGTGGAATGGGCCAAGCAGCGCGTGCAGTTCGGCCGCCCGATCGCCGACTACCAGGCCATCCAGTTCATGCTGGCGGACTGCGCGACCGACCTCCAGGCCGCGCGGATGCTCACCTACAGCGCGGCCTGGGCCGCCGACCAGGGGGAGGCCGCCAAGATCGTCAGCGCCAAGGCGTCCGTCGCCAAGCTGTTCGCCAGCGAGGCCCTGGGCCGGGTCGCCGACCGGGTGCTCCAGATCTTCGGCGGCACCGGCTACATGAACGAGACGTACGTCGAGCGCGCCTACCGCAACGCCAGGATCGAGCGCATCTGGGAGGGCACCTCCGAGATCCAGCGCATCATCATCGCCCGCAACCTGCTCAAGAGAGGCATGTTCGCCTGACCTCTCCCTCCGGGCCCGCACGGGCCCGCCGCTTCTCCCCCCCTTGCACGAAAGACGGTTTCGCCATGCCCAGCTCACACCACGATCACCGCCGGGAACTCCTGTCGCGGCGCGGCCTGCTCGGCCGCGGCGCCCTGCTGGCCGGGGGCCTCGCCGCCGTCCCCCTGCTCAACGCCTGCGGCTCCGGCTCGGGCGGCTCCGGCTCCGGCGGCTCGGGGGGCGGCGAGGCCCCCGGCC
>NZ_POUA01000098.1 GCF_003236385.1 Spongiactinospora gelatinilytica
GGTGAGCGCGAGCGCTGCGGCTTTGGCGCGGGGGCCGCGCCGGTGACGCGGGCGGGGTACGGCGGGGCCGATCACGATCGGCACCTTAGCCCGCCGTCCAGGATTACAAAACCCGACAACTGGCTATCTATCCTGTTATAGGGCATCAATACTCTGCTCAGGTGCGTCTTCCGACAGATGCTCACCAGGCCGCGCCACCCGCCAGGAGCGCCGGGCCATGTCCGGGTAGATCGCTTTTACTTCCGGTATACGAGACAGGGTAACCGGCATGTGAGACGATGGTGGTGCGATGTAGCACGTTGTTACACGTCACGCCGGTAATGCCGATCCGACCACCGGTAAGTTGAGGAGTGATTACGACTCCGCATCCAAGTGCCCTCAGTTCCGGCGGATCTATGGCTTGTGGGGTGTGCGGTTTTATACGTTTCCGTCATTCGATCGGGACGGGTCGGCGGCGCTGACATATCCCGGCCTGGATGAAGGAGATGCTTCATGATCCGCATTGCCCCCGTCGGGCGCGTGCTGGCCGTCGCTGCGGCCGCGAGTCTCGCGCTGACGGCCTGCGGCGGTGGCGGCAACAACGCTGCCGCGCCGACCGACTCTGCGTCCTCGGCGCCATCAACGTCCGCGGCGCAGTCCAAGGGTGACGGCACGCTCACCATCGGGACCCTGCTACCGCAGACCGGTGACCTGGCGTACCTCGGACCCCCGGAGTTCGCCGGCGTGGACCTGGCCATCGAGGAGATCAACGCCGCGGGCGGCGTCCTCGGCAAGTCGGTGGCCAAGGTCCACACGGACTCCGGTGACGCGAAGACCGACATCGCCTCGCAGTCCGTCGACAAGATGATCCAGCAGAAGGCCGACGCCATCATCGGCGCGGCGTCGTCCGGTGTGTCGTTCACGGTGATCGACAAGATCGTGAACGCGGGCGTGATCCACTTCTCGCCCGCCAACACCTCGCCCGAGTTCACGACCTACAACGACAAGGGCCTGTACTTCCGTACGGCGCCCTCCGACGTCCTGCAGGGCCGCGTCCTCGGCGACCTGATCATCGCGGACGGCAGCGACGCCGTCGCGATCCTCAACCGCCAGGACTCCTACGGCACCGGCCTGGCCGACCAGGTGGAGAAGGCCGTCACGGGCGGCGGTGGCGAGGTCACCGACAAGATCGCCTACGACCCGGCCGCGGCCGACTTCTCCGCCGACGTCGCCAAGATCAAGGCCAAGAACCCCAAGGCGCTGGCGCTGATCTCGTTCGAGGAGAGCAAGAAGATCATCCCTGAACTGATCAAGCAGGGCATCGGTCCCGACAAGGTCAAGCTCTACTTCGTCGACGGCAACCTCCAGAACTACTCCGAGGACTTCCCGAAGGGCACCCTGAAGGGTGTCAAGGGCACCCAGCCCGGCGCGGAGGTCAAGGACGACCTGAAGAACAAGCTGCTGAAGATCAACCCGGACCTGAAGGACTTCAACTACGGTCCCGAGTCCTACGACGCCGCGATCCTGATCGCGCTGGCCGCCGAGGCCGCCAAGAGCGACGAGGGCGCCGCGATCGCGGCCAAGCTGCCCGAGGTCAGCAAGGGCGGCGAGAAGTGCGACAACTTCAAGGCGTGCGTCGACCTGATCAAGGCGGGCAAAGACGTCGACTTCAACGGCGTCAGCGGCCCGATCGAGTTCAGCGACGCCGGTGACCCGACCGAGGCCACCATCGGCGTCTACCAGTACGACGACAGCAACACGCACAAGAACGTCGACTTCCGTACGGGCAAGGTCGAGGGCTGATCCCGCCCGGCGTTCCACACCTGGGGAGACGGCGGCCATGAGCCCGCGCAGGGCAGGCTGATCTCCCCATCACGAATCGCTGTACCGAAGGGCCCCGGCCACTCCCGGCCGGGGCCCTTCGGCATGGACCGCCTCGGACGCCTCAGGGGCCCGCTCGCGGCCGTCGCCGCCGGTACGGAAACGGCGATACCGGCCGCGCACCGGTGGCCGCTCCACGACGCGCTCAGCGCCGCGCAGGCGCATGCCTCGGCGCGGCGCGCATGCGAACGGCCCCGACCCCCTCGCGAGGGGGGCCGGGGCCGTTCGCCGGTGCGGGATCAGGCCTTGGCGAGCGTGCCGAGGTAGAGCTCGATCACCTTCGGGTCGTTGATCAGTTGCCTGCCGGTGGCGGTGTAGGCGTTGCGGCCCTGGTCGAGGACGTAGCCGCGGTCGCAGATCTGCAGGCAGCGGCGGGCGTTCTGCTCCACCATGATCACCGTGACGCCCGCCCGGTTGATCTGCTGGGCCCGGATGAACACCTGGTCCTGCAGCTTGGGCGACAAGCCCGCGGAGGGCTCGTCGAGCAGCAGCACGGAGGGTTCGGTCATCAGGGCCCGGGCCATGGCGACCATCTGCCGCTCGCCGCCGGACAGTGATCCGGCGCGCTGCTTGCGGCGCTCCTTCAGCGCGGGGAACAGCTCGGCGACGAACTCGAAGCGCTCCTTGAACTTCCTGGGCGCCTGGAACGCGCCCATCTGGAGGTTCTCCTCGATGCTGAGGCTGGGGAAGACGTTGTTGGTCTGCGGGACGTATCCCACCCCACGCGCCACGAGCGCGTGCGCCTTGAGCCGGGTGATGTTCTCACCCTTCAGGGTCACCGTGCCCCGGCGCACGTCCACCAGCCCGAACATCGACTTGAGCAGGGTGGACTTGCCCGCGCCGTTGGGGCCGATGATGCCGATCAGTTCGCCGTCGCCGACGTAGAGGTCGCACCCGTTGAGGATGTTCACGCCGGGCACGTATCCGGCGTACAGCTCGTCGCAGCGCAGCACCGCGTCCTTCGCCGCCGCGACGTGCGCGGAACGGTCGGTGACGGCGGCCGCGGACGTGTCGCGGGCCTCCTGGGCCCGGGTGAGCGGCTGGCCGTTGGGCTCGGTCACCGGCCTGCTCCTTCCTGAGCGGTCGCGTCGGTCTCCGGGGAGTCCGGGCCGGGCTCCTGGGCGGCCTTGGCCTCCAGTTCGGCCTCGGCCTCGGCGAGCTGCCGCTCCTCCTCCTCTGCCGACAGGGGCGTGTCGTGGTGCGCGCCCAGGTAGGCGTCCACCACGCGGGTGTCCGACATGATCGTGCCGGGCGGGCCCTCGGCGATCACCTGGCCCTGGGCCATGACGACCACCCAGTCGCTGATGTCACGGACCATGTCCATGTCGTGCTCGACGAACAGCACGGTCATGCCCTGCTCGCGCAGGTCCTTGACGTGGCCGAGCAGGGACTGGGTGAGCGCCGGGTTGACCCCGGCCATGGGCTCGTCGAGCATCACCAGCTCGGGGCCAACCATCAGCGCCCGGGCCATCTCCAGCAGTTTGCGCTGGCCGCCGGACAGGCTGCCGGCGAAGTCGCCGCGCTTGGCGTCCAGCTTGAACCGCGTGAGCAGTTCCTCGGCCCGCTGGGTGATCTCGTCCTCCTGGTCGCGCCACAGGCTCGGAATGAGCGCCCGCAGGAAGCTCTCGCCGATCTGCTTCTGGGCGCCCAGGCGCATGTTCTCCAGGACCGTCAGCTTGGACAGGGCCTTGGTGAGCTGGAAGGTACGGACCATCCCGATCCGGGCGATCTTGTGCGCGGCCAGGCCGTTGATCCTGCGGCCGTTGAAGGTCCACTGCCCGGCGTCGGCGCTGTCGAAGCCGGTGAGCTGGTTGAAGAAGGTGGTCTTGCCCGCGCCGTTCGGGCCGATGAGCGCGGTGATGGAACCACGCTGGATCTCGACGTGCTCGACGTCCACGGCCGTGAGGCCGCCGAAGCGGCGCACCACGTTGTCGACGACCAGGATGGGGTCGGGTTTGGCCACGCCCGGCTCGGTGGCGAGCCCGGCGAAGGCGGCGGTGGCGTGCGCCCCGCGGTTGCCGTCCGTGGGGGCCTGCGGGGTGTGCCCCGCGGCCTTCGGCGAGCGGTCTGCGGCGGCTTCGTCAGCGTGCATCGAGTGCGATCTCCCTCTTGTCGCCGAAGATGCCCTGCGGCCGGAAGATGAGCAGGAGCATGAGCCCCAGGCCGACCAGCATGAACCTGATCGCGCCGACCTGGTTGGTGGTGATGAAGGTGATGACGCCCGCGCGGACGGCCTCCTCCAGACCGGTCGTGATCAGGACGAGCAGGGCCCAGAAGATGGCCGCGCCCACCACGGGCCCGAGGATGCGGGCGGCGCCGCCGAGGATGAGGACCGTGTACGCGTAGAAGGTCAGTTCGGTGCTGAACAGGTCCGGTTGCACGGCGGCCCGGCTGAGCGCGAAGATGAAGCCCGCCAGCGAGCCGATCACGCCGCCGATCATCAGCGACTGCATCTTGTAGGAGAACACGTTCTTGCCGAGGCTGCGCACGGCGTCCTCGTCCTCGCGGATGGCCTTCAGCACACGGCCCCACGGGCTCTTCATGAGCAGGTAGATCAGGAAGCAGGAGATCGCGACCAGGACCCAGCCGACGGTGAGCACCCACATCGTGCGGTGGTCGAAGCCGATGATCGAGCCCAGTTCGTACTGCCCGGCGGGGTAGGGGTTGAGCGAGTAGAAGGAGTCGGAGAACCCCTGCAGGCCGTCGGTGCCGCCGAAGGTGTCCCGCAGGGCCACCGCGCGCACCACCAGGCGGACGATCTCGGCCGCGGCGATGGTGACGATGGCCAGGTAGTCGGCCCGCAGCCGCAGGGTGGGTATGCCCAGCAGCAGGGCCAGCACGATCGCCAGGGCCAGGCCGATGGCCACGCCCAGGAAGAACGGCAGGCCGAAGGTCGACACGGTGACGGCGATCGCGTAGGCGCCGACCGCGAGGAAGGCGGCCTGGCCGAAGTTCAGCAGGCCGGTGTAGCCGAAGTGCACGTTGAGGCCGATCGCGGCGAGCGCGTAGATCACGGTCTCGGTGCCGATGCCGGCCTCCGCGGCGCGGCTGATGATGAGAGTCCAGTCCATGTCCGCGGTCCCCCTAACCGATCCGCTCGCGGCGGCCGAGGATGCCCTGCGGCCGGATGAGTAGCACGATGATGAGGACCACCAGCGCGCCCACCGTCTTCATCTCGGGTGGAATCCACAACGTGGAGACCTGGATGAACACTCCCACGATCAGGGACCCGACCAGGGCACCGAAGGCGGTGCCGAGGCCGCCGAGCGTGACGCCGGCGAACATCAGCAGCAGGACCTGCAGGCCCATCTGGTAGCCGAGGTTCTGGGTGGTGCCGAGCAGGATGCCCGCCAGCGCGGCGGTGGCGGTGCCCGCCGCCCACACGATCCGCACGACCCGATCGACGTTGATGCCCGAGGACGCGGCGAGCGCCGGGTTGTCGGCCACCGCGCGGGTCGCCTTGCCGATGCGCGTGTAGAGCAGCCCCAGGCCGATGAGGATCAGCACGGCGATCTCGATGGCCATCGCGACCAGGCTCTTGGGCGTGGCCGAAATCGGGCCGAGTTGTATGCCCTGCTGGGCGACGTACTGTTCGTAGGACCTGCCCTGGCCGCCGAAGAAGAACAGCAGCGTGTACCGCAGGAACATGGCCAGGCCGATCGACACGATCATCATCGAGATGATCCCGGTCTTGCGCCTGCGCAGCACGCCCCAGAACCATCGGTCCTGGGCGTATCCGAACACCGCCGCGACCGCCACGGCCAGCGGGGCGGCGATCAACAGGTGCAGCCCCATGGCGGTGTTGAACACGAACGCGGTGAACGCGCCGAGGGTGAGCAGTTCCCCGTGCGCGAAGTTGGTGAGCCCGGTCGTGCCGAAGATGAGCGACAGGCCGACCGCGCCGAGCGCGATGATCAGGCCGAGGCTCAGCCCCTCGAAGCCGAGTTGCGCCACGCGCGTCCAGTACTGGGCCGACTCGCTCGGCGGCGTGGCCGTCTCGGCGTCGCCCGGGCCGCCGCCTCCGCCCGCCGCGATGGCGAACAGTACGGTGCGCTGGTTGCCCTCATAGACCTGTACCGTGAGGGTCGCTCTGTCCTTGAACTTCAGCGCCACTCCCTGCGGGAGCGTCTTCTGGTCCAGGGTGACCTTGTAGGTGCCTGCCTTGGGAACGGGGATCGCCCATTCGCCCTTGGCATCGGTGGTGTCGTCGCCGACGGCGTCCCCGCCCTCGTCAACGACACTGATCTTCACACCGTTCACTGGCTGACTCTGGTGTTTGAGTGTCCCCTTCAGGCCCTCGCCCTCTGCCCACGCCGCAGCGGTGGAGGACGTGAGCAGGAAGAAGAGTCCGCCAAGGAACGCCGTGAACGCGATCACGGCTCTGCGCAATGGTGCTCCCTAATGAGGTCGTGGTGGAGGTTGTGCCCCCATCCCGGCACGCCACATCGCAAGAATGAGGTGCAATGCTGTGGGCGGAGCTTAGCTCTGGGCCGCCCGGTAAGAGGCCGTTCGTCACCAATCGGTGACCAGGGTGTTTCTTCGGCGTGAGGAAAAATCGACCAGGTCAGAGCATATTTACTGAACATGTGAAGTCCGACAGTGCCGTCTTATGGTTTGGCTAATTACGCCAATTCGGCCAGGACCCCAAGGGGGACACCTCTGGCCACCATCGTCACTACCCCCTCGAACGTTACGAACGTCGTGGATCACCACAAAAGCCTCTGACGTCACCCTTTGCGCGAGGCCCGCCGGCTCGCTACCGTGGAGCCAGCGGAGCCCGGGGTGGCCGAGTAGACAACGTGCGGGGCGGGGAAGCCCACTCACGGCACCAAAGGCGCCCCGGGCTCATCACCGCCCTGCCGCGGGTCGGCCGTTCCGACCTGGGAGCGGGCCGGTGTCAAAGAGATCCCCACGGTGTGCCGAGCTCAGGTTTTCTGTCGTAGCAGACGACTAGGCTGCGTGGTGTGCCGAAGACAGAAGTGACCCCCGCGTCCCCACGCCTTATGCTGCTCGACGGGCATTCGCTGGCCTATCGGGCGTTCTACGCGCTCAAGGAGGCCAACCTCGTCACGACCGACGGCCAGCACACCGAGGCGGTCTACGGGTTCACCTCCATGCTGGTCAACGCGCTGCGCGATGAGCGGCCGACCCACATCGCGGTCTGCTTCGACCGCTCGGAGCCGACCTTCCGGCATGTCGAGTACGCCGAGTACAAGGCCAACCGCACCGAGACGCCGGAAGACTTCCGCGGCCAGGTCAGCCTGATCTTCGAGATGCTCGACACGCTGGGCGTGCCGCGCATGTCCCAGCCCGGCTTCGAGGCCGACGACCTGATCGCGACGCTCGCCACCCAGGCCGCGGGCCAGGAGATGGACGTGCTGATCGTCACCGGCGACCGCGACGCGCTCCAGCTCGTCAACGAGCGGATCACCGTTTTGATGACCCGCCGCGGCATCAGCGACATGACCCGGTTCACGCCCGACGCCGTCTACGAGAAGTACGAGCTGACCCCGGTCCAGTACCCCGACTTCGCCGCGATCCGCGGCGACACCAGCGACAACCTGAAGAACATCCCGGGGGTCGGCGAGAAGACCGCCGCCAAGTGGATCCGCGAGTACGGCTCGCTGGAGGAGCTGGTCGACCGCGTCGACGAGGTCAAGGGCAAGGTCGGCGAGAAGCTGCGCGACCACCTCGACCAGGTGCTGCTCAACCGGCGGCTCACCGAGCTGCGCCGCGACGTGCCGGTCGAGGCCGACATCGCCGCCCTCACCATGGGCGCCTTCGACCGCGACGGCATCCACAAGCTCCTTGACTCCCTGCAGATCCGCGGCGAGCTGCGCGAGCGGCTGTTCAACACGCTCGGCCCCGACTCGGCCACCGCCGAGGCGGAGGCGGGCTTCGAGGTCGAGCTGACCATGCCCGGCCCCGACGAGCTGGCCGGCTGGCTCGCCGACATGCCGCAGGGCCGGGCCGGGCTGGAGTTCCGCGGCGCCTACGGCAGCGGCACCGGCCGCATCGACGCGCTGGCCATCGCCTCGCCCGACGGCGTCGCGGCCTACGTCGACCCGGCGGCGCTCACCGAGGGCGACGAGCGGGCGCTGCGCGAATGGCTGGCCGACGAAACCAGGCCCAAGGCCGTCCACGACGCCAAGGGCCCGATGCTCGCGCTGTGGGCGCAGGGCCTGGACCTGCGCGGGCTGTCGTGCGACACCGCGTTGGCGGCCTACCTGGCGACCCCCGGCCAGCGTGACTTCAAGCTCGACGACCTGGCCGTGCGCTACCTGTCGCGGGAGCTGCGGGCCGAGTCCGGCCCCGACGGGCAGGGCACGCTGTTCGACGCCGCGGGCGAGGACAACGACGACGCCGAGGCCCGTGACCTCGCGCTGCGCGCCCAGGCGGTGCGCGAGCTGGCCGACGGTCTGGAGGAGTTCCTCTCCTCGCGCGGCGGCACCCACCTGATGGGCGATGTGGAGCTGCCGCTGGTCAGGGTCCTCGCCGAGATGGAGCGCGCGGGCATCGCCGCCGGCCGGGAGCACTTCGCCGCCCAGGAGGCCCAGTTCGGGGCCGCGGTCAAGCAGGCGGTGGAGGAGGCGCACGGGGTGGTCGGCGAGCAGTTCAACCTGGGCTCGCCCAAGCAGCTCCAGGAGATCCTGTTCGGCAAGCTGGGGCTGCCCAAGACCAAGCGCACCAAGACCGGCTACAGCACCGACGCCGACCAGCTCGCCTGGCTGGCCACGCAGACCGAGCACGAGCTGCCGATGATCATGCTGCGGCACCGCGACCAGACCAAGCTCAGGGTCACGGTCGAGGGCCTGATCAAGGAGATCGGCGACGACGGCCGCATCCACACCACCTTCAACCAGATCATCGCGGCCACCGGCCGGCTCAGCTCGGAAAAGCCCAACCTCCAGAACATCCCGATCCGCACGAGCGAGGGCCGCCGCATCCGGCAGGGCTTCACCGTCGGCGAGGGCTTCGAGACCCTGCTGACCGCCGACTACAGCCAGATCGAGCTGCGGATCATGGCCCATCTGTCCGGTGACGAGTCGCTGATCGCCGCCTTCGAGTCCGGCCACGACTTTCACCAGGCCACCGCCGCGCGGGTGTTCGGGCTGCCGCCCGAGCAGGTCGGCGGCGAGCTGCGGGCCCGGATCAAGGCGATGAACTACGGCCTGGCCTACGGCCTGTCCGACTTCGGGCTGTCCGGGCAGCTCAACATCCCGGTCGCCGAGGCCAGGGCGCTGAAGGACGAATACTTCCAGGAGTTCGGCGGGGTGCGCGACTTCCTGCACGCGATCGTGGCCCAGGCCCGCAACGACGGCTACACCGAGACCATCATGGGCCGCCGCCGCTACCTGCCCGACCTGACCAGCGACAACCGGCAGCGGCGCGAGATGGCCGAGCGGATGGCGCTCAACGCCCCGATCCAGGGGTCGGCCGCCGACATCATCAAGGTCGCGATGCTCAACGTGCGCCGGGCCCTGGGGGAGGAGGGGCTGCGTTCGCGGATGCTGCTGCAGGTCCACGACGAGCTGGTCTTCGAGGTGGCCCCCGGCGAGACCGAGGCGGTGCGGCGGCTCGCCGTCGAGCAGATGAGCTCGGCCTACCTGCTGCGCGTCCCGCTGGACGTCTCGATCGGCGTCGGCCGCACATGGGAGGACGCCGGGCACTGAGTGGTTTGTCTGGTTTCGCGCGCATCTCGGGGATAGGTCCTAGTGTGGTGATCTGTCCGTCCCCGATCGGCCCTGGAGATGTGTGCGCAGTCCGGCCTTCGTCACGCGTGCGGTCGCCATCGCCAACGTCATCGTCGTCGCGGCGGCGCTGCTCGCCCTTCAGTCCATGTCCGGTCAAGATCCGCCGGTGAACCGTCCCGCCGCCAAGCCGCGGCCGAAGACCGGACCGGCCACGCCGCCGGCCGTGCCCCCCACGGCCCTGCCGCCGCCGGTCCAGGCGCTCCCGTCGGTGGGCCCGCCCGCGCCGATCACCGCCACGCCGGAGTCGGCGCGCCGGGTCAAGGCCAACGAACTGGGCCTGGTGCCGGTGCTCATGTACCACCGGATCGTCGGCAAGCGGCACGCGTCCATCGACCGCACGCCGGCCGCCGTCCGCGCCGAGCTGGTGCGGCTGGCCAAGGAGGGCTACGTCCCGGTCACCGCCCGCGAGTTCGTGCGCGGCGAGATCAACATCCCGGCGGGCTCGCATCCGGTGGTGCTGACCTTCGACGACGGCCACGAGAGCCATTTCGCCCTGGACGAGCGGGGGATGCCGGCCAAGGACACCGCGGTCGCGATCATCTACGACGTCGCCAAGAAGTACCCGGACTTCCGGCCCGTGGCGACGTTCTGGATCAACAGCCGGCCGTTCGGGCTGGAGAACGTGAAGCAGCAGGAGCAGGCCGTGCGCTGGCTGATCGAGCGCGGCTTCGAGGTGGGCAACCACACCTGGGGGCACCCCGACCTCAGGGCCATCCCGCCGAAGCGGGCGCGAGAGCAGATCGCCAGGGGCGAGCGGCTGCTCCAGCGGCTCGGGGTGACCGACTCGGAGACCTTCGCCCTGCCGTTCGGCTCGCGCCCGCGCGGCAAGACCTCCAAGACCGGCAAGTGGGGCGGCACCGGGTACGACTACAAGGGCGTCTTCCTGGCCGGGGCGGAGCCCTCGCTGTCCCCGCACCACAAGAAGCTCGACCGGGGCAGCATCCAGCGGATCCAGAGCAACGGCAAAAAAGGGGAGTGCCGCCGCTGGTGCTCCAAGTACTGGCTCGACTGGCTGGCGAAACACCCTGACCAGCGGTACACCGCCGACGGCGATCCCGCCCGGATATCCATCCCGCGGCAACTTCAGGGTAATATCGCGGTCAAGGGGAGCCGGCAGGTCAACGCCTATTAGCCCGCGTGACGCGGGGGCATCGGGCCCCCGATGGGTCCGCTTCCCGGGATTGACCAGGCTGCTCACGTCTCATATGCTGATCGCTGCGCTGTGGGCTCGCGCGTGCCTCAGACGGAGCGGGCTCGCGCTCGACGATGTCGATCAACGATTCCTCGGGTTGAAGTGAGGGCCTGCCGCGCGGTAGCCACACATCGACATCTGTCCGCGTTCGGAGCAATTCCACACATGACGAGCAGCACTGAGGCCACCTCGAGCACCCCGCAGGTAGCGGTCAACGACATCGGTTCCGAAGAGGCCTTCCTCGCCGCGATCGACGAGACCATCAAGTACTTCAATGACGGTGACATCGTCGAGGGCACCGTTGTCAAGGTCGATCGAGACGAGGTCTTGCTCGACATCGGTTACAAGACCGAGGGAGTCATCCCCTCCCGTGAGCTCTCGATCAAGCACGATGTCGATCCGGCCGAGGTCGTCGAGGTAGGCGAGCACGTTGAAGCCCTTGTCCTTCAGAAGGAGGACAAGGAAGGCCGCCTGATCCTGTCCAAGAAGCGCGCCCAGTACGAGCGCGCCTGGGGCACGATCGAGAAGATCAAGGACGAGGACGGCATCGTCACGGGCACCGTTATCGAGGTCGTCAAGGGCGGCCTCATCCTCGACATCGGGCTGCGCGGCTTCCTGCCGGCGTCCCTGGTCGAGATGCGCCGGGTCCGCGACCTGCAGCCCTACGTCGGCCGGGAGCTCGAAGCCAAGATCATCGAGCTGGACAAGAACCGCAACAACGTGGTCCTCTCCCGCCGCGCCTGGCTGGAGCAGACCCAGTCCGAGGTTCGCCAGACGTTCCTCAACACCCTCCAGAAGGGCCAGGTCCGCAAGGGGGTCGTGTCCTCGATCGTCAACTTCGGCGCGTTCGTCGACCTCGGCGGCGTGGACGGTCTGGTGCACGTCTCGGAGCTGTCCTGGAAGCACATCGACCACCCGTCCGAGGTCGTCGAGGTGGGCCAGGAGGTCACCGTCGAGGTTCTCGACGTGGACATGGAGCGCGAGCGGGTCTCCCTCTCGCTCAAGGCCACCCAGGAAGACCCCTGGCAGCAGTTCGCCCGCACCCACCAGATCGGCCAGGTCGTCCCCGGCCGGGTCACCAAGCTGGTGCCGTTCGGCGCGTTCGTCCGGGTCGAGGAGGGCATCGAGGGCCTGGTCCACATCTCCGAGCTGGCCGAGCGCCACGTGGAGATCCCGGAGCAGGTCGTCCAGGTCGGCGACGAGATCTTCGTGAAGATCATCGACATCGACCTCGACCGGCGCCGCATCTCGCTGTCCCTCAAGCAGGCCAACGAGGGCGCGATCGGCGCCGACGTGGAGTTCGACCCCACGCTGTACGGCATGGCGGCGACCTACGACGACCAGGGCAACTACATCTACCCTGAGGGCTTCGACCCTGAGACCGGCGAGTGGCTGGACGGCTTCGAGAAGCAGCGTGAGGAGTGGGAGCGGCAGTACGCCGAGGCCCAGGCGCGTTTCGAGGCCCACAAGCGGCAGGTCGAGGAGGCCCGCAAGGCCGAGGCCGAGGCCGGCGGAGAGGGCGCCCAGTCCTCCTACACCGGCGAGCCCCAGGCTGGTTCGACCAGCAGCGCCCCCGCCCAGAGCGGCGGCACCGGCGGCGCACTCGCCTCTGACGAGGCCCTCGCGGCGCTGCGCGAGAAGCTGGCCGGCGGCCAGACCTGACACACCGGTTCGCCCCGGCCTGTCCGGCCGGGGCCACCGGACCCACCGGACCCCGCCCTCGTGGCGGGGTTTCGTGTTCTCCGGCCTCTCGCTGGGTCAGTAGGGTGGTCGCCGTGACACGGATCGAGAGGGCCGGGCCGGACGACGCCGGGGAGATCCTGACCGTCCAGCGCGCCGCCTACGTGACCGAGGCCCAGCTCTACGGCGACCCGTTCATCCCGCCGCTGGTGGAGTCGGTGGAGCGGATCCGCCAGGCCGCGGGCACCGGGCTCATGCTGAAGGCGTCGGCGGGTTCCAGGATCATCGGCTCCGTGCGCGGCCTGCTCTCCGGGACCACCTGCCTGGTCGGCCGGCTGGTGGTCGTCCCGGACATGCAGGGCCGGGGCATCGGCGGCAGGCTGCTCGGTGCGTTGCACGAAAAGGCCGCCGAGGCGGCGGAGATCGCCGCGTTCGACCTGTTCACCGGCCATCTGTCGGAGACGAGCCTGCGGCTTTACCGGCGGTACGGCTATCGGGAGACCGGCAGGGAACGGGTCCATGAGCATCTGACGCTCGTCCACATGCGCCGCCCGGCGCGACCGGCCGGAGAGGAGCGGTCCTGATGTTGACGGTCGGGCTCACCGGCGGGATCGGGTCGGGCAAGTCCGAGGTCGCGCGGATGCTGGCCCGCAGGGGGGCGGTCGTGATCGACGCCGACCAGGTGGCCAGGGAGGTCGTCGAACCCGGCACCGAGGGCCTGGCCCGCGTCGTGGCGGCGTTCGGCGAGGAGGTGCTGACGAAGGACGGGGCGCTGGACCGGGCCAGACTCGGGTCGATCGTGTTCGCCGACTCCGCCAAGCTCGCCACGCTCAACGGCATCGTCCACCCGCTGGTCGGCGCGCGGGTCGCCGAGCTGCGGGCCGTCGCCCCCGACGACGCGATCGTGGTCTACGACGTGCCGCTGCTCGTGGAGAACGGCCTCGCCCCGCAGTACGACTCGGTGATCGTCGTCGACGCCTCCGACGAGATCAGGCTGGAGCGGCTGGTCCGGATCCGCGGCATGAGCGAGGCCGACGCCAAGGCCCGTATCGCCGCCCAGGCGTCCCGGGAGGCCCGGTTGGCGGTAGCAGACCACATCGTGCCCAACGAGGGCTCTGTGGCCGATCTGGAGGCGCGTGTGGGGGATGTCTGGGCGGCGCTGGGCCGCCAGGCCGGGCGTTGAGAAAGCCCCGGCGCGCGATCGTACGCCGGGGCCCTCTCGCGTCAGGTCAGAACCAGCCGCGGCGGCGGGCCATGGCCTGCAGCGCGTTCTGCATGGTCTGCTCCACCCCCGCCGGATTGTCGCCGTAGCCGACGGTGAACCTGCTGTAGGTGTCACCGCCCGCGGACAGGAACCCGCCGCGGTTGTCGGCCTCCAAGATCACGTCCATCGCCTGCGGCCCCGCGATGAACGTCAGCTCCAGCTCGTTGAAGTGGCGCCGCCACTCGTGCCCCGCGTAGTACTCGATCTCCTGGAAGAACGGCATGCCGGAGCCGCGCAGCGTGCCGCGCTCCAGGTCGGCCTTCTTGAACCCGAACCCCATCCGGTTCAGGGCGTTGATCAGGTACTCCTGCGCCGGCAGCGGGTTGACGAACAGCGGGTCGAGGTCGCCCTTGTCCAGCGCTCCCGCCAGGGACAGTTCGGTGGCGACGCCGAGCCGCATGCCGCGCAGCGGATGCCCGCCGATGGCGCTGATCGGCGTCTCCCACGGCACCTGGATCTCGAACGGCACCGACCTGGAGTCGCCCGCCGGCAGCTCCGACGGCCCGGCCACCGCCTGGTGCAGGAAGCTGTAGGTCGCGTTGTACTCGTTGTCGCCGCTCTCGACCTCGACCTTGGCGGTGAAGTCGATGAAGATTCCGTCGATCCGCTGGTCGGCGGAGCCGCCGCGGAAGTTGACCTCGCCGCGGAGGATGTCGCCGGGACGGACGTTCGAGTTGTGCAGGACCGTGTCTACCTCGACACCCGCGCCGAACGCGGCCATCAGTTTGCGGAACACCATCGGGACGTCTCCAGGTATGAAGTGACTCAGCAGGGGGTTGTCAGGTTCGGGGCGGACCCGCCGGTCCAGGTCAGGCGGACCTGGGGGGCGGGGGTTGTACAACGGGCGGCGGCACTTGGCCGTTCCCTCCCGTGATCTTGGGGAGCATCTGCGCCAGCAGCAGCGTGGACAGCGCGGACGACTCGCCCGAGGCGGTCCCGGTCCTGACCACGAGCGGCTGCGGCGCGCTCTCGGCCAGCTTGGCGCCCACCTCCAGGCGGCGCCTGGCCAGCTCGTACTGAAGCACCGCGCGGTTGTCGCGGTAGGAGTCCGCCAGCCGGCGCTGCGCCTTGGCCTCGTTCTCGGCGAAGGTCAGCTCGGCCCGGCCGCGCGCCTCGATCTCCCAGCGCACCCGCTGCGCCTCGGTCTCGTGCTCCTCCAGCATCCGCGCGACGTCCTTGCGCGCGGTGTTGTGGGCGGCCTTGACCTCGACGATCCGCGCGTCGCGGGTCTTCTTGGCCCGCTCGATCTCCATCAGCAGCGTGTCGATGCGGCGCTTCCTGGTCAGCTCCCACTCCCGCTCGTAGGCCGACAGCTCCTTGGCGACCTTCTCGCGGGTGGACAGGTGCTGCTGGTACTGGTCGGGAAGCTGCACGTCGGGGATGTTGCAGCCCATCACCCGCACGCCGTACCGGCCGAGCTGGCGGTTCAGCGCCTCCTGCATGTCGTTGACGTCGGAACCGCGCAGGTCGTAGGCGCGCTCGGTGTTGACCCTGCGGCTGCGCTGGCGGATGGCGTCCTGGACGGCGCTGGAGAGCACGAGGTCGAAGTTGCCCGCGCCGATCGTGCGGACGAAGGCGACCGGGTCCACGATCCGGAACTTCAGGAAGAACTCGATGGCCTTGAGCGGGACGTTCTCGGCCGTCGGGCAGGCGGCGATGGGCGCGGTGTAGGGGATTTCGGTGGAGGTGTCCACGACCGCCTCGACCCGGTCCCAGGGCAGCCACAGGTAGTGGCGGCCGGGGTCGAGCGTGCCGGTGATCGCGCCCCACCTGCTGCGCACGCCGGTGGTGCCCTGCTCGATCTCGATGATCGCCCGCCGCCACATCCAGACGAGCCCGGTGACCAGGAAGAACGCGGCGCCGATCCAGGCGAGCAGGCTGACGATGGCGTACTCGGCCAGCACCGCCGTACCGGCCAGGTAGACGGCCAGGAACATCAGCGTCATCCACGAGAACCCGCGCCGGTCCTTGGGGATCACCACGGGGACGAGCTGGCCCTGCTCGCCGCCGCGCAGCAACTGGCGGATCTCCGACCAGGAGGCCAGGGATTCCTTGATCTTGGAGAAGTCGCGGTTCATCGGGTCTCCCCAGGGGTGAAGGGCGGCTCCTCGTGAGGCGCGGGCTGCGTGCTGAGCGCGTGCCGTCCGGTGGGCTCGGGCCGCGGGGCGGCCCCGGGCACGAGGGCCGGTACGGGCTCCGGCGCAGGCCCGGCCGGCACGGTGGGCGTCCCCGCCGCGAGCAGCGCGGCGATCTCGGACTCCCGCTCCGAGATCCGTCGCCCGATCTCGCCCAGCCGGGCGCGGATCGCGGCCATGTCCTCGCCGGAGAACAGCGTCGCGTCCTTGCCGCCGACCAGTTGCCTGGCCAGGGCCAGGAAGTCGATGTCGGCGCCGTCGCCCACCTGGATCACCTGGGGCAGCCGGGTGGCCACGCCCTCCAGCTTGTCCAGCAGGTCGGTCTGGAACCGGTAGTCCAGGATCTCGGGGGCCTCGGCCGCCGAGAGCGCACGGATGTCCAGGGCCTGGGCCTCCAGCAGCGCGGCGTTGGCGTTCGCGGTGCTCTCGGCCTCCACCAGCCGCTGCCGCGCCTGGGCCTTGGCCTGGTGCGAGGCACGTTCCAGCGCGGTGTCCATCTGTGCCTGGTATCCGGCGATCTCCGCGTGGATGGCCGACAGCGTCTCCTGCAGTCCGGCCAGCTCCTTGGTCAGGTCGCCCTCGTTCTGCTCCTTGCGGAGCTGGAGCTCGTACTCGTAGGTGTAGGCCTCCTTGGCCACCCGGACCATCTCGGGGGCGGCCAGGTCCATCCGGTACTCCTGGCTGGACGGCTCGGCGTGGGTGATGTTGACGTCGGTCAGCCGTACGGCGGGCAGGAACTGCTGGTTCAGGTTGTCCAGCATGCCGACGGTGCTCTCTCCGACGAGGTCGTAGATGTCCTCCGCGCGCTGGGCGTAGATCAGGCTCCGGGTGACCTCGCTGATCGCGTTCTGGAGCTTGGCCTGGAAGCCGGTCACCGAGCCGAGCACGAAGATGAACTCGGCCGGGTCCTCGATCCGGAACTGCAGGAACAGGTCCACGCTGGCCTTGACGCCCTGCTGGGTGGGGGCCTCGCGGATGGGGGCGTTGAACGGGTACTCACGCGTGGTGTTGACGATGTAACTGACCCGCTTCCACGGGTTGAACAGCGTCACCCGGCCCGGTTCGGCGATCTGGACCAGCTTGCCGAACTTGGTGATGAGCGCGCGGCACCCCTCCGGCACCATGACCACGCTCCTGCGCCACCACAGGAGCGCGGCGGCCAGTACCAGCACCGCCCAGTAGTGCGGGCCGAACAGTACCGCCGCATCGATGGGCAGGCCGCTCACCACCAGCCCGACCAGGCCGAGCCCGGCCAGCACCACCAGTGGGATGATCACCTTGGCGGTTCCGGACCTCGGCATGATCACGGGCGAGATGACGTGGGCGGGCTCGCCGTTCGGGCCCTTGCCGGCGAAGCTGCGGTTGACGATCTCGCTCGCCTCGTTCAGCGACGCGGACCTCGCCTCGATCAGCGTGCCGAGCGAGCCGGCCTGGTCTCGGGCGGCGAGGAAGTCGTCCGGGTTCAGGCGGAAGCCCGCTCCCTTGTCACCGGGCAGTTGCCCGGCGAGTTCGTCGATGGCCTGCCCGACCGCGCCGCGCAGATCACCACCCTCGGCGACTCGCTGGGCGACGCCCCTCGCCTTGTCGATGACCGCCTGTCGTGGACGGGCCATCCATCACACCTCCGGGTTGTCACGCGCGGTGAGCGCAGAACTATGTGGAGTTCCGGATATATCACGGCATGTAGTGATAGACACACCGTTGCTGCCGGACAGTTAAGAGAACGACGCTTGCGATCTGCTTAACATCGGATTGATCGTTGTCACCGGCGGTGCGTCTGTGTGATGAGCGCAGGTCAGCCTGGACTGCGGCGGCGGGCTCGGCGCTCGCGGAGGCGGTCACCAGGCGGTCCGTTTCTGTCGGTGGGGCCGCCTACAGTGGAGTGCGTGAGGCCAGTTACAGATCTGCAGCGCAGTGTGGCGCCGTTCAAGGTCGTCACCGAAATGACACCGTCCGGTGACCAGCCCCAGGCGATCTCCGAGCTCACGGCCCGGATCACCGCCGGGGAGAAGGACAGCGTGCTCCTGGGCGCGACCGGCACCGGCAAGACCGCCTCCATCGCGTGGCTGATCGAGCGTGTGCAACGGCCCACCCTGGTGATGCAGCCCAACAAGACCCTGGCCGCGCAGTTCGCCAACGAGCTGCGCGAGATGATGC
Organism: Spongiactinospora gelatinilytica; assembly: GCF_003236385.1. Classification (GTDB taxonomy): domain Bacteria; phylum Actinomycetota; class Actinomycetes; order Streptosporangiales; family Streptosporangiaceae; genus Spongiactinospora; species Spongiactinospora gelatinilytica. The sequence continues at coordinate 18,043 of NZ_POUA01000098.1, forward strand.
CGGGCAACGCCGTCGAATACTTCGTCTCCTATTACGACTACTACCAGCCCGAGGCATATGTCCCGCAGAGCGACACCTACATCGAGAAGGACTCCTCGATCAACGAGGAGGTCGAGCGGCTGCGCCACTCGGCGACCAACTCGCTGCTGACGCGCCGCGACACCGTCGTGGTCGCCTCCGTCTCCTGCATCTACGGCCTGGGCACCCCACAGGAATACGTCGATCGGATGCTCCGGCTCAAGGTCGGCCAGGAGATCGAGCGCGACCGGCTGCTACGCCGCCTGGTCGACATGCAGTACGCGCGAAACGACCTGGCCTTCACCCGGGGCACCTTCCGCGTGCGCGGCGACACGATCGAGATCATTCCCCAGTACGAAGAGCTGGCCGTCCGCATCGAGATGTTCGGCGACGAGATCGAGAAGCTGGCCACCCTGCACCCGCTCACCGGCGAGGTGATCACCGAGGACACCGAGCTGTACATCTTCCCGGCCTCGCACTACGTGGCCGGCCCCGAGCGGATGGAACGCGCGATCGCCGGCATCGAGGCGGAGCTCACGGCTCGCCTCGCGCAGTTGGAGCAGCAGGGCAAGCTGCTGGAGGCGCAGCGGCTGCGCATGCGCACAACCTACGACATCGAGATGATGCGCCAGATCGGCACCTGCGCCGGCATCGAGAACTACTCGCGCCACATCGACGGCCGCGAGGCCGGGTCGGCGCCGAACACCCTGCTCGACTACTTCCCCGACGACTTCATGCTGGTTTTGGACGAGTCCCACCAGACCGTTCCGCAGGTCGGCGCGATGTACGAAGGCGACGCCTCCCGCAAGCGCACCCTGGTCGACCACGGTTTCCGGCTCCCCTCGGCCCTGGACAACCGGCCGCTGAAGTGGGAGGAGTTCCTCGATCGCATCGGCCAGACGATCTACCTGTCGGCCACCCCCGGCTCCTACGAGCTCAACCGGGTCAAGGGCGACGTCGTGGAGCAGGTGATCCGCCCCACCGGGCTGATCGACCCCGAGGTCGTCGTCAAGCCCACCAAGGGGCAGATCGACGACCTGGTCCACGAGATCCGCGAGCGCGCCGACCGCGACGAGCGGGTCCTGGTCACCACCCTCACCAAGAAGATGTCCGAAGACCTCACCGACTACCTGCTGGAGCTGGGCATCCGGGTCCGCTACCTGCACAGCGAGGTCGACACGCTGCGCCGGGTGGAGCTGCTGCGCGAGCTGCGCCTCGGCGAGTTCGACGTGCTGGTGGGCATCAACCTGCTGCGGGAGGGCCTCGACCTGCCCGAGGTGTCGCTGGTCAGCATCCTCGACGCCGACAAGGAGGGCTTCCTGCGCTCGGAGACCTCGCTGATCCAGACCATCGGCCGCGCGGCGCGAAACGTCTCCGGCCAGGTCCACATGTACGCCGACACGGTCACCCCCTCGATGCAGCGCGCGATCGAGGAGACCAACCGCCGCCGCGAGAAGCAGGTCGCCTACAACACCGCCCACGGCATCGACCCGCAACCGCTGCGCAAGAAGATCGCCGACATTCTCGACCAGCTCAACCGTGAAGACGCCGACACCGACCAACTCCTCGGCGGCGGCCGCCGCCAAAGCCGCGGCAAGGCCCCCGTCCCCGGCCTCTCCCGCCAGGCCGGCCAGCACGCCAAGGCCATCGCCGGCGAAATGCCCCGAGCCCAGCTGGAGTCCTTGATCGAGTCCCTGACCGACCAAATGCACCAGGCCGCCGCCGACCTCCAATTCGAGGTCGCGGCCCGCCTCCGCGACGAAATCAAGGAACTCAAGCGCGAGGTCCGCGACATGCAAGAAGCCGGCGTCTCCTGATACTCCCCCTATCCACGAAGGACCCCACGGACCCGACCGGCGCACCCGGCCGAGGGCTGAACCCCCTTCGCCCCACGCCCGGCTCGCCCAGCCCCGAGGCGGGCCGTCCGGTCTGGGCCTGGGCTACTCCGGCCCTCAGCCGGTTCCCCCGACCTACGGCCCGGTTCCCCGATCCACGGCCGGGTCGCTCCCGCCCACCGGCGGGGCCTGCGGCCCCGTCACTCCGGCTCGCGATTGGGCCGCTTCGACCTGCGGTCGGTCGCCTTAACTGGGGGTAGGGCGTTTCGGTCTACCGTGGGGTTACTCCGGTCCGGGGTGCGCCTGTTCTCGCCCGCGGTCCGGCACCGGCCCGATGACCTCCTGAAGCGTGCGAACGTCCGGGCGGTAGCGCCTGACCTGCTCCATCAGCGCGGAGATCGCAACCCCGGCTCCGCCCCGCCCATTGGTCGGGTTACCCCGGCCTGCGGTCCGGTCACTCCGGCCTGCGGCCGGATTCCCTCGGTCACTGGCTGGCTGCTTCGGTTCGCGGTTCGGCTGTTCCTTCCTGTGGTCGAGCTATTGGGGTTCGCGGCCGGGTTGCCCTGGCCTGCGGTTGGGCCGCTTCGACCGGTGGTCGGGCTACTCCGGCTGCTGCCTGTGAACCTGCTCCGGCTTGAACGTGGTCAGCCTGCTGTGCAGGGCCGCGGCCTCGACCACGAGGATGTCGGGCTCAGGGCGTTGCCGCAGGCCGAGCGTCACCGTCATCTCGCGCGCGACAGCAAGCCCGGCGGGCGGCCGGATCGCGTTCTCCAGCAGGCTGACGACCCGCATGTGCAAGACCGTCTGCGGCGGCCGCGCCGTGAGCGCTCCGTCGATCAGCTCGACGTGCCGCGGGGTGCCGGGGGGCAGGTGGTCGAGCATGTCGGCGGTCCAGCCGCCTGGAGGCGGGGGGCGGAGCCACTTGGGAAGCACGGCGGTCGTCTCACGG
>NZ_POUA01000099.1 GCF_003236385.1 Spongiactinospora gelatinilytica
AGAGGGTATGGGCGGCGGGGTTTGTTGGGCGTGGCGTACCTCGGGTGCCGGCGCGTTCATTCGGGGGTCAGGCCCTCCTACGGGTTTGACGCGTCGGTGGAACGACGAAGCCCACCCCGTGCCTCGTGTGGGCGGGGTGGGCTGTCGGGTTTGGGTCAGGCCGGGGATTCGGCGACGAGGCCGCGGACGATGTTGGGGTCGACCGGGATGCCCGGGCCCATGGAGGTGCTGAAGGTGACCTTCTTGAGGTAGCGCCCCTTGGCCGCGGACGGCTTGAGCCGGAGCACCTCGTCGAGGGCGGCCGCGTAGTTCTCCACGAGCTGGCGCTCGCTGAACGACGAGCGGCCGATGATGAAGTGCAGGTTGGCGTGCCGGTCGACGCGGAACTCGATCTTGCCGCCCTTGATGTCGCCGACCGCCTTGGCCACGTTGGGGGTGACCGTGCCGGTCTTCGGGTTGGGCATCAGGCCGCGGGGGCCGAGCACCCGGCCCAGCCGGCCGACCTTGCCCATCAGGTCGGGGGTGGCCACGACCGCGTCGAACTCGTTGAGCCGGTTGCCCTTGGAGATCTCATCGATCAGCTCGTCGGCCCCGACGATGTCGGCGCCCGCCTGACGGGCCTCCTCGGCGCGGTCACCGGTCGCGAAGACCAGGACCCGGGCGGTCTTGCCGGTGCCGTGCGGGAGATTGACGGTGCCGCGCACCATCTGGTCCGCCTTGCGGGGGTCGACGCCCAGCCGCAGCGCCACCTCGACGGTGGCGTCGAATTTGGTGGCAGAGGTGTCCTTGGCCAGCTTCGCCGCCTCGGCGGGGGCGTAAAGGTGCTCTCTGTCGATCTGGCTCGCCGCGTTGCGGTAGCCCTTGCTGCGCTTCACTGCTCACTCCTGTGTCATGGACGAGTGGTCGTGGTGTGGGCCAGCGCTCGGCCCTCCCACTGGCTGACCGGCCGACCGAGTCGGTCGGCGTCGTCAGTCGGCGACGGTGATGCCCATCGACCGGGCGGTGCCGGCGATGATCTTCTCGGCGGCCGCGATGTCGTTGGCGTTGAGGTCCTGCATCTTGGTCTCGGCGATCTGCCGCAGCTGCTCCTTGGTGAGCTTGCCCACCTTGTCGCGGTGCGGGTTGGCGCTGCCCTTGTCGAGACCGGCGGCCTTCTTGATCAGCTCGGGCGCCGGAGGCGTCTTGGTGATGAAGCTGAAGGAGCGGTCTTCGAAGATGGTGATCTCGACGGGGATGATGTTCCCCCGCTGGGCATCGGTGGCAGCGTTGTACTGCTTCACGAAGTCCATGATGTTGACGCCGTGCGGGCCGAGCGCGGTACCGACGGGCGGGGCGGGCGTGGCCTGGCCAGCGGGGAGCTGGACCTTGACCAATGCCGCGATCTTCTTCTTAGGAGGCATCTGTCCTTCTCCGGGTCCTTTTACGATCCCTAGCGGGCGCGGCTCATCGCTACGCGACCGAGGGGACGAACGGCAAGTCTACGCGATGACTCAGATCTTCGAGACCTGGTTGAACGACAGCTCGACCGGGGTCTCTCTGCCGAAGATCGAGACGAGCACCTTGAGCTTCTGCGACTCGGCGCTGATCTCGCTGACCGTCGCGGGCAGCGTGGCGAACGGCCCGTCCATGACCGTGACGGACTCGCCGACCTCGAAGTCGACCGTGGCGGGCGCGGCCTTGGCCGACGCTTTCTTGGACTCCTCGGCCGGCTCGGGCGCGAGCAGCTTGGCGACCTCATCGAGGTTGAGCGGGCTCGGCTTGTTGGACAGGCCGACGAACCCGGTGACGCCGGGCGTGTTGCGGACCGCCGCCCACGACTCGTCGGAGAGGTCCATCCGGACCAGCACGTAGCCGGGCAGCACACGCTCCTTGACCGGGACCTTCTTACCGCTCTTGAACTCGGTGACGGTGTGCGTGGGCACCTCGACCTGGAAGATGAAGTCTTCCATGTTGAGCGAGCCGATACGGGTCTCGATGTTGGACTTCACGCGGTTCTCGTAACCGGCGTAGGAGTGGATGACATACCACTCACCCGGGAGGCCGCGCATCTGGCGCTTGAACTCCTCGACCGGGTCGACGTCCGACAAATCCGGAAGGACGTCACCGTCTTCATCGACGGCCGACTCATCGGCGCCATCGGCCTCATGCGCGGCCTCCGGCTCTTCCGACGCCTCGGACTCCGCCGCCTCAGGGCTCTCGCCGACGGCCTCGATCACCTCGTCGGGCTCGCCGTCCCACTCATCGCGGGATCCGCCGGCCGACAGTGGGGTCTCGGACACGGTGACTCTTTCTCTTTCCTTGGATGGGCTGCTGGCAACACCGGCGGGTGTTCCCGCCGACGTTGACTCCGGATCGCTCAGGAGGACCCGAAGACCGCCAGCACACCCTCCGTAAGCAGGAAGTCTAGCGCGGACACGATGCCCACCATGATCAACACGAAGACCAAGACGACCGTGGTATAGGTGATCAGGTCCTTGCGCGTCGGCCAGATGACCTTACGCAGCTCAGCGACCACCTGCCGGTAGAACAGGGCTGGTGTGGTGCGCTTCTTCTTTGGGCTGGGAGCCGGCTTGTCCGAAGTCTCGCCGCGCGTGTCGATCGCCACAATTAATCACCTGATCCGTCGTGTCCTCGCCACCTGCGGTGCGCTGTAACACGCCTGCCGCGCGGACCGCTTCTCGCAGGGCACGAGGGACTCGAACCCCCAACCGCCGGTTTTGGAGACCGGTGCGCTACCAATTGCGCCAGTGCCCTAGGTCGTGCAACCAACCATACCCCGACTGAGCCGGAGTCTGGCCAGGACTCGCTCGGCCGACCACGCAACGAACGGTGGCCACGGCCATGCCGCAGTCTACGGCGGTTTCGGCTCCACGTCGAACCGCACAAGAACCACAGGCCACACCGCACGCCGCCACACCCCGCGACGCGCCGTCCAAGGGGCGGATAAGGGGAGGTGGCGGCCCTGCGCGTCTGGGAACATGGGGGTATGACCCGACCTCGCATATCAGCGCGTATCGCAGCCATCTCCGAGTCCGCGACCCTCGCGGTGGACTCCAAGGCCAAGGCCATGAAGGCCGCCGGCCGTCCGGTGATCGGCTTCGGCGCGGGCGAGCCGGACTTCCCGACGCCCGACTACATCGTCGAGGCCGCCGTCGAGGCCGCACGCAACCCGCGCTTTCACAAGTACACCCCTGCGGGCGGCCTGCCCGAGCTCAAGCAGGCGATCGTCGACAAGACGCTCCGTGACTCGGGCTACCGCGCCGAAACCTCCCAGGTGCTGATCACCAACGGCGGCAAGCAGGCGGTATACGAGGCGTTCGCCACCCTGCTCGACCCGGGTGACGAGGTCATCGTCATTGCGCCCTACTGGACCACCTACCCCGAGGCGATCAAGCTGGCGGGCGGGGTCCAGGTCAACGTCGTCACCGACGAGACGACCGGCTACCTGGCGAGCCTCGACCAACTGGAGGCGGCCCGCACCGAGCGCACCAAGGCGCTGCTGTTCGTCTCGCCGTCCAACCCGACGGGCGCGGTCTACGGCCGCGCCGAGGTCGAGGCGATCGGCCGCTGGGCGGCCGAGCACGGGCTCTGGGTGGTCACCGACGAGATCTACGAGCACCTGGTGTACGGCGGAGCGGAGTTCACCAGCATCGCCACCGCCACGCCCGAGCTGGCCGACCGCGTGATCATCCTGAACGGCGTGGCCAAGACCTACGCGATGACCGGCTGGCGGGTGGGCTGGATGATCGGCCCCAAGGACGTCGTGAAGGCCGCGACCAACCTCCAGTCGCACGCCACCTCCAACGTGGCCAACGTGCCCCAGGCCGCCGCGCTGACCGCGCTGACCGGCGACCTGTCGGCGGTGGCGACCATGCGTGAGGCGTTCGACCGCCGCCGTCAGACCATCGTGCGGATGCTCAACGAGATCCCCGGCGTGTTCTGCCCCGAGCCGCTGGGCGCGTTCTACGCCTACCCGTCGGTCAAGCAGCTCCTGGGCAAGGAGCTGCGCGGCCTTCGTCCGGCCACGACCGCCGAGCTGGCCGAGCTGGTGCTCGAAGAGGCCGAGGTCGCGGTGGTGCCGGGCGAGGCGTTCGGCACTCCGGGCTACTTCCGGCTGTCCTACGCGCTGGGCGATGACGACCTGGTGGAGGGCGTCAGCCGGATCGGCAAGCTGTTCTCAGAGCTCCGCTGACGCGACAAGGGCCCGCCCCTCGCAAGGGCGGGCCCTTCAGCGTGGCACCAGGGTCACGCGGGGTCACGCGGGGTCACCGGCGTCGCTAAGTCACCGCACGACGATGAGCGCCTCGGCGATCTTCTTCAGTTCGGCGTCGGCGCCTGCGTCCCCCTTCTTGCCGGAAGCCGGGCTGATCATGATTGCGATCGCCACCTCCCGCGATTCCTGCCAGAGAAGCGTGCGAGTGGGGTCCTCGGGCGAAAAGACCGCATGGCGGCTCGGGTCGGCGGACTTCTCCCCGCCCTCGGACGGCATCATGCCGGGTTCCTCGAGCGGCGTCACGGTGGCCGTCGCGGACGGCGTGGGCGGTGCCGGCGGCGTTGGCGGTGTGGCCTCCGCCTCAGGCGTGACCAGCACGTCGTTGGCCGCGCTCACATCGAGCAGGTACGCTTGCCGACCGCCCCTGATCTTGATCGGCTCGGCGCCCTGCTTGCGGTAGCCCTCCATCCGCTCGCCGATCTCCGCGGCCGAGCGTCCCCGGTAGACCACCACCCCGGTTCCGTAGGCCCCACCGGCATCGCCCTCGATGTTCCAGGTAGTGTTCAGGCTGTTGGCGGCGAAAGTGTCCTCGGCGTACCAGTTCCCCCACTTCGTCCCAGCCGGCAGGTACCTCCAGTCGATCCCGGCCCTGCCCGAGGTCGCCCACTTCGGGCGGGAGCTTGTCCTTGGTCCCGTCCGACACGGTGACCGTGACACGGGCGCCCGGTTTCAGGGCCGTGCCCGCCACGGGCGCCTGCGAGATCACCGAGCCGCCCGGCACGGCGCTGGAGGGCGCGGTCCTGAACTTGACCGTCAGCCCGGCGCGCTGCAGCGTCCGTAGGGCCTGCTCGACGGTCATCCCGGCCACGTCCGGCATCACCACGCCCGGCCGTACCGAGGCACCCGACGCCGCCCGCTGCCCCGGACCCGGCTCCTGGCCGGGGCTCACCGCCAGGTAGAGCGGCACCGTCCCGGCGAGGGCCGCCGTCACCACCGCCGCGCCCGTCGCACGGAGCCGGACGGTACGGCGGCGGTGCAGCCCGCGCACGGCCGCCGCCGTGCCCGCATTCGCCCGCACCTCGCCGACCTGCGTGGACATGGCGTCCTTGAGTTCGTCTTCGATGGTCATGCGCTCACTCCCTCCAGTCTGGCCATGCGTTCGCGGATGCGGCCGAGCCCACGGGCCGCCTGGCTCTTCACGGTCCCGGCCGAGCAGCCGAGCATCGCGGCCGTCTCGGCCTCCGACAGGTCCTCCCAGTAGCGCAGGACCAGTACCGCGCGCATCCGCGCGGGGAGCCTGCGCAGTTCGTTCAGCATGACCTCGCGCAGGTCGAGGTCGGCCGCGGCGGCGGCGGTCTCCGGCGGGCGGGCGAAGGAGATCTCCTTGATCACCTTCGCTCGCCGCGCGGCGAGCGAAGGCCGCGTTCACCACGACGCGCCTGGCGTAGGAGCCGGGGTTGTCGTGCCGGATGCGCGTCCAGTGCCGGTAGACCTTCTCCAGGGCGTGCTGGACCAGGTCCTCGGCATCGTGGGCGGACGCGCCGAACACCAGGATCGCGGTACGCAGCAGAGCCGTACTTCGCGCGGCCACGAACTCGTCGAAGGCCGCCTCGTCTTCGTCCGTCATCAGCGAGGTCCCCTTCGCCCCTCCCGACGCGCCGGGGTCCGCGCAGGTTGAGATCGAAGTTACGGCACCATGGGGAAATGCCACGGCCACTCCACACCCTCCCGAAAGCGCACCTGCATCTGCACTTCACCGGTTCCATGCGGCATTCGACGCTGATCGAACTGGCCAGGGAGCAGGGCATCCACCTGCCCGACGCGCTGGAAGAGGACTGGCCGCCCAAGCTGCACGCGACCGACGAGCGGGGCTGGTTCCGGTTCCAGCGGCTGTACGACATCGCGCGTTCCGTGCTGCGCCGGCCGGGCGACGTCTACCGGCTGCTGCGCGAAGCCGCGCAGGACGAGGCGGCCGAGGGGTCGGCCTGGCTGGAGATCCAGGTCGATCCCTCCGGGTACGCGACGCGGTTCGGCGGGCTGACGGCGACACTCGACCTGGTGCTGGACGCGGCCCGGCAGGCCGCCGCCGCGAGCGGGATCGGCATCGGGGTGGTCGTCGCGGCGAACCGCACCCGGCATCCGCTCGACGCCAAGACGCTGGCCAGGCTCGCCGCACAGTACGCGAGCGAGGGCGTGGTCGGGTTCGGATTGTCCAACGACGAACGGCGGGCCAGGGCGCGCGACTTCGACGGGGCGTTCCGGATCGCCAAGCGGGCCGGGCTGCTGGCCGTGCCGCACGGCGGGGAGCTGGCCGGGCCGGTGAGCGTGGCCGAGTGCGTGGACGACCTGGCCGCCGACCGGATCGGGCACGGCGTGCGCGCAGCCGAGTCGCCGCGCCTGCTGGAACGGCTGGCCGACCGGCAGATCACCTGCGAGGTGTGCCCGGCCTCCAACGTCGGGCTGGGGATCGCCGAGCGGGCCGAGGACGTGCCGCTGCGGCGGATGTTCGACGCGGGGGTGCCGATCGCGCTGGGCGCGGACGACCCGCTGCTGTTCGGCTCGCGGCTGCTGCGGCAGTACGAGCTGGCCAGGGAGGTACACGGGTTCCGTGACGCGGAGCTGGCCGAACTGGCCCGCCAGTCGATCCGATCCTCCTCCGCGCCCGAGCACGTCGCCAAGGATCTGCTGCGGCGCGTCGACGCCTGGCTGGCCGGCGGGGACGACGACTCCCCCGCCCGCTGACGCGAAGCTGAGGCAGACTGGAGGGGTGCGGGGTCCGGAGATGGGGCGGAGTTTGAGAACGGCCGCCATTGATCCCACTAGACTCGGCCGAGTCCGTACCGTGGCCGACCGGCCACGGTTTTGTGTAATCAGCGAGCTGGACGGAATCGCATGTCTGGGTATGACCGTGTAGTACAACCGGCCGCCGGAGACGAAGCCCTGGAAAACCACCTGGGCGGCGATGAGGCCAGAAACTACCGCCAGTACGAGATCGACATGGTGGCCCCGCACGTCGGCCGGTCGATGCTGGAGATCGGTTCGGGGCTCGGCCACTTCGCCGAGCAGTTCCTGCCCCGGCTCGACCGCCTGGTGGTCAGCGACTTCGACCCCTACTGCGTGGAGCAGTTGCGCAAGCGGTTCGACGGGCACGAGAAGGCGATCCAGGTCCTGCAGTTCGGGCTGCCGACGGAGATCCCGCTGAAGGGCGACGACCGGGTCGACACGGTCGTGATGATGAACGTCCTTGAGCACATCGAGCAGGACGTCGAGGCGCTGCGCTCGCTGGCCGAGGTCACCGTGCCGGGGGGCCGGATCATCATCTGGGTGCCCGGCTACATGCAGCTTTATGGCGACTTCGACCGCAAGGTCGGGCATGTCACGCGGTACACACCGACCACGCTCGCCCGCACGGTGACCACGGCGGGCCTGAAGATCCGCACGATCAAGCCGATCAACTTCCTCGGCGGCATCGCCTGGTGGCTGGCCGTGCGCCGGGGCGGCGTGGGCTATCCCGACCCGCGGCTGGTCAAGATCTACGACCGCACGGTGGTCCCGATGACCCGACTGATCGAGCGGTTCGTCCGCCCGCCGTTCGGCCAGACGGTGTTCTGCGTGGCCGAGGTCCCGAAAGTCTGACCCGCCCGCGCCCGGGTACATCCGTCGGCATGACGGACTACGCGCGCGCCCGCGAGGTCGCCGAGCAGGCCAGGGAGACCGAGTGGACCCGGCCCAGTTTCGGCAGGCAGCTCTTCCTCGGTGACTTCCGGCTGGATCTGGTGCACCCGCCGCCGCCGGTGTCCGGGGCGGCCGAGGGCGAGAGGTTCCTGCGGTCGCTGCGCCGCTTCCTGTCCGCCCGGGTCGATCCGGCGCTGATCGAGCGTACGGCGCGCGTCCCCGACGAGGTCGTCAAGGGCCTGGCCGAACTGGGCGCGTTCGGGATGAACATCCCCGAGCGGTACGGCGGGCTGGGGCTCGGCCACGTCCACTACGGCCGTGCCCTGTCCATGGTCGCCTCCTACGTCCCGTCGCTGGCCGCGCTGCTGTCGGCGCACCAGTCGATCGGCGTGCCGCAGCCGCTGAAGCTGTTCGGCACCGAGGAGCAGAAGCGCGCGTTCCTGCCCCGCTGCGCGGCCGGCGACGTCTCGGCCTTCCTGCTGACCGAGCCGGACGTCGGCTCCGATCCCGCCCGCCTGGCCACCACCGCCACGCCCGACGGCGGTGACTACGTGCTCGACGGCGTCAAGCTGTGGACCACCAACGGCGTGATCGCCGACCTGCTGGTGGTGATGGCCAGGACCGCACGGGGCATCTCGGCGTTCGTCGTCGAGGCCGACACGCCGGGCATCACGGTCGAACGGCGCAACGCGTTCATGGGGCTGCGCGGCATCGAGAATGGCGTGACCCGGTTCGACCGGGTACGCGTACCGGCCGCCAACCTGATCGGCAGGGAGGGCCAGGGCCTCAAGATCGCCCTCACCACGCTCAACACCGGCCGCCTCTCGCTGCCCGCGACCTGCGCGGGTAATGCCAGGTGGGCCGCCAAGATCGCCCGGGAGTGGTCCGGGGCCAGGGAGCAGTGGGGGCGGCGGATCGGCGCGCACGAGGCGGTGGCCGGCAAGCTCGCGTTCATCACGGCGACCGCCTACGCGATGGGCGCGGTGGTCGACCTCGCCGGACGGCTGGCCGACGCCGGGACCAGCGACATCAGGATCGAGGCGGCCCTCGCCAAGCTCTACGCCTCGGAGATGGGCTGGCGGGTGGTGGACGACCTGGTCCAGATCAGGGGCGGGCGCGGGTACGAGACCGCCGAGTCGCTGGCCGCGCGGGGCGAGCGGGGCGTCCCCGCCGAGCAGATCCTCCGGGACATGCGGATCAACCGGATCTTCGAGGGCAGTTCGGAGATCATGCACCTGCTCATCGCCCGCGAGGCGGTGGACGCCCACCTCGCGGTGGCCGGGCAGCTCGTCGACCCCTCGGCCGCCGCCGCCGACCGCGCCCGCGCGCTGGCCAGGGCGGGCGGCTTCTACGCCCGCTGGCTGCCCACGCTGGTGGTCGGGGCGGGTGCGCGGCCGGGGGCGTACGCGGAGTTCGGGCCGCTGGCCGGGCACCTGCGCTTCGTGGAGCGGACCAGCCGCAAGCTGGCCAGGTCCATCTTCTACGGCATGTCCCGCTGGCAGGCGCGGCTGGAGCACAAACAAGGCTTCCTCGGGCGCGTCGTGGACATCGGCGCGGAGCTGTTCGCGATGACCGCCGCCTGCGTCCGCGCCCAGGAGGACACCGCCGACCTGGGCCGCAGGCCGCAGGAGCTGGCCGACGTCTTCTGCCGCCAGGCGCGGCTGCGCGTGGCGGAGCTGTTCGGGCGGCTGTGGAGCAACACCGACGGCGACGACGTACGCCTGGCCCGGTACGCCCTCACCGGCCGCTACACCTTCCTGGAAGAGGGCATCCTGGACCCCTCCCTGGACGGCCCCTGGGTCGCCTCCACCGAGCCCGGCACCTCGGTCGCCGAGGACGTACACCGGGCCGTCGCGCACTGAACACGCATCGCCACCACGATGCCCGAAACTGGTCTATACCGCGCAATGGCATGCGCCGCGATTCCGGTGGTCGGCGACAGGGGGCAGTGGCCACCTGACACCGATCATTCCCAACCGGTCTAGACCGGCGACGTCTATTCGCCACCTACTCGTTGCAGATCCGATATTTCCCGGTATGGACCGGCTATCAATCGCGCGCTTACGCTGGCCTCGCCGTACTTGGAAGCGGCCGTCTACACGGGGCCCCGCAGACGGCCGACGGACCGGTACGGACCAGAGGTTCCCCCAGGTCAAGGTGGTATTCACTGATGAGAACGAGGATCGCGGGCGCCCTCGGCTTGGCGGCCGTCTTGGCCCTGGCCGGTTGCGGCTCGTCCGGAACCGGCGAGGGCGGCGGCCAGAACGCCTCCTCGGGTGGCGGCGCGGTGACGCTGAAGATGGTGGCCGCCGACTACGGCTCCGACCCGAACGCGGAGAACGCGGGGGCGAAGTTCTGGAAGGGCATCGTCGATGAGTTCCAGGCCGCCAACCCGAACATCAAGATCGATGTCCAGGTGATCAACTGGAACGACATCGACAAGCAGGTCGCCACCATGGTGCAGAACGGCCAGCCGCCGGACATCCTGCAGACGGGCGGCTACTCCGGCTTCGTCCAGGACGGGCTGCTGCACAAGGTCGACGAGATCCTCTCCCCGAACGTTCAGCAGGACCTGCTGACCAAGTTCGCCGACTTCGGCAAGGTGGACGGCGTCGCGTACGGCATTCCGTTCGTCTCCTCGGCCCGCGGGCTCTTCTACAACAAGGAGCTGTTCGACAAGGCCGGGATCGCCGAGCCGCCCAAGACCTGGGACGAACTCAAGGCCGCCGCGGAGAAGCTGAAGAAGTCGGGCGTGAGCCAGCCGTTCGGCCTGCCGCTCGGCCAGGAAGAGGCGCAGGGCGAGTCGTTCCTGTGGTTCCTCGGCGCCGGTGGCGGATACAAGGACGCCTCCGGCAAGTGGGCGATCAACTCGCCCCAGAACATCGAGGCTTTCACCTTCATGAAGGGCCTGGTGGACGCGGGTCTGACCACCCCCAACCCGGGCACCAAGGACCGCAAGACGGTCTGGGAGGACTTCGCGGCGGGCAAGGTCGGCATGGTCAACGGCGGCCCGATGTCCATCCCGATCTTCGACGAGGGCTCGGTGAAGGACAAGTACGGTGTCGCGCCGATCGCCGGCAAGACCGGCGCGCTCGACACCACGCTCGGCGTCATGGACTGGATCATGGCGTTCAACAAGAACAACCACCCGGCCGAGATCAAGAAGTTCTTCGACTTCTTCTACACCGGCAACGCGGTGCAGAAGATCGTGGACAACTACAAGCTGCTGCCCGTCACCAAGGGCGGCATCGAGAAGCTGTCCGGCGACGAGAAGCTGAAGCCGTTCCTGGACGGACTCCCGAACGCCAGCTTCTACCCCTTCACCGACCCCAAGTGGCCCGCTGTCCAGGACACCATCAAGCAGACCATCGGCGGCGCGGTCGAGGACCCGGCCAAGGTGCTCGGTGAGCTGCAGAAGACCGCTGAGACGGGCTGACCCCGGCTGACCCCGGGCACACCGGTACGGCCGGCGCCTCGACACCCGGCGCCGGCCGTACCTCCCTGCGGAACCCTGCAGATCCCTAAAAGACCCCGCAGGTCCCCCAAAAGACCCCTCGGGCCCCTTTCCAGGACCCTCCCTAGGAAGCAGGACAGATGCGGCATAGATCGAGGGGATTGCGCGCCCTCGAACCCCTGGCCTGGGTCGGACCGGCCATCGTCCTGATCGCACTCGTGGTGCTCTGGCCGGTGGTCGAGATGATCCGGTCGTCGTTCCTCAAGATCAGCAAGTTCGGCGTCGTCCAGGGCGGCAACGGGACGGCCAACTACGACAGGCTGTTCGCCGAACCCGACTTCGCCAGCATCATGGGGCGCACCCTGATCTGGGTGGTCGCGGTGGTCGGGCTCACGGTGATCATCTCCCTCGCCCTGGCCCAGCTCTTCAACCAGCGCTTCCCCGGCCGCAAGATCGCGCGCTGGGCGCTGATCGCGCCGTGGGCGGCGTCGGTGCTGATGACGGCGATCATCTTCCGGTGGATGCTCGACCCCGAGGTCGGCGTGATCAACATGATCCGGCGCGACCTGGGCTTCCTCGACGCCCTCGGCGGCGCGTCCGCCGACCCGCTGGGGCAGTCCGCGACCGCCATGCCCTGGCTGATCTTCGTCGCGGTGTTCGTCTCGGTGCCGTTCACCACGTACGCGCTGATCGCCGGGCTGTCCACCATCCCCGGCGACATCTACGAGGCGGCCAGGATGGACGGCGCCTCCAAAATGCGGATCTACTGGGCGATCACGTTCCCGCTGCTCCGCCCGGCGCTGACGGTCGCAGCACTGATCAACGTGATGAACGTCTTCAACAACTTCCCGATCATCTGGGCGATGACGCGCGGGCAGCCCGGCTACTCGACCTCCACGTCCACCATCTTCATGTACATCCTCAAGAACCGGGACATCGGGGAATCCGCCGCGATGTCGGTGGTCAACTTCGGCATGGTGATCATTCTGACCGTGGTATTCCTCAAGGTCACGCGGTGGAGATCGGAGGTCGCGTGATGGCGCACTCCTCTCCCGCCCCCTCCCGGGCGCTCCCCCGCCTGAAGAGCGTGGTCATCGCCGGGTCAGCCTATGTGATCGCGCTGATCTTCCTCTTCCCGTACGTGATCATGCTGCTCACCGCGGTGCGCCCGCAGGACACGCTGCGCGAGGCGACCTATCTGCCCAGCGCGTTCGAGTGGTCCAGCCTGGTCGAATTCTGGAGCGGCGGCCTGGCCGGGAACCTGGTGGTCACCCTCCAGGTCGCGGCCGGTTCGACGCTGCTGGTACTGCTGGTCGCACTGCCGGCCGCCTACTACACCTCCCGGCACAACTTCAGGTTCCGCACCGGCTTCCTGTTCCTGGTGCTGATCACGCAGATGTTCCAGCCGACCGCGATGCTCGTCGGCATCTACCGGGAGTTCTTCCAGTTCGGCCTGGTGGACACGGTCTGGGCGCTGATCCTGGTGAACGGCGGGTTCAACCTGGCCTTCGCGGTATGGATCTTGAACGCGTACTTCTCCTCGATTCCCCGCGAGTTGGAGGAGGCCGCGTTCATCGACGGCAACGGCCGGTTCGGCACGCTGTTCCGGATCACGCTGCCGCTGGCCATGCCCGGTGTGGTGACCGCGCTGATCTTCACCTTCATCGCCGCCTGGAACGAGTTCGCGGTGGCGCTGATGCTCACCACGACTCCGGCGAACCAGCCGCTGACCGTGGCGCTGAACTCCTACATCGGGCAGTACCAGGTGGACTGGCAAGGGCTGTTCGCCGGGTCGGTGATCGCCACCATCCCGGTCATCATCCTGTTCGCGCTGATCGAGCGGAAGGTGGTGAACGGGCTCACGGCCGGGTCCATCAAATAATCGGTTGCGCGTGACCGGCCCGCTGCATAGGGTCGGTGACATGTGGATCAACTCCTGACCGCCGGCAGCCGGCCCCGTCCCGCGTCCTCGCGGCGACAGGCCCGCACCGCTCAGCTTTCTGACCCCGTTTCTCCGACGCGGTAGCTGAGACCAGGCACGGTTCGACCTTTTCCGGTCGCCGCGTCGCCGTCCACTTCGAGGAGGTCCGCATATGCGCAATCGCCATGCCAGAAAGACCGGCAAGAACCCCGCCATCCCACAGCGGGGCCACCCCAGGCAGACACCGATGCCCCGGATGCCACAGCGCCCGATCCAGCAGCCGCGCCGGCTGCCCAAGGGCCGCTAGACACCCGCAGGGCGGGCGCGGTGGCCCGGCTCCGGCTGGAGCGGAGTCCGGGTCACCGCGCCACTGGTGTCGCCCGCAATGGGTTCAGAGTCGTTCGATGATGGTCACGTTTGCCTGGCCGCCGCCCTCGCACATGGTCTGTAGGCCGTACCGGCCGCCCACGCGTTCGAGTTCGTGCAGCAGCTTGGTCATCAGGATCGCGCCTGTGCCGCCGAGCGGGTGGCCGAGGGCGATCGCCCCGCCGTTCGGGTTGGTGGTCGCGGGGTCCGCGCCGAGTTCGCGCAGCCAGGCCAGCGGGACCGGCGCGAACGCCTCGTTGATCTCCGTCACATCGATGTCGCCGATGGACAGCCCCGCCTTGGCCAGCGCCTTGCGGGTCGCCGGGATCGGCGCGGTCAGCATGTAGACCGGGTCGTCGCCGGTCAGGGTCAGCGTCACGATCCGGGCCCGGGGCGTCAGCCCGTGCTCGCGTACCGCCGCCGCTGAGGCGATCAGCAGCGCGCCCGCGCCGTCGGAGATCTGGCTGGCGGTGGCCGCGGTGATCACGCCGCCCTCGCGCAGGGTCGAAAGCCCGGCCATCTTGTCCAGGGTGGTGTCCGGGCGCGGCCCCTCGTCGGCCTCGACGCCCGCGAGCGGCGCGATCTGCGTGCGGAAGTGGCCGTTGGCGATGGCCTTCGCCGCCCGCTGGTGGCTGTCGTAGGCGTACCGTTCCAACTCCTCGCGGGTGAATCCCCACTTCTCGCACATCAGCTCCGCGCCGCGGAACTGCGAGATCTCCTGCGTGCCGTACCGGTCGGTCCAGCCCTTGCCGTACGGTGCCGGCATGCCCTGCTGCATGGCGAGGGTGACGCTCGACCCGATCGGTACCACGCTCATCGACTCCACGCCCGCCGCGACCACGAGATCCTGGGTGCCGGACAGCACGCCCTGCGCGGCGAAGTGGATCGCCTGCTGGGACGAGCCGCACTGGCGGTCGATCGTGACGCCCGCGACGCTCTCCGGCAGGCCCGCCGACAGCCAGGCGTTGCGCGCGATGTTCACGCTCTGCGGGCCGATCTGCATGACACAGCCCATGATCACGTCGTCTACCGCCGCCGGGTCCACGCCGGTGCGTTCGACCAGCGCCCGCAGCGTGTGCGCGGCCAGATCGACCGGGTGTACGGCCGACAGCCCGCCCTTCTTCTTCCCCACCGGGGTACGGACCGCCCCGACGATGTACGCCTCCGCCACAGTGCCTCCCGACCGGTGCCGCCGATGCGACCGAGCATTGTTCGGTTTTCTCTTCGGAGGCTACCACCCGGGCCTATCCGCTGATCAGCGCGCTCGCCCCCAGGGTCTCCTCGCCCGCCCTGCCCGTGACGCGGATGGAGAGCTGCCACACCCCGGTCATCGAGAACAGGTCGCCCTGGGCCAGAAAGCGGCCGGGGCCGGGCTTGCGCGCGGTGACCTCGGGCATCGCGTGGCCCATGGTCGGCATCACCGCGGAGAACGTGACGGCGTCCGCGTCGCCGGAATTGAGCAGGATCTCGACGGTGAAGTCGCGTTCGGCCGTCTTGTCGATCACCACGGTGACGCCGTAGTGCGTCCCGGTCGTGGTCACCCGGACCGGCTCGCCGCCGCTCCGGCCGAGCACGAAGATCGTCACGGCGACGGCCACCAGGGCCGCCGCGATCAGCGCCTTCCTCATCGGGCGGACTCCCCGGTGACCTCCACGGTGAACGGCACGGTCACGATCCCGCCGGACGTGGCGTACTGCGCCCAGGCGAGATACCGCCCGGCCGTGGGAAAGGCGTAGGTGAAACGCAGTCCTTGGGCGGAGACCCGCCCGGCCGGGCTCATCTCGTGAACGTGGCCGAAGAACTCGCCGTCCGCGCTGCGCACGATCAGGTGGCCGGCCATGCCGAGCCAGGGCCGTACCGCGCCCGTCGGGCGGACCTCGATCGTCGCGGCCCGCCCGGCCACCGGTACGGCGGGCCGGGTCACCGCCGCGCCGGACCGCACCTCGGCGGTCCCGGGGCTCGCGGCTTCGCCGCCGACGGTGAAGTCCGCGGAGACGAGCTGCCCGCCGGAGTCCTCGCGCTCGAACTCGGTGTAGGCCCGGTAGCGGCCCGCCCGGTCGGCGCGCAGCCGGATCTCCAGCCGCCCCGGCGCGGTGCGCAGCGAGTGGACGTGCCGGAAGTAGCGGCCGTCCTCGCTGGTGACGACGACGTGGGCGAGCGCCTCATGGTGGGCGGTCAGGTCATCGACGGGGCTGCCGGTGGACCCGTCGAGCAGATCGATGCGCAAGGTGAACTCCTCCCCGGCCGCCGGTCGTTCCGGCAGCGTCGTCACCCGTCCCTGCACGTACGGCCGCCCGGCCTGCTGCTGGTCGGTCGCGGTGGGGGCGGCGCCGTCCGGCGGGCCTGTGGGGAGCCGCGGTTCGAGGATGACCACCATGGCCGCGACCGTGACCCCGGCCGCGGCGCCCGCCACCAGCAGGGCCGCCCGGCCCGGCCGGGACAGCGCGCCGGTCAGCAGGCCGCCGACCAGCACGACCCCGGCCGCGAACAGCCCCCCGTAGATCAGCAGCTCCCACATCGACCCGCGGTCCACCAGGACGCGGAACGGCACCACGGCGACCTCGCCGCCCGCCCGCAACGTCAGCTCGTGCGGCCCGGTCGTCTCCACCCGGAGCCGGGTGTACCGATCGCCCGGCCCGGCCGTGAGCCGCCCGGTGACCGTACGGCCGTCGGCCACCGAACGCAGCTCCAGCGCGATCGGCAGCTCGCCCGCCGCCTGGTAGGTCTCCACGCCGATCCGCAGCGGCCCCGGCACCTGCTCGGTCCCCTTGATCACCAGCGTCAGCTCCGCGCCGGCGAACGTCTGGGCGATCCGTAGATCCGCCCCCACCACGACGTTGTGCGCCGCGGCGGGGCCCGCGCCGGCCGGCAGCAGCACGGCGGACAGGCCGAGGACCAGGCAGAGCGCCCGGATCATGCCCGCTGGGCGTTGGGCAGCAGCAGCGCCCCGAGGGCGAGCCCGATCAGCCCGGCGACGATCGGCGCGCCGGTCCACAGCTCGGGAACGGCCGGCAGACTGCCCGCCGAGACCGAGGCCACCAGGATGTAGAGCGACCAGGTGACGAAGGCCGACAGCCCGGCGAACGCCCAGTAGGCGCCGCGGCGCTCCGCCGATGGATTCAGCCACCGGATCAGCAGGTCGCTGACCAGGCCCCCGGCAACGAAGCCGAGCAGGATCGGCACGTTGTCAAAGGCGGTCTGCGCGCCCGGCATCAGGACCCCGACCAGGTACATGACGGTCACGCTGCCGAACGGCAGCCGCCACCGGCGCAGCAGGAACAGCACCGGGAGGAGCAGCACCGCGTTGGTGATCAGGATCGAGGAGGCCAGGTCGCCGGTCCGCGGCCCCTCCATCTCGGAGAGCGCGGCGACGACGCCGCGCCCCTCCCACTGCATCGCGTTGCCGTAGGAGACGAACAGCGATACCAGCGTGCCGGCCAGCGCCAGCCCGAGCAGCGCGGGGAACAACCGGCCGAGCGAGGGCCGCTCGGCGATGTCGGGCGCGTGCCACGCCGACCGCAGCGGCGTGGTGAGAATGAGCAGCATCGTGGAGATCAGCCCCAGGTGGGAGGGGCTGAACAGGATGTCGATCGTGGTCTCGATGCCGAGGAACGTGTGCCACATCATGTCCACGAAGCCGAACGCGGCGAACGCCGGAATGGCGACCAGCCCCGCCAGATAGCCGGTCGGCACCGCCGCCAGCCCCTGCCGGCCCGCCCGGACGTTACGCCACACCTGCCAGATGATCCACCCGGAGACGGCGGCGAAGCCGGAGTAGAACGCCGCGTGCCACGGGGTGAAGAACGTCTCCAGTTCGGCGAGGTTGCTGTGCGCCCACGCGTCGATCATCAGGCCGATCCCGAACCAGACCCCCAGCAACGCCGTGACCAGGTCCGTCCGCGCCGAGACCCATGTCCGCGGCTCCCCTGAATCGATCACCATCCGCCGTAAGCCGGCGTTTGCCACTGCCACGGTCAAGACTCCCTTCGTCGCCTGCATCCTCCCCCGTGCCGCCCACGCGCGGAAGCCGGGCAACCGCACCCGGAAAGGTACGGGTAACCGCACCTTCCGCATCGCGTGTCCGCAGGTGATCGTCAGGCGTTCAGGTAGCGCAGTACGGCGAGCACCCGCCGGTGGTCGTGCGGCCCGGCGGTGAGGCCGAGCTTGCCGAAGATGCTCGTGCAGTGCTTCTCGACCGTGCGCTCGGCGATGGCCAGCCGTTCGGAGATGGCCAGGTTGGTCCGGCCTTCGGCCATCAGCCGCAGTACGTCGCGCTCCCGCCCGGTGAGCCGGCTCAGCGGGTCGTCGGGCTGGCTGTGCCTGCTCACCAGCCGCTCGACCACCACGGGATCCAGCGCCGACCCGCCCGAGCCCACCCGGCGGATCGCCGCCGCGAACTCCGCCAGGTCGGAAACGCGGTCCTTGAGCAGGTAACCGATGCCCTCCACGCCGCCTTCGAGGAGTTCCACCGCGTAACTGACCCGCACGTACTGGGAGAGCACCAAGACCCCGACCTCCGGGTGACGCCGGCGCAGGGTCAGGGCCGCGCGCAGTCCCTCGTCGGTGTGCGTGGGCGGCAGCCGGATGTCCAGGATGGCCACGTCGGGCGGGTTCGCCGCGACGCTGGCCAGCAGCTTTTCGGCGTCGTCCACGGCCGTGACGACCTGGTACCCGGCCTCGGCCAGCAGCCGGGTCATGCCCTCCCGGAACAGGGCGGAATCCTCGCAGATCGCTACTCGCACGGCAGCTCCACCATGATCACTGTGCCCCGGCCGGGCGGGCTGACCAGCGTCAGCCGGCCGCCGTTGGCCTCGGCGCGGTGGTTGAGGCCCTCCAACCCCGAACCGAGGTCCGGGTCGGCGCCGCCGCGCCCGTCGTCGCCGATCTCCACCACGAACCGCCCGGTGCCGCGGGCCAGCCGTACCCAGGCCCGGCTCGCCCCCGCGTGCTTGGTCACGTTGGCCAGCCCTTCGTTGACGATGTAGTAGGCCGCGCTCTCGACCGCCTGCGGCAGCGGCCCGGCCATCTCGATCACGCACTCGACCGGCACCGGCGCGACCGCGGCCAGCTCCTTGACCGCGCCGGGCAGGCCGCGCTCGGTCAGCACAGGCGGGTGGATGCCGTGGCTGACCGCCCGCAGGTCGTCCAGCGCGCCGAGCACCGCGTACTTCGCCTCGCCGACCAGCGCCCCCGCCCGCGCCGGATCGGTGGTCGCCTCGGCCAGCCCGAGGGTCATCGCGACCGACAGCAGCCGCTGCTGGACGCCGTCGTGCAGGTCGCGTTCGATCCTGCGGCGTTCGGCCTCGCCCCACTGGAGCATCCGTGCCCGCGACGCCGCGAGCTGCCGCACCCGCGCCCGCAGGTCGGCGGTGAGCCGTTCGTTCTCCAGCGCGAGGGCCGCCGCCGCGCACGCGGCATCGACCAGCAGCGGCTGTTCCAGCAGCGCCGCGTCGTGCAGCAGCACGGCCAGCCGCGCCTCCCCCTGATCGACGCGGGTCATCACCCGGCCGCTGCCTTGCGGCGGCGGCAGCGTGACCGGGTTGCCGTCGGCGTCGACGTACCGGCCCTGGTCGGCCATCCAGTAGGCGACCTTGAGCGTGGGGTCCTTCAGGGTGGCCGCGAGCGCGCTCTCCAGGCCGTCCCGCTGCCGCCTGCCGCGCAGCCGTACGACGAGGTCGGCGACCCTGCCCCGGTCGATCCGGCCCCGCATCATGCTGCCCAGGTAGGCGATCGGCACTCCCACGAACGCCCCGAACAGCGAATCGGCGGGAAACCCCAGGGCGACGATGTCGCAGACGTTGAGCACCCGATCGGCCATGAACGCCATCGTGGCGACCATCGAGGCGGCCACCACCGGCGTCACGGCCCGCCGCTGGGCGGCGGTGCCCTCCAGCCAGCGCACCGCGGCGAGCCCGATCACCGCCACGCCCTCCGCGATGATCAGGCCCCAGGAGGTGCGGTCCACGAACGTCACGATCGTGTGCCACGGCTCCTCCGGCCACAGCTCGGCGAACACCGACGCGCCCGGGATGCAGAGCGACTCGGCGTAGGCGATGCCGACCACGATCCGGGCGGGCAGGCCGTCCAGCCGCCCGGTGGGAAAGGCCAGGAACAGGTGACAGGCGACGCCCGCCCACAGGCCGACGCCCAGGTCGAGCAGGTCCAAGGCCCCGTGCTGCTCGCCGAGGGCGAACTTGAACTGCTGCGGAATCCAGGCGACGCCAAGGGCGACCATCAGCGGGCCGACCCTGTTGTGCGGGTGACCGCGCCACGCCACGACCCCCGCGTAGATGAACGACATGCCCACCAGCAGGCCCATCCCCCAAACCGGGGATCGCCACAGATCGGGTAACTCCACTATCGACAACCAGGCCGCCGCCGCGACGGCGGCCAGCATCGAGGTGCTGATGTTGGGCCGCCTGCTCATCGCTCACCCCTGCCGGGGATTCTAAAGCTTCGCGCGCCGCGGACGCCTAGAAAGCGCGGGAAATGCGGTGACTGCTGGTCAGGGTGGCGTAAACGATGACGTTGTCGGTGTAATGGCCGGTGACGCGGTTGTAGGTGCCGCCGCAGGTGATCAGGTGGAGCTGGGCGTTGTCCCGGTCGCCGTACACGCGCTGGGTGGGGAAGGTCCGCTTGTCCGCCTGCTCGACGCCGCCCACCGTGAACACCGCGACCGTGCCGTCCTGGCGGTGTACCTCGATCTGGTCGCCGTAGCGCAGCTCGGGCAGCCGGCTGAACACCGCGCTGCGGGTGGCGGTGTCCTTGTGCCCCAGCATGATCGACGGCCCGGCCTGGCCCGCCGTGGGGCCGAGGCGGTACCAGCCCACCAGGTTGGGGTTGTTGGCGGGGGGCACCTGGATCGTGCCGTCCTTGGCCAGGCCCACGGAACTGATCGGGGCGTTGACCTTCAGCTTCTTGATGACCAGCCGCTTGGGGGTGGACGGCTGCATCGGCGGGGCCGGAGTGATCGGCGGCAGCGGCGGCGGCACGCTGGGCGCGGCCTGGAAGTACTCGCCCGCCGCCGACGGCTGGACCTTGGCCGGAAGCTGGGTACGGCCGTCGGACACGTTGTAGGCGGCGGGATCGGTCAGCATGAAGACCAGGCCGATCACCACGGTGACCACTCCGGCCACCGCGGCCAGCACGAGGATCGAGAACAGCGCCCGGCCGCCGTCCTTCTTGGGCGGCTCGGGGGGCTGCGGCGGGGAC
>NZ_POUA01000009.1 GCF_003236385.1 Spongiactinospora gelatinilytica
CCCTTTGACCTTGAAGATGCGCGTGACAGCGGTAGGGTCCTCGGCATCGGCGCCCAAGCCGTAGACGGTTTCGGTCGGAAAGGCCACCAGGCCCCCGGCGTGCAGCACACCGGCCGCCTTGTCGATGTCATTGGTCGTTGCCGTCACCCTCACAATCCTCCCACTGTCCCGCTCTCGGCTGTCCCATGACCGCCTGGCACACTACGGCAAGCCCAGGGCAACGACCATCGCGATCGCCCCCGGCCGGCTGCTTCACGACCCAGGCCGGGATAATCTCGACACCGTAGGCCCTCCCGAGCCGACCGGCGGACGGTCGGCGAATCGTAAAGGAGACCCAGCGTGGATGCCGCACCCCGCATCGACGCATCCGGCCCGGTGACCCGCGGAGTGGATGCGCTGGAGGTGAGCGCTTTGCCCTACCGCTGCGGGATACGCGCCCGCGGCGCGATCAGCGCGGCCACCCGGCACCGCTGGGAACAGGCCCTGGCCGCACTGGCCCGCCGACATGCCGACGTGTCCTACCTGGAACTGTCGCAAGTGGCATTCGTGGACGTGGCCGGCGTCAGAGCGCTGGCACTGACCGCGATCAACCTGCCCGGCCGGCTGCTCGTGGTCGAACATCCGCCGCCACAGGTGCCACGCGTACTGCAGATGTTCTGGCCCGGCCTGCACGAGATCGAGGTGGTCCCGCGATGAGCACCGTGGCCACCGGCGAGACCTTCGAGCACCCGGCGCTGTTCTACCGCACCGCGCAGGAGTACACCACCCAGACGGTGCGGTTCGTACGCGACGGCCTGGCCGCCGGCGAGCCGGTGGCGGTGGCCGTCCCCGGACCCAACCTGGAACTGATCAAGGCCGGGCTCGACACCGACGCCGAGCGAGTCGTGTTCCTGGACATGACCGAGGCCGGCCGTAACCCGGGGCGGATCATCCCCCGGGTGCTGCGCGCGTTCGCCGACGCCCACCCGCACACGCGGGTACGGATCATCGGCGAGCCCATCTGGCCGGGCCGCACCGCGGTGGAGTACCCGGCGTGCGCGCAGCACGAGGCACTGATCAACGCGGCCTTCGCGGGCCGCGCCGCGACGATCCTGTGCCCCTACGACCAGGCGGGCCTGGACCCCGAGGTGCTGGCCGATGCCCGGGCCACCCACCCCCTGCTGATCACCCAGGGACGCGCGCACCTCAGCGACGTCTATGACTGGCAGGCGGTCCTGGCCCGCTACAACGAGCGCCTGCCGCCCGCGCCCGATGCCGCCACCTTCATCTTCGCCGCCGGGGAGCTTCCCGCGGCCCGCGCGTTCGCCGTCGAGCAGGCCCGGCGGCTGGGCCTGACCGGGGAGCGGCTGGGCGATGCCGAGCTCGCGGTGGCGGAACTGACGACCAACAGCGTCATCCACGGCGGTGGACAAGGCGCGCTGGCCATCTGGGCGGAGGCGGGACAGATCGTGTGCGAGGTCCGCGACGCCGGGCGGCTGACCGATCCCCTGGCCGGCCGCCTGCCCGCCGACCCGCACCAGACCGACGGCCGAGGCCTGATGGCCGTCCACACCATGGCCG
Organism: Spongiactinospora gelatinilytica; assembly: GCF_003236385.1. Classification (GTDB taxonomy): domain Bacteria; phylum Actinomycetota; class Actinomycetes; order Streptosporangiales; family Streptosporangiaceae; genus Spongiactinospora; species Spongiactinospora gelatinilytica. The sequence continues at coordinate 1,561 of NZ_POUA01000009.1, forward strand.
ATCTGGTACGGGTGCACACCGCGGCGGACGGCACGGCCGTGCGCTTCTACCTCGACCTCTGAAAGGGTGTCCTCGGTCCTTGAACGGTGGTCGCCGCCGGCTCAGGCAGGGCGTGGGTGTGCCGCCTCGCGTTGGTAGCGGGCGATCCACCGCTCATTGAGCTCGTCGGCCTGGCACCGATGCCGCGCCACGACCGCCCGGCCGGTCGGCATTTCTATCTGCAGAAACGCCACGATGTCGCGGGTGACTCCCGCCATGTCGCCACAAAGTTCCTCATAGCGCACCACATACGGCTGCATGCCGGCCGAGGCGAACCACGCCTCCCACGCCGCGTTGTCCCGCTCGATCCACCACGTCGTCACGGCGTACGAACACCAACCGCGTCCTGCCGAACACCCTGGTCAGCAGTCGCGCATCGTCCTCGGCGAGCTCGGGATCGAACTCGGGATACAGCGCCCTCAGCTCACCGAGCATCTGCCCAAGGCTCTCCCACATGAGCTTCGCCCCGAACACGCCATTCTCGCCACGGCCCTCGGCCAACGCCGTACGTAAGAAGTCGGCGTAGGCCCAACTCCCGTCCGCGGCCCGCGGTATCCGCCACCGATCCGCCCACAGCGGCTCATCCGGCCGGCGGAAGTACGCCTGCGGCCGACCGGCCACCCCCGTCGACTCCAGCAGCCCGAGCAGCAGTGAACTGCCCGTCCTCGGGGTGGCGCAGACGAAATACGAATCAACCCGCCCGGCAGCATCCCTCGACTCGGTCACCGCGCCACGGTACGGCCAGGAGGCGCGCTTCAGGCAAGCGGATTTCGACACGAACGCTCAGCGGCGGTATCCCCGTGTGCAAGTCCTGGGCGTGGAGTTGAGGTGCGGCTCAGCGCCGGGTGTGGGAGCCCGGCGGGCCGGGCCACAAGACGGCCATCGCCATGATGGCGGACAGCACCAGCAGCACGTCGAAGAGCCAATCCAGGAGGAACACCCGACCATCCCTTCGTCTCGTCAGGGCATGCGCCCACGTGGACGAAGGTCTTCCCGCACCCTCCCGTCGCGGCCGGGAGGGCCACCCCGCCGGGCCCGCCTCCGGTGCGGGCCGTGATGTCGATCAGGGTGTCGGGCGGCGGGTACTCCCCTCCGCTTTCTCCCACTATCGCCCTGCGACATGCTCGGGTCAATCACACCGCGTCGTTGCCAGGACGAGATGGAGCGATGCCTGGGATTGTTCTACCCTGGGCCTGGCGAGGGGAGTACTTCCCAAGCGCCGATCCGGTCAATACGGGCGTACCACGCGCCCCCGGACGGCCGCCCGGACCCCGGGTGAAGGAGACCTCGAACGACCGAGCGCGTTCGAGGAGGTTCCATGTCCCCGGGGACGATTTCGGCTGCGTCCGGACAGGCCGGTATCGCGTCGATGGCGTTGTGGTCGATCACCGTGGCCGTCCTGATTCTGCTGCTGGCCATCGACATCGTGCTCACCCGGCGCCCGCACGAGGTGCACATGCGCGAGGCGGTGGGGTGGTCGGTGTTCTACCTGGCGCTGCCAGTCGCCTTCGGAGCCTACCTGTGGGGCGTCTTCGGCGGCACGACGGCGGCGGAGTTCTTCACCGGGTACGTGGTGGAGAAGTCGCTGTCGGTGGACAACCTGTTCGTGTTCATGCTGCTGCTGGCCGCCTTCGCGGTGCCGTCCGATCTGGTCCAGCGGGTGTTGTTGTACGGGATCGTCGGGGCGCTGGTGCTCCGGGTGGTCTTCATCGCGCTGGGGGCGGCCGCACTGCGGAGCGGGACATGGGCGTTCCTACTGTTCGGGGCGATCCTCATCGTGACCGCCGGCAAGGTCTGGGCCGAGGCGCGCAAAGGGGAGGGGCCCAAGGTCGACATCGACGCCATGCGCAGCGTCCGGCTGCTGCGCCGCTTCGTCCCGGTCACCGGCGACTACCGCGGCTTTCGGCTGGTGGTCAGGGAGCAGGGCCATCTGGCCATCACTCCGCTGGCTCTGGCCACGGTGGCGGTGTTCGCCACCGACATCGTCTTCGCCGTCGATTCGGTGCCGGCCGTGTACGGGGTGACGGAAGACCCCTTCCTCGTCTTCGTCACCAACGCCTTCGCGCTGCTGGGTCTTCGGGCGCTGTACTTCGTGCTCCAGGGCGCACTGATGCGGCTGCGGCATCTCAACCACGGGCTGGCGATCATCTTGGCGTTCATCGGGGTCAAGCTGGTCCTGCACTGGGCCCACGGCATCTGGGCCTGGGTGCCGGAGATCCCCACGGCGGCCTCGCTCGGTGTGATCGTCGCGGTTCTGCTCACCGTCACCCTCACCAGCCTCCGCGCCGGCCGGGCCGGCCGGGCTGACCGTCAGGCCGAACCATCCGCCGAGGAGGCCGGCAACAGGTCGGTGCCCGGCTCCTGAGCCGTCCGGCCACGACGATGCCCCTGGCCAGCCGGCCACCGGTCGTTCGACGAGAAGCAGGCGCCGGGTGCGGCGCCTGCCCCTCCCCCCCTCACCCGCGCACTCCCGCTCACCGGCGGGATACCAGCGGCCAAGGCCGAGAGGCTCAGCTCGGCGTGCCCGGCGACCTGGCCGGTGACGTGGTCAGCGGCGCTCTGGCTCGGAGGCGAGAGATGTGACCGTCGCCGGCGAATCGGGCGCCCCCGGGGGCGCCACCTCCACCCGTGCCGAGCCGATGTCGAAGTAGAGCCCCATCAGTTTCAGCGTGCCGGCCTGGACCTGCTCGTTGACCGCCGGGTACGTCCTCAGGTTCGCCAACTGCTGTTGGATGTTGAGCCGGCAGAGCCGGTCCAGCTTGGTGTCCGGGTCATCCCCGTCGGCGCCGCCCTCCAGCAGGGCCAGGCTGGAGTCGCCGTGCCGGAGCCAGCGGCCCAGGTGCCGCAGGTGGGCCGTGGTGGCGGGGCCGTCGAGCAGGGCCGCCATCGCGCCGCAGCCGGAGTGTCCGCAGACGGTGATGGTGTGCACGTTCAAGATGCCGGTGGCGAACTCGATGGCGGAGGCGATCGAGTCGTCGCACGGGTCGGAGTCGGCGCGCGGCACCAGGTTGCCGATGTTGCGGACGGTGAACAGGTCTCCCGGTCCGCTGGAGGTGATCAAATGGGGCACGATGCGGGAGTCGGCGCAGGTGATGAACAGGTGGGCGGGCTGCTGTCCGGCGGCCAGCTCGGTGAAGACGGGCCGTACCAGCGGCGCGGTACGGCGGTGGAACTCCTGCGTCCCCTGGGTGAGCCGGCACTCACTTTCGGTCATGGCCGGCTCGGCCCGGCGGCGGTGGGCCCAGGGCAGCCACCAGCGTCCGGCCGGCTTCGGCGGGCTTTTGGCAGGGGACATCCGCGCGCCGCCCGCCGCCATCGTGTACCACTGGTCGTGGACCTCGTCGATGGCGACCGTGCCGCCCAGGCGTTCGTGGTCCAGCCGCCAGGAGTGGACGGCCTCGAAGGCGGCGTTGTCCATGAAGTCGATGTTCAGGTCGAGGTCGACGGCGGTGCCGGTGGGGATCGCCCGCAGTTCCTGGGTCAGGTGCGGCACACCGAGAAAGGTGAGCGAGCCGGAGACGGTGACGTGCAGGCGCCCGTCCGGTTCCTCGCGCTTGTCGATGGTGACCCGCGTCAGCCGCCGCAGCGCCAGCAGCGCGGCCAGGGCGAGCCCGGCCAGGACTCCCTCGGCGAGGCCGATCACGATCACTCCTGTCATGGTGACCAGGTAGACCGGCACCTCGTTGTGACCGTGCACCTTCCTGGCATTGCCGAGGCTGATGGTCCTGATGCCGATGAAGACCAGCAGGGCGGCCAGCGCCTCGATCGGGATCAGCTTGATCGTCCCGCCCAGGCACAGCGCGAAGATCAGCACCCACACGCCGTGCAGGATGGCCGAGGAGCGGCTGCGGGCGCCGGCCCGGATGTTGGTGGTACTGCGGACGATCACTCCGGCCACCGGGAGCCCGCCCAGGGCGCCGCTGACCATGTTCGCCACACCCTGCCCGCACAGCTCACGGTCCAGGTCGGCGCGGCGGCCGTTGTGCATGCCGTCGGTGGCCGTGCAGCACAGCAGCGATTCGGCCCCGGCCAGCAGCGCGATCAGCAGCGCCGCCCCGGCGACATGGTGCCAGTCGCCCTGGGGCACCTGCGGCGGCGCCCAGGTGGCGATGGCCCCCGACAGGTCGATGCGGGTGACGTCCCAGTTCAGCAACCAGGCCGTGGTGGCGGCCACGGACAGCGCCGCCAGCGGCGCCGGGACGGCGCTGATCCTTTTGGGCAGCCGCTCCCAGACCAGCAGTACCAAGACCGTGAGCACGCCCACCATGACCTTGTGGCCGTGCATGCCGATGATCTGGCCGGGCAACTGAATCAGGTTCGCCAGGGCCGAGTGCTGGGGACTGCCGCCGAGTACCACATGGAGCTGGGCGAGGGCGATGACGATGCCGACCCCGGCCAGCATGCCGTGCGCGACCGCGGGTGAGACCGCCAGCGCGGCCCGCGCCGCCTTGAGCAGGCCGAGCAGCACCTGTATGGCGCCGGCCAGGATGGTGATCAGGCAGGTGGCCTGCCAGCCGTAGGTGTGCACCAGGCCGGCGATCACCACGGTCAGGCTGGCGGTCGGCCCGCTGACCTGGATCGGGGAACCGCCCAGCCGGCCCGCGACGATGCCGCCCGCGGCGGCGGCGATCAACCCGGCGGCGAGCGGCGCCCCGGCCGCCATGGCGATGCCCAGCGACAGGGGCACCGCGACCAGGAAGACGACCAGCGACGCAGGCAGATCATACCTGAATGCACTCAACAGACTACCCTGTGTGACCATTTTCATGGAGGCCACCCTAATGTCGCCGTACGCCTCCAATCCCGGCATGGCATGTGCCGGACGCCCGGCCGCCATGCCTGCCTCCACCCGCCCTGCTCGGCGATCGAGCCGGGACACCGGCAGGCGCACCGGCATGACCGCGGAATTCCCCCGCGCGTACGCGTAGCGGTGTCACAAAAGCCACGAACCCCGGCCCTGCAGAAGGCCCCGACGTCGCGCCGGCGGGGGCGGAAGCGGTCGGGCACGTCGGCGTGACCCGTCATTTTTCGGCTCGCGCTGCCCCTGGTCGTCGCGTGCCGCGCAACACCGTCGTATGGTCGGCCGACGCCGCCGTCTTCACGGCCGTCCGGTCGCGGTCGTGGCGCAGCCCGTGGTAGATCGCCCGGAGCGTCAGCAGGGGCGCTTCGGCAGGCCAGTGGCTTGGATGTGTCCACGGGGCAACGGTGACCAGGCTTCCTGCCGATCGCATGACGCGCTACCAATGACGTGTGGAGCATCTATACTGGGATCTCGGATCGTGCGCAGGCGGTGCCTCCTTCGAGGTGGAGCTGCGCGGCTCGGCCGCGCGAGTGTGCCTCATGGACGGCGACCACTACCAGGCGTACCTCGACGGTGACCAGTACCGGTATCACGGCGGCTTCTACGACGTCAGCCCCGTCGTCCTGGAGGTGCCCTACGACGACTACTGGTACCTCGTCGTCGACAGCAACGGCCGGCGGATCAAGGTCCAGGTCACTCAGGTCGTCGATCGAGTGAATCGTCCCGGGTCTCGCCATGACCAGTGTCCGGTGGCGTGATCTGGGAGCGCGCCTCCGTGACCTGCCTCATGATGCGGTGCGCCCCGCAGGCTTCGGCGGTGGCGTACGCCTCCTCGGCCAGTGCCAGCGCGTCCTCACGCCGGCCTTGCGCAATGGCGATGTAGATCAGTCCGACCTGGTCTGCCGCGACACCGGCCAGTAGCCCGATCTCCCGGCGCAGTCGCGCTGCTTCCTCCAGACGCTCCCGGGCGGCATCCAACCGACCCGCGAAGTGGTCGGCGATCCCCAGATGCCGAAGCGCCTCCGACTGGGTGTACCGGTCTCCCGCCGGCTTGGCCAGGTCGTATGACCGCTCCAGGAGAGGTAAGGCGCTATCAACATCATTCCGTACGACCTGATGGAAACAGCCCAGCCAGAACACCGCCTCCGCTTCACCCGCCGAATCACCGAGCATCCGATACAACCGCGCCGCATGCTCGAACAGCCCCAGCTCACGCGAATCCTCATGCCGATCCTCCAGAAACCACGCATGCAGGATCCGTCCACGAGCCAGCGCCAGATCGGCCTCGACCTTGTCCAACGCCTGCTCGGCCTCTGTCAGCCCGCCGAGGTCGCCGGCGAAAACAGCGCGCTCATAGGACAACTTGGCCCGCTCGATACCGCTCTCCATGCCCATCCCGCTTCCCTGGTTCTCGTCCTCGGGGCTCATCGATGCCCTTTGTACGGGTGTACGAGGTCGACGACACCGTATGCCACTTGCCTCATACTGACGACGCTCATCCATCGGCCTCGAAGATGAAATCGTGCAGGCCTTCGAGAACGTCGAGCGGACCCTCGCCACGGCCGGCGCCACATGGCGCGACGTCATCGCCGTGACCTCCTACCACGTCCCTGGCTCCGCCGACTTCATCGGCGAGGTCCACAACCGTGTCATGGCGGAGCAGTTCCGCAGGCGCATGGGCGACCGCGGAACCATCTGGATCGAGATCGGTGTTCCCGCCCTTGGTGCCCCGAAGATGCGCGTCGAGATCCGCGTCACCGCCATCATCGGGCGCGACGACTGACGCACGCACCGCCTGAGCGGCCGGCCCCGCTAAAGCCTCCGGTTGACATAGGCGATCCGCCAGCCGCTCCGCGTCACGGTAAGCCCGGTGATGGACAGCGGAGCCAGGTCGATGCGGGCGGTGCTGAGCGGGTCCGCCCCCAGGGCGTGGCCGAGCGCCGCCCTGATGGTGCCGGCGTCGCAGACGGCGACCTGTTCCGGCTCATCTCGTACCGAGTCGAGCCAGCCGGCCACCCGCGACGCGTGCGCGGCCAGGGACTCGCCGCCGTGCGGGGCGGCGGCGGGGTCGGTGAGCCAGCTCATCAGCGCCTGCGGCTCCTCCTGCGCGACCTGGTCATAGGCAAGGCCGCGCCATCGGCCGCAGTCGGCTTCCCGGAGGGCCGTCGCCCGGCGCGCGTGCAGTCCCATGGCACGGGCGGTCTGCCGGGCGGCCTTGCCGGGCGCCGCCCATACCAAAGAGGTCGTCGTAAAGCGCAGCGAGGCGGCCTTGGCCAGGCCGGCCGCGTCCGCGTCCTCATCGCCGGGGAAGCGGGCCGCCCGCATCCCCGGCGTCGTGGCGTGCCGGACGAAGAGCACCCCAGGGTTCAGCTCGGTGCCGCGGCGGCCGGAGCGGGCGCGATCGTACGCCTCGCCGCCCGGTCGCTCGCCCAGCCGAACAGCACGCCGAGCGCCGTCCAGAAGACGAGCTGGGTACCGATCGAGGCGAGCCGGAACTCCCACAGCAGTGTGGCCGGGAAGCCCTCGGGCACCTCGTCGACCGTGGGCAGCAGCCACCATGCGGCCACCACCGGCACGAGGAACGCGACGACCGCCGCCACCCGGCGAGCCCACGGATCCCCGGTGATCCTGCGGGCGGTGGCCACCGCGATCACGGTCGCCGCCAGGCCGACGAGGATCATCGCCACATAGAGCAGGGTGCGGCTGTTGATGGTCGCCGGATCACCCACGGCGGGGGGATTCGCGGGATATTTCACGAACGGCACGAGGATGATCGCGGCGAACGCCGTCCCGGCCATGACAAGCGCGAGCCGTCCATCGGACGTCGGCCCGACCGGCCCGCCCCGACCGGCCCGCCCGACTCGTCCGACTCGTCCGCGAAGACCCGCGAACACCAGCGCGAAGATACCGCCCACGGCGAGTCCGTAGAGGCCGGTGGCCAGGAAGAGTCCGGCCTTCTGCGCGGGCCTGCCGACCACGGCCTCCTCGCTGTGGCCGTGTTCGGCCTCCTCGGCGTGCTCAGGAGCCGCGGCCTGCGCGGCGGCCTCCTCCAGGGCGATGGCGTCGTCCACCCGCGGTTCCCCGAAGGCGAAGGCGAAGCCGCCCGTGACAAGTCCGGCCAGCAGCCCCACGAGCAGGCCCCTGACCAGCAGGGTGCGTACCACACTCGGCCCCTAGTGGCAGGGCACGCCGAGCAGGTGCCGCCCGTCGTGCATGAGTTCGTGCAAGAATGCGCCGGTCTGGGAGACCGCGCCGTTGTCCATCAGGACCAGGTACGCGACGAGCAGCAGCACGGGTACGGCCGCCAGCCAGGGGCGCAGCCGCGGAAAGGGGATGCTGGACGGGGTGGACAAGCCACTCATATAGAGCCTCCTCAGGGTCACGCGTCCCATCTCACGAGGTCACGATCGTCAAGCGACCTGGCTCCCGGGATCTGCGTCCCGGATACAGTGGCGCGTCCGCACCGGCATCTCACCGGATTTCCCTTGAACAATCGTGAAGTCAAGCGGAACGTATCCCGCCTCCCCGGTCGCGTCAACACGGATCAAGGAAGTACGGGCTGCTCGCTCTCGTGCATTGTCGCTATAACGCTCGGAGGGTAACGACGCGATCAGCGGATCCGTCGCCGATCGGGTCGCCGTTCTGGTCTGGGGCCAGACGGTCAGGAGTGAGGATCCCACCCACGGCTATCGTCGCGGCGGTGTGGTCATGGAGCTGCGCAAGGTCGCGACCACATGGAAGCTGGACCACGTCTGGCCACCGACTCCGCGGCCGGACTCGGCCGAGATGACCAGCGGGGACTGGCCGTCCGGCAGAGCGGCGACCCTGCTGTCGGCCGCGTCGGGCGATGGTGCCCGCGCCATCGCGTTCGACGCCATCACACCCGCAGGCGCGTGGGTGTTCCGTCTCGGCGCGGACGAGACCGTGAGCAGGCTCGACATGGTCCCCGAGGGCAGGTCCTTCAAGGTCGAGAGCAGTTGGGAGCTTGGGGCGTCCTGAACGGGAATGTTACGAGGTCAGCCAGGTGGTGAGGGCGATGGCCGCCTCGCGCAGGTCGTGGTCGCGGCGTTCTTCGCTCATCTGATCGACGGTCAGCCGGAACTGCGGCGCGATGACCACGAACACCTGGTTGTACAGCGCCCGATCGCCGCCCCCGATCTCGGTGCCGCCGGCCTGTACTTCGACGCCGAGAGCGGCCAGTTCGGGAACCTCGACTTCGGGGAAGTCCTTGTACTTGGGGTGCGCTGACGGCAGGCCGATGGTCACGGCGGACGTCGGCACGTCCTTCCCCCACGAACAGGTCGCCCTGTCGGGGGCATCGTACCGCTTGTTGAACTTCTTGCCCTTGATCAGAACACCCATGGCCGAGACCAGCCGGGGATCGTCGCATTGCTCCGGCAGGGCGAAGGAACGTGTGGGGGTGGGCGATACGGTCGGCGCCTTCGACGCTGCCGACGTAGGGGAATTCGAGGGTGAGGCGGTCGTGGCGGGGGTACCGGCACCGCACCCGGCGAGCAGGCTACCGAGGAGCATCGTGCCTGACGCGGCTAATACGGCTCTGACAGTCATGGACATCGCCACAGTGTCCAAGATCGCTGATCGTCCCACCAGGAGGCCCGAGCGCCGCCTCGTTCTCGCCGGTGCAGGCGGCACGGTTGCAGGATTCTGCTACTGATCGACACCCATCTAATTTGACAGCCATCTAACCAATAGCTCATGATGACTACTGATTCGACCATATTCTAAGCAGAAGAGGGGGGAAGCACTGCGTGCCTTCGCCGAACTCGCCCGGCCCCCGTTGATCGACCCCAACGCCCATTCCTGCGGCAGCGTGCCCGCCCACGGGGTGGACGAACTGTCCCATCCCGAGCCGGGCTACTACGCCGTCGGCGTCAAGTCCTACGGCCGCGCCCCGACGTTCCTCATGGCCACCGGATATGAGCAGGTCCGCTCGGTGGTCGCGGCACTCGCCGGGGACTGGCAGGCCGCCCGGCAGGTGCGGTTGGACCTGCCCGAGACCGGGGTGTGCTCCTCCTCGGCGGCCGAGGCCCAAGAGCAGCGGATCGGGCCGGCCACCCCGCTTCCGCTCGCCACCGTGAATGCCACGAGGGCCGAGGGCGGCTGCTGCGGGTGACCGTTCTCGACGGGAGAAAGATGATCAACATGCTCCTCGCATGGCGGTTCGGCGAGCCCTTGTGAGCACCGCCACTCCGGCCACCGGCTCGTCCGCCGCCCCCCGAGGCGCCGGCGGCGGACGCTCCCGGCCGCAGTCCCGGCACGGCCGGCGCATCGTCGCCGCGCCGGCCGTCGCCTGGGTGGCCCTGGTCGCCTACCACCGCGTATGATTTCGACGAGCATCGAAATACGAGGAGGTGGGGGCCGTGGGGGCTGCTGTGGCCGCCGTCACGATCGAGTGCTGCCCGCCGATCGCGCGCCAGCGGCTGAACGAGTCCGAGGCGGCTGAGCTGGCCGTCCTGCTGAAAGCGGTCGCCGATCCGGTCCGGCTGCGGCTGTTGTCGATGATCGGCTCCCACACCGGCGGCGAGATCTGCGTGTGCGACCTGACCGGCGCCTTCGACCTGACCGCCCCCACCATCAGCCATCACCTGAAGGTGCTGCGCACCGCCGGGCTGATCGACGGCGAACGCCGCGGCACCTGGGTGTACTACCGGATCATCCCGCAGCAGGTGGCCAGGCTCGGCGCGCTGTTCACCCCGCTCGCCGAGACCGCCTCCCCGTGAGCGGACGTCTGGGCTCGTCTACTGCGGCAGCAGTTCGCCGATCAGCTTCTCGATCCGCTCGCGGATCTCATCCCGGATCATCCGCACGGCCTCGATGTCCTGCCCGGCGGGATCCGCCAGAGCCCAGTCCTCATAGCGTTTGCCGGGGAAGATCGGGCAGGCGTCGCCGCAGCCCATGGTGATCACCACGTCCGAGCCCTCGACGGCGTCAACAGTGAGGATCTTGGGCTGGTGGCCGGTGATGTCGATGCCCACCTCGCGCATGGCGAACACCGCGACCGGGTTGATCTCCGCCGCGGGCCGCGATCCGGCCGAGCGGACCTCGATGCGATCACCGGCCAGATGCGACAGCCATCCGGCGGCCATCCGGGAGCGTCCGGCGTTGTGGACACAGACGAACAGCACGCTAGGCAGCAGGGGCATGGGCGGGCTCCTTGCCGAACAGGCGCCGGCCGGCCAGGCCGACGTAGACCAGGGCGACCAGGACGGGCAGCACCGGGTACATCATCAGCAGCAGGCCGAGCGCGATGGGCAGCGAGATCTGGCCGATCTTCACCGTGTCCAGCGCGGTGTTCAGGCCGGGCAGCAGGCGGCCCAGCAGCAGCCCGGCGGCCATGGCCAGGCCGATCCACAGGGGCAGCAGCCGGTCCAGGGCCGACAGGGCGCCGATCACTGCGGCCTGGCGTGCCGGGGCGTGCGCGGAGGTGGAGGTCATGGGGTTCCTGTGGTGGTGGCGGGTAGGTTCAGCAGGCTCGACAGTTCGCCGAGGGTTTCGGGGACCAAGCGGTAGTACACCCACGAGGCCCGGCGTTCGCTGACCAGCAGGCCGACCTCCTTGAGCACCTTGAGGTGGTGGGAGATGGTGGGCTGGGAGACCTCAAAGGCGCCGGTGATGTCGCACACGCAGACCTCGCCGCCCTCGCGACTGGCCACGATGGACAAGATGCGCAGCCGTACCGGGTCACCCAGCGCCTTGAACACGCGGGCGATCGCGGCGGCCTGGCCGGCGTTCAGCGGCTCGCGTGCCAGCGGGGGGCTGCACTCCAGGAGTTGCAGCAGGTCCATCGCATCCTCCAGCTCGGCTCGGATCGAACGCGACTGGCATCGATCGGCGTCGAATCCACCATATGCCATATTGATACTCGCCTATTCACGGCCGCGGCAAGGGTACCTCCAGCTCGGCCAGTAGCCCCCGGACCCGGCGCTCGATCTCATCGCGGATCGGCCGGACCTCATCGGTCGTGCGGCCATCGGGGTCGTCCAGCTCCCCGTCCAGGTAGCGCTTGCCGGGGTAGACGGGGCAGGCGTCGCCGCAGCCCATGGTGACCACCACGTCGGCGGCCTGGACGATCTCGGCGGTCCACGGCTTGGGGAACTCGCGAGAGATGTCGATGCCCCGCTCGGCCATCGAGGCCACGGCGGCCGGGTTGATCTCACCGGCGAACTCCGAACCGCCCGACCGCGTGCTCACCGGCCAGGTGAGTGAAGAACCCCAGCGCCATCTGCGAGCGTCCGGCGTTGTGCACGCACAAGAACAGCACGATCGGCCGTCCGTCGCCCTTGCCCTCGACCCGGGCCAGGGCGTGCAACCGCTGGCGGGCGAACCGTTCGGCCGGCAGCGGCAGGAAGTTCGCCACCGCCGCCTTGGCGGCGAACTGCTCGTAGCTGCTGTGCAGAGGCGTTCGATCGTCTCGGTGCCGAACACACCGGTGAACGCCTCGCGCAGCCGCCGTGCCGCGGTGGTCAGGGCGAGCTGCTGGTCGATGGTCAGGTCCTCGCGCTTGTAGGTGCTGGTCATGAGCACTCCCGCCACAGCATATCGATGTCCGACTATTTCGGCCCCTATCGATATCGACAGGTATCTATGGGAGGTGGGCGAACGCCAGGTGAACACTCGCACCTCCCCACGCACCGGCCTGCCGGCGTCGCCAAAGGCACGATCTACCTGCACTGGAAGACCCACGACGAGCCGTTCGCCGCGCTGCCCGCGCCGCGAACGGGTCCATGTGATCTCTCCACGGGCCGCCGCCGTCGTGACCGGCCTTGGCGCGCCACTGTCACACGCCTCGATCGTGGCCCGCGGACTGGGCATTCCGGCCGTGGCCGGCACCGGGTGGACGGCGACCGTCATGGAGGATCACGCGCCGGCTGTTCGCCGTCGCTAGGAGCGATCGTTCGTGGGACCGCCGTCCTGCCCGCGTGTCGAAGCGCTGGTCGCGGCCGGTACGCGCGAGCCGGGCAGTGCGCCGCGCAGCCGGGCGGCGGCGGAGACGGCCGGCCACACCCGGATGGCCAGGTTCCGCATGAGGATTCCGCGCCGGGTCGCGGGTACGAGGAGCCCCGCGGCCAGGCCGACGCCGCGCTGCCTGGAATCGGCCAGACGCCGATGCCGGCTCTCGTAGCGGCGGAACGCCGACGGCGGGTCGTCCGGGCCGGCGGCCAGTTCCCCGGCCAGCGTGTACGCCCCCGCCATGGCCAGGGTCGAGCCGTCACCGAACAGTGACGCGCAGGACGCCGCATCGCCGAGCAGCGCCACCCGGCCCTGCCACCAGCGGGGCAGGGCGACCCGGCTCACCGCGTCGAAGTACAGGTCGTCGGCGGCGCGGACCCGCTCCAGCAGCTCTGGAGCGCGCCAGGACACCCCGGCGAACGCGCGCGCCAGCATCCGCTTGTGCCGGCCGGTGTCGCGGGGGTCGAAGCCGGGTTCGGCCGGGGCGCGGTAGAGGAAGAACGCCCCCTCACCACCCGGGACGGGGCAGACGGCGACGGCCTTGCCCGGCACGTTGTGCATGACGATGTCCCTGATGCCTTGGCCGGGACCGGGCTCGCCGCCGAGCGGCATGGTGGCGACGTACAGGCCCATGTGGTGCACGAGGCCGGTGCCGAACGTCAGCCGCCGGGTCACCGAGTGCAGCCCGTCGGCCCCGATCACCAGGTCGAAGCGGCGTGCCGTACCGCGCTCGAAGGTGACCTCGACCCCGTGCTCGTCCTGGGCGAGCGAGGCGATGGAGTCGTCGAAGACGTACTCGGCGTGCTCGCGGCCGGCCTGGAACAGGATGGCGGACAGGTCGGCGCGGGGCAGTTCGATCTCGCCCGGCCGCTGGACGGCGCGCATGTCCAGCCGGCCGGTCCGCCTGCCGTTCGCGTCGACGAAGGTGAGCCCGGCGTTGCCGGTGGCGGCCTGACGCAGCCGAGGCAGTATGCCCATCCGCTGGGCGATGCCGACGGCCGGCCCTTTGACGTCCACCGGGTTCCCGCTGGAGCGCGGCTCCCGGGCCCGTTCGACGACGGTGACCCGGAAGCCGTTCCTGGCCAGCCAGTACGCCAGCGTCGGGCCGCCGACGCCGGCTCCGGAGATCAGTACGGTCCGCTCGCTCATGACACACCCCATAACCGGATGAAATTACTCCGCTTTGTTGACTGTAACCTAAGCGGAGAAGAATCGTCCAGTTCGAGAGGCGGCCGAGACGTGGCAGGTACGACACCGCGGCTGCGCGCGGACGCCCGCCGTAACCGGGATCTGATCGTCACGGCCGCTCAGCGGCTGTTCCTGGAGCAGGGCATCGACGTTCCGCTGGATGAGGTGGCCCGCCAGGCGGGCGTGGGCATCGGCACGCTCTACCGCCGCTTCCCCGACCGCGACGCCCTGCTGCGCGCCGTGGCGGAGGACACCCTGCGACGCCTGGCCGACCTCGTCGAGGCCGCTCGCCGGGAGGAGCCCGACGCCTGGCACGCGCTGTGCCGCTTCCTGCGCTCCTGCGCGGAGCTACGGCTCGGCGAGCTGGCGGCCAGGCTCGATCCCCACCTGCACCGGCAGATGCGCACCGGTCAGGACCTGGACGAGATCCGGCAACGAGTGATCGCCACGGTCCTGGAGCTGGCCGCGCGCGCCCAGGCGGACGGGGCGCTGCGCGCGGACGCCGGGCCCCTGGACATCGCCATGCTCATGACCCTGCACGTCTACGCTCCGGCCAACGTGTCCGGCGACCAGGCCATGCGCCGGATGGTGGACATCATGCTGGACGGCCTGCGCGCCGGCGGCGGAGCCGTCCTGCCCGGGGCCCCGTCCACCGACGTCGACCTGCGTCGCTACACGGCCGTGGAACCCTGACACGTGTCACAGGCCATAGGCGGTCAGGACGCCCCCGGCGTAGGCGGCGATCGGCGCCGCAACGTGTTCGGCGTCGCGGTGGACGCCGCGCAGGGTGTTGGAGGCGAAGGAACGCTGGAACTCCAGTCCGACGTAGCCGAGCCCGAGGTGAGTGGTGGACAGGCCGCCGGCGTGCAGGGGCAGCCCCGCCTCGTCGAGGGCGCCGAGCGGAGCCAGGTAGTCCAGGCGCGGCAGGTAGCCGGTCGCGTAGATCACCGTATCGACGCGCTCGCGTTCGCCGTCGGCCCAGATGAGCCGGTCGCCGTCGAAGGCGGTGAACATCGCACGGCGCCGCAGACGGCCGTCGCCCAGGGCGGCGGCGTAGTCGCCGGTGTCCATGACCAGCGTGCCGCTCGCGACGCGGGCCAGCCAGGCGGGCGGGAGCCGGTCGAAACCGGTGGTGGTGTGCCAGTGGTGCACGTCCTGGCCGCCGACGATCTGCGGCATGAGCTGCAGCGGCCGACGTGAGGCGATGGTGACGTCGGCCACCGCGGCCAGTTCGTAGGCGACCTGGACGGCGGAGTTGCCGCCGCCGACCACCACGACGCGCCGCCCGGCGTAGTGCTTGGGGTTGCGGTAGCCGGCCACGTGCAGGGCTTGCCCGGGGTAGCCGTCCTGGCCGGGCAGGGCGGGGGTGTAGGGGTTGCCGAAGGAGCCGCTGGCCGCGATCACGCCCATGGCGTGAAGGGTCTCCCCGGCGGCGGTGTGGACGAGGAAGCCGCCCGCGCCGTCGGCTTCCACCGCGGTGACACGGGTGCCGGTACGGATCTCGACGTCCAGGCCGTCGGCGTAGCGCCGCAGGTAGGCGACGACCTCATCGCGGGTGGGGTAGCGGTCACCGTCGCCGGGGAAGTCCTGGCCGGGCATGGCGCTGTAGCGGGCGGGCGAGAACAGGGTGAGGCTGTCGTAGTAGCCGGCCCAGGAGCCGGTGGGCGTCGGGCCGGCCTCGACGATGACGGGGGTGCGCCCGGCGGCGCGCAGCGCGCGGGCGGTGGCGAGGCCGGACTGGCCGGCGCCGATGACGATGGTGTCCATGCCGCAGAATCATATCTTCATATCCGGAAATGACAATACGATAGAATCGCGCCATGCAGACGACAGGCGGCGGCATCCAGCTCACCGACGCGGCGCGCGGCTTCCTCAAGGCCCTGGCCAGCGACACCCGCCAGCAGATCCTGTTCCTGTTCGAGGGCGGGGTGGAGCTGACCGTGAGCGAGGTGGCCGAGCGCTTGTCGCTGGCCCAGTCGGCCACCTCCACGCACCTGGCGACGCTGCGTGAGGGCGGGGTGCTCACCTCCCGGCGCGAGTGGAAGACCGTCTACTACCGCGCCGACCCCGACGGGGTGCGGCGGGCGCTGGCCGATCTGCAGGTGGCCTTGGCCGCGTGCTGCCCGCCGGGCGATGGCGCCTCTGTCGGTGGTTGCGGCTGACCGGGCCGGAGACCGTCGCAGCCCGGCCCGTACCGCGACCGGCACGCCCAGGCTCCTGACGGACATCGGCTCACGCGAGGTCAGCGAATGCGCGTTCCGGCTGCTGCGGTGGATCTCCGGCCGCCAGGAACATGGCCGCGTCTGGGATGTCACCGCCGGGTGGTTGCCTCGCTTCAGCCACTGTGACCTGGGAAAACTCCCCTAAGCAGGAGGGCGGCCCTCACCCCCGGGGTCTTGGCGGCCGAAGGTACGACCCAAGCGGCCCGGGGGATGCGATGAAGCCAGGGACAGCGGGGACTTCCAGATGAAGACGATAAGAGAGTACGTGGACACGGCGATCCTCTCATCAGAGGATCTCAAGGGCGCGTTGCAACTGGCGATGCGATTGGAGTTCGCCACGATCCCGCCGTACCTCTGCGCGGAATGATCGGTCAAGGACTTCTCCCACCATGCCAGGCGCGCCCTGCATCGGATCGTCGTCCAGGAGATGTACCACTTCGCGCTGGCCGGGAACCTGCTCACGGCGGTCGGCGGCACGCCGTCACTGGCCCACGCCGATTTCCTGCCCGTCTACCCGGCCGACGAACTGCCCGGCGGCATCCCGCCGGTCGGCATCAGGCCGCTGGTCAAGGACCAGCTCGCGGTTGCGCGCAGGCCGTGGTGGAGGTGATGCGCTCGACGGACGGCGGGTCGATCACCCACATCGCCTCCATCGAGGGAAGCCACCCCGCCCGGCAGCACGCGCACTACTGCTCGTCCAAGGCGGCCGTCATCATGCACGCCCGTAGCGCGGCCATCGAGTACGCGCCGCTGGGCATCCGCGTCAACGTCGTCTCCCCGGGACTGATCGACAAGCCCGGCCTGGAGGAGGAGTGGCCCGACGGGGTCCGCCGCTGGGAGTCCGCCGCCCTGCTGCGGCAGAGGCCGGCCCCAGGACATCGGCGATGCCTGCGTCTTCCTCGCCTCGCCGATGGCCGAATGGGTGACCGGTCACAACCTGGTGGTGGACGGCGGCGTTTCCTCCGCACCCGCCTGGTAGCCACGAATCGCGTCGGCCCGGCCTTTCCCATCGCAGGCGGCATCACCGTGATGTGACCGCATCGGTCGAGAGACCAGAGGGACGGCACCGAGCCGCGCGGTCCCGGCCCGAGCTGTTCCACGTGAGCGTCATCCGCTTCAACGAGGCGGCGGGCGCGCCACGTCGCTACCGGCCCCCTCATCCACCCGTGTGGACGAGTTCGTACGCGGGGTGACGCTACGCGGCGTCCACGCGACCAGGCGTCGGCAGACCGGGTCCGGCATCGATGCCGCCTGTGGTCAGCTCCACGCCAAGTACCTCGCCGGAGCCGAACCGATCCCTGTCGCGCCCCGGCGCGGCTGACAGAAGAAAAGAGATCACCCATGTCCACGAAATCCGCCATCACGTTCCGCCATCTGACCTTCAAATGGCCGGACGGCACCGTCCTCGAACTCGGCGAGGCGCCCACCGGCAAGTAGACGGGTGCGGCCAGGTGAACTCACAGCACCTGGCCGCATCGTGCAGGGATTCACCTCAGAGGCTTGCGGCTTCGGTTCGCAGGGCCTCGGCGACCAGAAGCGTCCGCCCACCCCGCGTTTACGCGCATCCTCAATGGCCTGCCACTCTTCAGCCACAGGATCGGTCGACCTGTCGGAGAACTCTACACTGCACAATGTAATTCCTGCGGCAAGGATCACAGCGTCGGTCACAACGTTGTAGCCTTCTACCGTGGCCCTGTATTCGTCCTTGCGCAGCACCTTCCGCAGGCAGCTCGAAATAAGTAAGGGTATGCACGAAAAGGAGAGAGCCTTCGTTGTCACGCCGACAACGCGCTTCTTCGACCGGACGGGCGACATTGATATTCCCTATGGAAGTGGATGCGTCGAAATCAGAGTAAAAAGATATCCCGCCATCAATATCTCTCACATCGAGGGCACCGACGACTATGCGGGATTGGCGGCCCTGCCTTCGGTGCTGATGAGGACGACGGTGGAATCCGGGCCGACGGGCAGGGCGTGCCGGTGTTCGGTCAGGGCCGCGCGGGCTCCGGCGAGGGCGGCGGCGCCGCATGGGCCGGAGGAGACGCCGAGGGCGGCCGGCTTTCCCGCCGCGGCGGCGGTGTCCGCGTCCGTCACGGTGATCGCGGCGTCGAGTCCGCCTCGCAGGTACGGCCAGGCCAGGGCGGAGGGAGTGCGCAGTTGAGTCCGGCCATGGAGGTCCGGCCCGTCACCAGGGTGATCTGCCGGCGCCGGGTGAGGCTCTCCAGCAGACAGGCCGCGGCGACGGGTTCCACCGAGAGCAGGGCCGGGGCGAGGCCGTCGGGGCGGCTGCGGTAGTGGGTGACCGCGGCCTGGGGGAGCGAGCCGACGCCGACGGGGATGGCCACCAGTGCGGGGCATGCGGCGCGCCCTGCCGGACGCGGAGGCCGCGGAGATCGTCGACAACGGCGTCGAGATGTGGCTGCGCTGCTACCGCACCCGCTCGCCGGGATGATCCGCCTCCATGTCAGGTGCCGCAGTAGTTCTCACTGGCGGGACGGCCTCGCCTGCCCGGGCCGGCGGCTTGGGCTGCTACGCAACCGAGGCATGCTGGAGAGCCACACCGCAGGCGGACCGATCCTGTTACCTTCTCCCGTTGGCATTCGTCATGGGTGCGACGACCGAGAACGAGCGGTCATCGCACCGACGAGTGAATCGAGAACAGGATGCTGACCAACGTCATGTACGTGACGATCTACGTCACCGACCAGGATCGCGCGCTGGATTTCTACACCGAGGGGCTCGGCCTGGACCGGATGAGCAGGTCGCGCTGGCCGATTCGGTGGGCTTCGCGCTGCTCGTCGTACTCGACTCGCTCACTCCGAGCGAGCGCCTGGCGTTCGTCCTGCACGACATCTTCGCGGTCCCGTTCCGCGACATCGGCAAGATCCTTGGCAAGTCCCCCGATGCCACCAAGATGATCGCCAGCCGCGCCCGCCGCAAGGTCCAGGCCGTGGACCGGCCGGCGGGCTCCGGCCGCGAGCGCCAAGAGGTCGTCCGGGCATTCCGCACGGCGGCCCTCAGCGGCGACTTCGAAGCGCTCCTGCGTGTCCTCGACCCGAACGTGAAGCTCACCGTCGACACCCCCGCCGGCATGGTCGTCACCATCGGCGCCACCGAGGTCGCCACCGGTGCCCGCATGTTCTCCGGCGAGGTCGCCCGCCAGCGACCCGTGCTGGTCAACGGCATCCCGGGTCACATGTCGTGGCGTCCCGACGGAACCCCTCTGTCCGTCATCGCTTTCACCGTCACCGAAGGCCGGATCACCGGCATCCATGTCCTTGTCGACCCGGCCAGACTCGCCGCGATCGGTATGGCCGCTCCGGCCTGAGCCGGTGTGTCAGGGGCGTGTCCGCCGCGCGCTCCCCGGTGCTCGCTTCGGCGCCCGGCCGGTGGAGGGACAGAGGGGCTTCCATGGCATGGCGTTGATGGCCTGGAGTTCCTTGCCGGTGGTCGTCGGGCGCAGGTGGATGGGGCGGACCGAACAGCCGGTCACCGGCGCCTGAAGACGCGGTCGACGTCGGCGTCGGTGGAGATCAGGTTTCCTCGGGTGGAAGGGCACTCCTGACCTTGGGCGGCGACAGGCGGCGATGGCCGGCGGGCAAGCCCGCCTCGGGGACCAAGCGGGGCATCTCTCTCGAACACGATCAGATGCTTCGGGCACGGGCGGCGGCGCGGTACTCGCTGGGTGACAGACCTGTCTCGCGGCGGAACACACGGCTGAAATCCGCGGGTTGGGCGAAGCCCCAGCGCGCGGGGATGGCGGCGATGGGCACATGCCCCAGGGCGGGATCGGCCAGGTCGCGCTTGCAGTGGTCCAGGCGCCGGGTGCGGAGGTGGGCGCCGACGGACGTGTCGTGGTGCTGCTGGAAGATCCGGTGCAGGTAGCGCACGGAGATGTGGTGGGCGGCGGCGATGGCCGCGGGGTCCAGGTCCGGGCGGTGCAGGTTCTCCTCGATGAACGACAAGATGCGCAACACCAGCAGATCGGCCCGGGATGCCGGCGATGGGTCGTCGTCGTCGAGGTGGTGGGCCAGCACCGCGACGGTGAGGTCGACCGCGGTGCGCCCGAGGCGCGGCATGTCGAACGGCGTGTAGTCGATCCGGTCCTCGGTCAGCGTGGTCATGAACTGGGCGAGCAGCCGGCCGATACCGCCGGTGGCGGGGAGCGGGACCGCGAGCAGCCGGGCCACGTGAGCTGCGGGTAACGGTAACAGGCGCTTGGGGAATTGCAGGACGATCGTCGACGCCTTCGCGGGGCCACTGCACGACGCCTCGAACGGCTGTGAGCTGTCATAGAGCACCAGCTCACCTGGGTGTACCAGGGCATGCGTACGGTTCTGCTCGATCCCCTGCCGCCCGGCGCGGATGAAGGCCATCTGGTAGTGCTCCGGGTCTGATCGCCGGATCAATCGAGGCGTCCGAATGGAGGAGAGATTAGTATAGGACATTGCCGTGATATGGGCTGCCCCTAAAGGCATCACGTCGAGTCGTGCGGCGAATGCGGAGGGGTTATCGATGTGGAACCTCGTGGCCACCAATGCGGACGAGGTGACGTGCCGCCATCCCTCTACGCGCTCGCTGACAGGCATAACCGAAGTATCGAAGACCGCTTGCATGAGACCTCCAGGCCGCGCATTTCCTTCGGGAGAAGCGTGCCACCGCCGGACAGGCGGCGCTAGTGCACTCAATGCGCGGAGCACTGCGCTTACTGCTGATGACATGGGTGCCGTTGCCGCAGAAAATTTACTACAGAAAGTAGCCGATCAAGTGAGATCGGACTATTGAGCTGATCGCCTGGTGCGGCCGTTCGCCAAAACTGGGTGCGTCCAGGGAAAGTGCTGCAGGTCAGGCATCCGGGGAAGCGAAGAGCACTTAACGGCTCACAAATGCAGGGGGAGATCATTCGGCATGCGGCCAGCGTAACAAGGAAACCCTTCCGGCGAGGTCAGCCGCCGAAGGATGGACATCATCCGCAAAGCCACGGCGCTGATGATCACACCATCGGCCTCAGTCGCGACAGCAAGAACCGAAAGGCAGGTGTCCCGCCGTCACATCCGATCAAAGGAAAAAGCTCACATGTCCATCGCTGGGGCGAAAGACGGCCTTCAAGGCCGCCCCGGCGGCGACCTCCGGCCCCGCCACTGTCACGGAGCGCGACACCTGGCGTCCCTATGGCAACACGACTTCGATCACCTCCAGGTCCAGCATGTGGCGGCGCGCCGGCACCCGGGCCATCGTCACCAGCGTGTTGGCGCAGGTCTGCGCGATCAGATCGCCGGGCGGGGCCGGACGCGCCCTCACGCAGGGGCCAAGGTGAATTCGGTGGGAGTTCTCAACGGCACACTCCTCAGTAGATCTTCGAGCGTCTGAACCCCAGCTCATCGAGACGAAGCGAATCCTGCGGTCGCACCCACGATGTTCCAGAAAGCCCGCCGACGGTCGGCGCACCGGCTCACGCGGTTCCTGGGCCGCCACCGATTCCTCACCGAGTGGCGACACCTGGCCGACCCAGCGCTCACGGGAACCTCCCTGGAGTCGTCGACGGCAAGCCATTGACGCCCTCAATCAGATAGTGGACGACACGCCGATCATACGGAAACCGAAACAGGAGGAAGCGTTGAAACGAATAACGGCCGGCATCGGCTCATCGGCCTGATCATGTTCACCGCGCTACCCGCCGCCGCAAACGTTCCTGCCAACCGGATCATCGAAACCGGGCAGTACAGCGTCACGTCGGAGGCACGCTACTACAGTGCGGGCGAGCTCATCGCGCTGACGCTGGTTCCTTATGGCGACAGCAGAAATGCCATCAACGGCGACCTGGTGTTCTGCAAAACGAGCAGCGGCTGCAAGGATGCCATCTGGACGGATGTCGTCAAAGCGAACCACGACTATGCGCAGGAACGCTACAACGTTGGTCAGACGGGCTACTACTGGTTCCGGCTGAGGTGCACGGGCGGCGGAGAGCGACCACCACCTGCCACGGACGCGGCACCATGGACGACGTCGGATAACGAAATCGGTGGCCTGGCTCGCAGGCACGTCACTTCGGCATCGCAGCGTCCGAGACCAGCGATGGCAGCGGTGGTACCCAACTGATCGACCCCGGCGGCGGCTTCCATCAGCCGCCGGGGTCTCAACGGATGCCACCGCCGCACCGGTGCTGCGCGACGAGCCGGTCTCCGGTACGTGCCGTATACGCCGTCGTCGTGTCCCATGTCCCGCGACCGCGGTCACTCGACTACCGCCGCAGCCGCTGGCCTGGCACCACCAACCCTCATCTGCCGATCGACCAGATGAGCGCGCACGGCATCCACTGGTTCCGTTGACGACTGAGGGCGAAACGGCTTGTCACAGCCGTCGGGTGCGCAGTACGCCGGTCAGCATCGGGAGGGTGAAGTCGCCGTGGGCGGTCTCCGGTCTGGTCGCGAGGAAAGCGTGGATCCGGCCAAGGGCGGCCACTTGCGCCTGATTTGGGCAAATGCATGCCGGTTGTCGCGGCGCGCCAGCTCGTGGGCGTGTCGCGTGGGCCGATGGCCGCGCTTCCACTGATCCGTGCGAGTTCGGCAACCCAGTGGACGCGGTCGTCGAGGAGGTTCCACAGGCCGGCCAGGATGCCGCCGGGGGCGAGGACCCTGGCCATTTCGGGGCCTGCGACGGCCATGTCGAACCAGTGCATGGCGTTGCCGGCCAGTACGGCATCGACGGAACCGTCCGGCAGCGGGATCGACTCGGCGCTACCGGGCAGGGCGCGGACCGCCGACAGGGTACGGCGCAGTTCGGTCAGCATCGCCGGGTCGGGCTCGACCGCGATGACCTCGGCGCCCGGCGTGAGCAGGGTGGCGGTGAGCTTGCCGGTTCCGGCGCCGAGGTCGAGCACTCGCGGGCCGGGCGCGGGTTCGAGCGCCCAGTGGATTGCGGCGGACGCGTAGTCCGGGCGGTGCTCGGCGTACGCGGCCGCCGCAGCGCCGAATGACGAGGCATGAAGTAGCCGTTCATCCTCTTCCATGCGATCACCCATGTCCCCAGTACGCTCGTCGGCCGAGCATCCGACAAAGCACTACCAGACGCTGAAGCCGGGAAGTGCTAGGGGAGAACACCGGCACGCGATCAGCAGGGTGTCCCGCACGGGCCGCCGCGAGGACCGAGTGTTCGCTCGACCACCTGACGAAGGGATGGGCAGGATGCGGGCCTGGCTCATTCGGCATGCGGAGAGCGTGGCCAATGTCGGCGAGGCGACGGAGGACCCGGCGGCGATCTCGCTCACCGACCGGGGCAGAGCCCAGGCCGTACACCTCGCAGCGTCGATCTCCGCACCACCCGCGCTGATCGTGACCTCGGCCTACGCCCGTACCAAGCAGACCGCGCAACCCACCCTCGAACGCTTCCCCGGCACCCCGCACGAGGAGTGGCCGGTCCACGAGTTCACCTATCTGCCCACCCTGCACGGCCGGTTGAGCACCGTCGCGGAGCGTCGCCCCATGGTGGAGGAGTACTGGCGACGGGCCGATCCTCGCCATACCGATGGTGCCGGCGCCGAATCGTTCGCCGGCCTGCTCGCCAGAGCCCACGGCGTTCTCGAACGGATACAGCGATGCGCGGACGAGCCCATCGCGGTGTTCACGCACGGCATTTTCATCCAGGCGGTGCTGTGGGCGCTCATGACCGAACCCGTCCCGCCGACCGGCCCGGAGATGAGGCTGTTCCGGGCGTTCACCCAGGCGTTCAGGCTGCCCAACACGGCCGTGGTCGATTTACGGCTGGACGGCAACGGCAGAGGTTCGATACAGGGTGGCCGGATCGCGCATCTCCCGAGTGGCCTGGTCACCGGCGATTAGCGCGCAGCGGAAGTACTCCCTGCCGGCCTGCGCCTTTTGCCGAGGGCGGCGACGAGCGCCTCTGCCCGGTGCCGCACTGCTGTGCTCGGTCGCGTTCCCGATGCCGCCCGGGTGGAGCGGGCCGCTCGCCGGGTCGCCCAGGTCATTTCGGCGAGGACGAGCAGCCCGGCGATCAGGACGATAGCCGCGGCGATCTTCAGGGTCGCCGCCGCGCTGGAGGTGTAGGCGCTCACGATGGCGTCGTACCGGGACGGGGGTGCGGTGGCGAGGGCCTCGCCGACGGTGTACGGAACACGCCCGCCGACATCGGCCGAGACGGACCGGTGGTGAACGAAGCGGGACGTGAGCAGGGTGCCGATGACGGCCACCCCGATGGCGCTGCCCAGTTCGCGGGTCGTCGCCTGCATGCCGCCGTTGACCCCTGCCTGCTCGCATCAACGAATGTGCTGGGAGCGAGCGCCGCCGCCGTCCTGGACGCGGTCCTGTCCGCCGAGAACGCCGCGATCTCCCCCGATCAGGCGGTGGCCCTCCTGATCGGACCGATCTCTTCTCGATCTTGAGCGGCCAGGACCCGGCCACGATCAACGCGGGTGACCTGGCCGGGACGGTCCTCCTCGCGCTGCGCGAGGGGGCGCGCACCCGCTGGATCGGGCCGACGCGTACCGCGCGCGGGGCCACCACTCGGCGACGGCGCCGGAGGTGAACAGCACAATGCCTGTTGTGGGCTCATCATCGCTGATCACCGTCACCGCGCTGCTGCCGGCGGTGCTGCTGCTGCTCATCACGCTGGGCGTCGCCGTGGCCTGGCTGGGCAGGCTCGGCCACGCCAAGGCCGTCCTCACCGCCTGCCTGCGCGCGGCCCTCCAGCTCGGCGCGGTCTCCGCGCTGATCACCTGGGCGGTGAACCACGCGGGCGCGGTGGCGGGGTTCATCCTGCTCATGTACGCGGTGGCCGCCTTCACCGCCGGCCGGCGCATCACCCGGGGGCCGCGCGCGTGGTGGGCGGCCGTGCCGGTCGCGGCGGGCCTGCTGCCGGTACTGATCATCCTCGTGGCCGGCGGGGTGGTCGCCGTCAACGGGATCGTGCTGATCCCCGTCACCGGGATCGTGCTGGGCGGCTGCATGACCGCCACCGCCCTGGCCGGGCGCCGCGCGCTGGACGAACTCCGCGTGCGCCGCGGCGAGGTGGAGGCGGCGCTGGCGCTGGGTC
The DNA here is from genome assembly GCF_003236385.1 of Spongiactinospora gelatinilytica. Classification (GTDB taxonomy): domain Bacteria; phylum Actinomycetota; class Actinomycetes; order Streptosporangiales; family Streptosporangiaceae; genus Spongiactinospora; species Spongiactinospora gelatinilytica. Next base: position 26,830 of record NZ_POUA01000009.1, read on the forward strand.
TTCTCCCCCGCGAAGCCGCGCTGGAGATCTGCCGGCCCGCGGCGAGCCAGGCCCTGCTGCCCGCGCTGGACCAGACCAGAACGGTCGGGCTGGTCACCCTTCCCGGCGCCTTCGTGGGGATGCTGCTCGGCGGGGCCGGGCCGATCGAGGCGGGCGTGGTACAACTCGTGGTGCTGGTGTCCTTGCTGGCCGCCGAGGTGGTGGCCACGCTGGTGACCACCGAGCTGGTCGCCCGCGGCGTGTTCACCGACGCGGGCGGTCAGATCGAAGGGTGAGCGCGACGGCGTGGCTCCCCGGCATGTCAGGGCATGTAGCGCCCGGTGCCGCTGAGCGCGACCGCGAAGAACCGGAACGGGCGCTCGACCTTGTAGAACCCGAGCGGGCAGTGCTTGGTGCCGGCGGGGATGAAGACCGAACTGGTCGTGGTGAGCACGTGCCTTTCTCCCTCGATCGTCATGTACACCTCGCCGCCGAGGTCATCCGGGTTGTTCGGGTCGTTTCCCACGAACATCAGGATTTCGTCGTAGACGTGCTCGTGCTCGCGCACCCACTCGACCTCGTGGTCGATCTCCTTCACCCAGCTGGTCGTGATGTAGGTGGTCGCCTGGGCCACGTCGGCCGAGCGCATGGCGGCCAGCGGCTCGTCCAGGTTCGGCGGCAGCCTCTGCCCGGCGGGCTCGCCTTCGTAGACCATGTCGTCGCCGCACTCCTGGAAGTGGGTGACGAACAGGTTGCCGTACTTACCGCTCATTTTCTGACCCTTTCTGAAACAGCCGCCCCCTTAACGGGACAGGCCAATCGTATGAATGGCCGTATCGCCGATCCCATTCATGCGCCGAGGCAAGCCTGGTACTTTTCACGGGCCTGTCTGCGGTACGCCGACGGCGGCGCCCCGGCCTCGCGCCGGAAGAAGCGGGAGAAGTACGAGGCGTCTTCGAAGCCGAGCCGGTCCGCCACCTGTGCGCAGGTCATGCCCGTGTTCGCGAGGAGTCGCTGCGCCTCGGTCAGCACCGCCGAGCGGATGATCTGTCCAGGAGTCCGCCCGGTCTGCGTGACGACCACCTCACGCAGATATCCCGACGTGACCCCGAGGCGCACGGCGGCCGACCGCACCGTGAGGGTGGCGGACGCCTTTTCCGCGACGAGTTTGCTGAATTCCACGCTCAGTTCCGCCGAAAGCCCGGTGCGCGGCCCTTCGGGTGCGTTGAAACCGTCGAACCGGCGGCACAGCAAAAGCAGCGCGGAAAGCAGGTGCCGCACGATGGGGTCCGCCTGGTCATCGCCTTCGGCGTACTCGGCGGCCATGGCCGCGAGCAGCCCTTCGACCCTTGGGAGCCGGCCCGCGTCGGGGCAGAGCATGTTCGGGTAATGGCCGAGGTTCACCGGATCGGGCGCTCCCGGCCCCGCGAGGAAGGGCTCGTCGAAGAGCACCACGATCCCGTCCAGGGGTTCGGGGGTCACCCAGGCGTGTACCTGCCCCCGGCGGACCAGGTACAGCCGGCCCGCCTCGATCGGGTACGCCGTGCCGTCGATGATGTGCGTTCCGCGTCCTTCGCGGACGTAAAGGATCTCCAGGAACTCGTGCCGGTGCGGGATCGCCGCGGCCTCCCGGGGTCCATGGCTGAGCACCGGCCCGATCTCGAACTGCGGCGCGTCCCGGCCCCGTCCTCCCTCGATCACATGGACGGGAAACGTTGAGCGCGAGGCTTTTGTCATGGTCCTCGTTCCTTCGTCCGGGCGTGGGAGACGCACGGCCGGGGGCCGCGGTCTCCCACGCGTCGTCAACCGGCGGCGGACACCTCCAAGGTGTCGGCGAGCAGGGCCTTGGTGTAGGCGTGCCGTGGTTCGGTGAGCACCGTGTCGGTGCCGCCGTGCTCCACGACGTGCCCCTCGCTCAGTACGATCACGCTGTCGGCCAGGCTGCGGACCACGGCGAGGTTGTGGGTGACGAACACCATGCCGAGCCCGTCGTTGAGCAGGCCGCGCAGCAGTTCGACGATGGCCGCCTGGACCGACACGTCCAGCGCCGAGGTGACCTCGTCGCAGATCAGCACGGTCGGCGCGCAGCCGAGCGCCCGGGCGATGGCGACCCGCTGGCGTTGCCCGCCGGACAGCTCCGCGGGGTAGCGGGAGGCCAGGTGGCCGGGAAGCTCGACCCGTTCCAGCAGTTCCGCGACCCGCGCCCGGGCCGCCTTGGCGCCCAGCGCGAAGAAGTGCCGTAGCGGCTCGGCCACGCAGTCACCGACCGTGGCCCGCGGATTGAGCGAGCCGTAGGGGTTTTGGAAGATGTACTGCATGGACCGGCGCTGGTCCGGGTCCCGCCTGGCGGCGGCCGGGGCGAGGGGCGTTCCGCCCAGTTCGACGGTGCCGCCCCAGCGCTCCTGCAACCCGATCAGGCTGCGCGACATGGTCGTCTTGCCGCTGCCGGACTCGCCGACGACCGCCAGGCACTCCCCTTCGACCACGTCGAAGGAGACGTCGAAGAGGACCTGGCGGTCGCGGTAGCCGGCGGCCAGGTCGCGAACGCGCAGCAGCGGGGTGTCGCCCGGCGCGGCCTCCTGCACGGCGGAGGCGGGGGCGGTCGCGCTCTGGCGCGGCCGCTCGGGCAGTTCCTCGGCTCGGAGGCAGCGCGCCGAGTGGCCCGGCACCAGCTCGATCAATGACGGCGCACCGGTGGTGCATTCGTCGGTCGCGAAGGCGCAGCGCGGGGCGAAGACGCAGCCGGGGTGGGTGTCCTGCACGCCCGGGGCGCGGCCGGGGATCGACGTGAGCCGCATCCGCTCCCGGGCCGAGGGCACGGCGGCGAGCAGCGCACGGGTGTACGGGTGCGCCGGCCGGGCCACGACCTGCTTGGTGGGGCCCGCTTCCACGATCATGCCGCCGTACATCACGGCGACCCGGTCGGCGACCTCGCCGATCACGGCGAGGTCGTGTGAGACGTAGATGGCCGCCATCTGGTTGTCCGCACAGAGCCGGGCCACCAGGGCGAGCACCCGCGCCTGAGTGGTGACGTCCAGGCCGGTCGTCGGCTCGTCCAGCACGGTCAGCCGTGGCCTCGGCGCGACGGCCATGGCCAGGGCCACCCGCTGCTGCTGGCCCCCGGACAGCTCGCGCGGACGGCGGTGCAGGAAGGCGTCGTCGGACGGCAGCCCGACCGCGCCGAGCACCTCGCGGATGCGCGCGTCGACCTCCTTGGCGTCCCCTTCCAGGACCTCCGCCAACTGGACGCCGATCCGCAGTGCCGGGTTCAGCGCCGTCGCCGGGTCCTGCGGTACGTAGGCCACCACGTTGCCGCGGTGCCGGCGCAACGCGCGCGGCCCGAGCGCGAGCACGTCGGTGCCGTCGATCAGCACCTGACCGGCGGTGATCCGCGCCCCGTGCCGGGCGTAGCCCAGCATGGCCAGTGACATGGTGCTCTTGCCCGAGCCCGACTCCCCGACGACGCCGAGGACCTGACCCGGTTCCAGGTCGAACGTGGCGTCCTTGACGATGGGGCTTCCGTCGCGCAGTGCGATGGTCAGGCCGCGGACCTCGATCGCGCTCATTCAGCCACGCCCCTCGGTACGGGCGATCACTCGGGCGGAGCCCTCGGCGATCAGGTTGCCGCCGATGGTGAACAGCACGATGCAGGCGACCGGGGCCAGTACGGCCCATGGCATGTTCTGCAGCCCGGTGCGGTTCTCGCTGATCATCAGGCCCCAGTCCGCGGCCGGCGGCTGGATGCCGTACCCGAGGAAGCTGATCGCGGCGAGGATGCCGATCGACCACATCAGCCGCATCCCCAGCTCGACCAGCAGGGGCGAGGACACATTGGGCAGGAAGCAGCGCGCCAGGATGGTGCGGGCGGGAATCCCGACCGTGCGAGACCACATGACGTACTCCCGATCGTTGAGCGGTCGCGCCGCGCCGCGGATGACCCGCGCGACGCCGGGTGTCATGCCGATCGCGGTCAGCACCACCAGCAGCCACGGCTTGGGGCCGATCACGGACACGAACAGCAGCGTGAACAGCAGGGCCGGGAAGGCGAGCAGCACGTCCATGACCCGCATCAGGACGGTGTCGGTGATGCCGCCGTAGAAGGCGGCCGCGATGCCCACCAGCGCGCCCAGCGCGACCGCCGCGATGGCCGCCACCGGAGCCATCCACGCCAGGTGGAAGCCACCGGCCAGCACGCGGGACAGCACGTCGCGGCCCAGTTGGTCCGCTCCAAGGGGCAGCCCGTCGCCCGGCGTCGCGTAGGGCAGCGCGATGCTCTTGGCCGGGTCGTGCGGCGCCAGCAGCGGCCCGGCCAGGGCGAAGGCCATGGTCAGCAGGACCAGCGCGCAGCCCAGCCGCACCTGTCCGGAGCGCAGGAGCCGCAGCGCGCCGGGCCGGTTCCGCTGTGGCGCGGCGGGGCCATCCGGGCCGCTCGCACTCAGGTCGACCGCATCGACGACCTTCGACACGGTACTCACCTCCGCTCTCCGCTCTTGCCGGTGTGCAGCAGGTCGGCCAGTAGGTTGAAGAAGTAGTACACGGCGGCGATCACCAGCACGACGGCCTGGATGACCGGGAGGTCCCGGTTGCTGATCGAGTCGATCAGCAACCCCCCGATCCCCGGATAGCCGAACAGGTACTCGACCACCACCACGCCGCCGACGGTGAAGGCCGCCACGAGGCTCGCCGCGGGCACGGCCGGGGCCAGCGCGTTCGGCAACGCGTGGGTGAGCAGGATGCGGGCCGAGCCGAGTCCCTTGAGCCGGGCCATCTCCACGTACTCGCTGTTGAGCACGTCGATGAAGGAGACGCGGATCAGCCTGGACAGGTACATCACCCCGCCGATCACCAAGGTGGCGACCGGCAGTACCAGAGCCTGCGGGTGCCACCAGGGCATGTGCTCCGCCGGGATCAGCGACACCGGCGGGAACCAGTGGAACACGGTGGTGCCGAACAGCGCGACCAGCAGGGTCCCGACGACGAAGTCGGCCAGGGCGTTGGCCACCATCGACGACCACAGGAACGTGCGGTCGAAGAGGCTGTCCTTGAACTGCGCGGCGAGGATGCCGATCAGCAGTGACAGGGGCAGGATCAGCACGACCGCGAACAGGCTCAGCGTGGCGGAGTTCACCAGCCGCTCACCGAGCAACTGGGACACCGGCCGGCCGCTGGCCAGCGAGGTGCCGAGGTCTCCGCTGAGCACGCCGCTCAGCCAGTGCCAGTACTGGCTGAGAAGCGAACGGTCCAAACCGAGCTGGTGCCGGAGGGCCTCCACCCGCTCCGGCGTCGCGGACATGCCGAGCATGACCTTGGCGACATCGCCCGGCATGGCCTGGGTGGCGAAGAAGACCAGGGTCGTCACCACGAAGAGCATCGCGATGGCCTGGGCGACGATCCACCCGATCCGGCCGGGCACGGTCGCAGACCGGCGTCGGGTGAGACTGCGGCGGGGGCCCGCCGACCGGGTTGCACCGGTTAGTTCCGCGACCATTCCCGTTCCTTCGCGTCGTTCTCGCCTGTGCCCGAAGGCGATGTCGATCCCAGCAGATCGGCGAGACGGCGTCTTGCACCTGCGTGCAGTGCGGTTGTTGCCCAACGCACGCTCGCTGGCGCCTTGTGGCCGTCCGGCCTGTCCGGGGCGCAGAGTGCTCCCGACGACAAGGTTTCGTGCGCTGGCACGCAAGACGGCCTCCTGTGTCTAGCGGTTGACTCCGTGCAACCGGAAACCGACGTCGTGGCGATTCGGCCAGACACCAACCCTCCGGAGGGAAGACCTACATGCGCTTGTCAATGTGGCAACGTCGAAGCCGGCGGTGGAAGGTGGGTGTGCCAGGTCTTGCCCTGATGCTCGTCACAGCCGCAACGGTCTCCTGCTCGCCGCCGGCCGAGCCCACGGCGAGTACGCCCGGCGGTGGCTCCGGCACCCTCACCCTCGGGGTGGTCGGCAGCACGAAGGACATGCTCTACCCCTACGCGCCGCAGCAGACGATCTCCGAGGACGCGCTCTGGCAGAACACCCTGGACCAGTTGACCGCGTACGCCCCGGACGGCTCGATCACGTACGCCCTGGCCGAGTCGATGACGCCGAACAAGTCGCTTGATGTGTGGACCGTCAAGCTGCGGCCCGGAGTGAAGCTGCACAGCGGTAAGACCTTCGGCGCCGACGACGTCATCTTCAGCGTCAAGTCGCTGCTGACGGAGGAGGGCTACCCCTTCGCCTCGAACCTCGACTTCGTCAAGCCGGACGGGCAGAAGAAGATCGACGACCTGACCGTCGAGTTCCATCTGAAGCGCCCGTTCGGCCCGTTCGCCGCGGCGTGGGCCTACAGCGCCTTCAAGATGATCGGCGCGGGTTCCACCAAGGACAAGGTGGACGGCACCGGGCCGTTCACCGTGAAGAGCTTCTCGCCGGGGGCCCAGGCCGTGTTGGAACGGTTCGACGCCTACTGGGGTACCAAGCCCGGCTTCAGCACGCTCAACGTGCACTTCTTCCAGGACCAGACGGCGATCACCAACGCGCTGCGCGGCGGGCAGATCAACGTCGCGCCGTCCGTCCCCTTCTCCGACGCCAAGGCCCTGGAGTCCGCCGGGGTCAAGGTGCTGAAGAGCGACAGCATGAACGTGCTGTCGCTGGACATGCGCACCGACATTCCGCCGTTCAACGACAACCGGGTCCGCGAGGCGATGAAGCTGATCGCCGACCGGGAGCAGATCGCCAGCAACGCGTTCGGCGGTTTCGCCAAGCCGGCCAACGACTACAACGGCGCGAGCGCCTCCTGTCCCGCTCCGGATGTGCCCCAGCGCGCCCAGGACCTCGCCCGGGCCAAGGCGCTGCTGGCCGAGGCGGGGAAGAGCGACCTGAAGGTCGAGCTGGTGACCGACGGGGCGTTCCCGGGGATGATGGAGCTGGCCCAGTTGTTCGCGCAGCAGGCCGGCGAGGCCGGGGTCACCGTCACGGTACGCAAGATGGACGTCGCGACGCTGCTGAACAAGTGGCTGGAGTGGCCGTTCATCATCAACATCACCAGTTCGCCGATGATCAACGCGATCACCGACCACCTGCTGCCCAACGGCGGGAACAACGCGGCGCACTTCGACGACCCGGAGTTCAAGAAGATCGCCGGCGACCTGTTCGCGAGCGGTGACGTGGGCCGGCAGTGCGGCGACATCCAGAAGTTGCAGAAGATCCAGTGGGAGCGCGGCGGCAACCTCATCGCGGTCACCTCGCAAGATCTGACCATTCACACCGCCAACGTGCGCGGTCTGCAGCCCGACCTGTTCGGCCGTTCGGCCTTCCGCTACGGCGGCGTCTCGGTCGGGTGACCGGACCCGCCGTTGACGATCGGCCCTGCCCCCGGCCACCCGGCCGGGGGCAGGGCCATTTCGGGTGACGCGAACGGCGGGCGGGCGCGTCGCCCGCGCCCGCCCGCCGTGATGGGTGCGGGTTACCTATTCGGCCTTGTAGGGGACGTAGTCACGGTTGGCGTAGCTGGGGGCCAGAGACAGGGCGCTGAAGCGGAAGGGCCGGTCCACCCGGTTGAACCCCAGCGGGCAGTGGCGGGTGCCGGCCGGAAGGTAGACCGAACCGCTCTGCGTGACGATGTGGCGCACGCCCTCGATGTCGAAGTAGATCTCGGCGCCCAGGTCGTGCGGGTTCTCCGGGTCGTTGCCCGTCCAGACCAGCAGTTCGTCGTAGTCGTGCACGTGCTCGTTCACCCAGCGGACGGGCTCGCTGCACTCCTTGATCCACGTGTAGGTCATGTGGATCTTGCTCTCCGGCACGTCCTGGGAGCGGATCAAGGCGAGCGCTTCGCCCACGTTGTCCGGTTCGGGGGTGCCCGAGCCCGCGCCCTCGTTCACGAGGTCGTCGGCGCAGTTGGGCATCTTGCGGACGAAGAACCGCTCATAGGGACTTGACATGTCGATCTCCTTCGATCAGGTGGCCTAGGAAAACGCTAGGAAACGAACTGTTCACATTCGATGGACTCATTGCGCCAGAAGTGGGGCTTTTCGCGGCTCAGCGTCCGTAGTGGCACCAGACGCCCTTGACCTCGGTGTAGGCGTCGATCGCGTACGGCCCCATCTCCCGGCCCCAGCCGCTGGCCTTGAACCCTCCCCAGGGGGCGGCCATGTCCGGGATCGACGGCATGTTGATGAAGATCGCGCCCGCGCGGATGCCCTCGGCCACCCGGTGGGCCACTGTGAGGTCCCTGGTCCAGACCGTCGCGGCGAGGCCGTACTCGGTCTGGTTGGCCCGGGCGATCACCGCGGCCAGTTCGTCCTCGTCGTCGTACGAAAGGATCGAAAGCACCGGGCCGAAGATCTCCTTGGTGGCGATCGTCATGCCGTCCTGCACGCCGGTGAAGACCGTCGGCTGGAAGTACCATCCCCGGTCGGCCGCGCGCTGCCCGCCGGTGACGAGTTCGGCGCCCTCGGCCGGCCCGGTGGCCACCAGCCGCTCCACCGAGCGCAGGTGCTCGGCGGAGACCAGCGGGCCGAGCTGGGTGGACTCGTCCAGGCCGGGGCCGATGCGCATCCCGCTCACCCCGTCGGCGAGCTTGCCGACGAACTCGTCGGTACGTTTGCGATCGACGTAGAAACGGGTGTACGCGGCGCAGACCTGGCCGCTGTTGAGGATGCTGCCGGCGATGTTCCCGGCGACCGCGGCGTCGATGTCGGCGTCGGCGGCGATGATCGAGGGGGCCTTGCCACCGAGTTCGAGGGTGACCCGCTTGAGGTTGCCGGCGCTGGCTCGCACGATCGAGCGGCCGGTCTCGGTGGAGCCGGTGAACGACACCTTGTCCACCCCCGGGTGCTCGGCGAGCGCCGCCCCGGTGGAGCCGTCGCCGGTGACCAGGTTGATCACCCCGGGCGGGAATCCGGCCCGTTCGGTGAGCTCGACCAGCCGGATCGTGGTGAGCGGGGTCTGCTCGGCCGGCTTGATGACCACGGTGTTGCCCGTGGCGAGCGCGGGGGCGAGCTTCCAGGCAAGGATCATGAGCGGGAAGTTCCATGGCGTGATCAGCGCGCAGACTCCGACCGGCTCGCGGCGGGTGTAGTGCAGCGTGTCCGGATAGGAGACCGGCGCGGTGGCGCCCTCGATCTTGGTTACCCAGCCGGCGTAGTACCGGAAGTGCTCGGCGGCGCCGGCCACGCTCACGGCGCGGGAGACGCCGACCGGCTGGCCCTGGTCCCGGGTCTCCAGGACGGCCAGTTCCTCGGCGTGCGCCTCGATGAGGCCGGCGAGGTCGAACAGCAGGCGGGCGCGCCCGGCCGGGGGCATCGACCGCCACTGCCGATCCTCGAAGGCCCGCCGCGCGGCGGCGACGGCGGCATCGACATCGGAAGCGTCGGCGAACCCGACCTCCTCCAGCAATTCCTCTGTCGCGGGGTCATAGGTCGGGATGACGCCGCCCGATGCCGGCACCCATGTCCCGTCGATGTAGACGTTGGTCGCCACTGCCGCCTCTTCCTACTTGAGTGCGCTCTCTCGGCCCTCCCGCGTCGGCGGGAGCTTCCGCCAGCATGAGGGCTGGCGACCGTGGTCACCTTGACTATGCGCGTAAGGTGGTTGACCACGCGCGAAAAGCTGCCGCGCCGCCGCGAGCGAGGATGCGGCGACCGGCGGGAACTCCCCGCGGGGACGGCGTTCAGCGCATCCGCGCTCCCCGCCGCCGTCGATCGTCCCGGCATCAACACCCGGGGCCGGGATACGGTCCGGCGTTCCGCCGCAGGCGGGCCGACCGATTCCACGGCAGGTGACCGGCCATACCTCGCCGTTCTCGGACGCCGCCGATGGGTCCCTTTTTCGGACGCGATCGTATATGGTGACACGACCTGGCTTCGTGGCCTGCCCTTACAGCGCTGTGGAACCTTCTGGCAAGGAGGAGCAGGGTGACCTCAACCGCCGACGACCTCGCTGTCTCCGTCGCGTCGTCCTTCGAGGAGTGGCAGGACCTCGTCTCCCGATCGTTCGTCTCCCTCGGGGTGACCAGAGACGGTTCGCGGCGATTCCGTGGCGGCATGCGCCGCCGGGTGCTCACCGACGTGTCCCTGTGCGAGATCGCCGCGTCGAGCCACACCGTCCGGCGTACCTCGACCATGATCGGCCGGGACACCGCCGCGTTCTTCAAGCTGAGCCTGCAACTGTCCGGCACGGGACTGCTGATCCAGGACGGCCGGGAGGCGGTGCTCTCCCCCGGTGACTTCGCGATCTACGACACGAGCCGGCCGTACACCCTCACCCACGACGACGACTTCCGCTCGCTCATCGTGATGTTCCCGCGCACGCTGGTCGATCTGCCGGTCGATGCCGTGGGGCGGCTGACCGCCGTCCGGATGCCGGGCGACACCGGCCTCGGCCGGGTGATCAGCCCGTTCCTGGTCCACCTGGCCCAGAACCTCGACCAGCTCTCCGGCGCGAGCGGGCTGCGCCTGGCGCACAACGCGCTGGACCTGGTGACGACGATGTTCGCCGACGAACTCGGCACCACCAACCCGAACCACACGCTCGTCGACCGGATCCGCGACTACATCGACGCCAACCTCGGCGACCCGGACCTCTGCCCGGCCAAGGTGGCGGCGGCCCACTTCATCTCGACCCGGCACCTGCACAACCTGTTCCGGGCCGAAAGGACGACGGTCGCCACCTGGATCCGGTCGCGGCGGCTGGAACGCTGCCGCCGCGACCTTCTCGATCCGCTGCACGGTCACCAGTCGGTCGCGGCGCTGGCGGCCCGCTGGGGTTTCCTGGACGCGGCGCACTTCAGCCGCATCTTCAAGGCGGCCTTCGGCTTCTCGCCGAGCGCCTACCGGCAGCGCCGCGCAGCCTGAAGCGCCGGTGGCGGTCAGTCCGCCACGGCGGCGTTGAACGGCGCGTTGTCCACGACCTGCTCGAACCGCACCACCTTGCCGTCCTCCAGCCACCAGAGATGCACCATCCGGGTCCGGAAGGCACGGCCGGTGCCACGGTGTCTTCCCGAGTAGTGGCCCAGCGCGATCACCTGGCCCCCTGCGTCGAACAGGCTCTCGATCTCCACGGTGAAACCGTCGAACTGCGCACCGATCGGCGCGAAGACGCCGGCCACGATCGCATCAGGTCCAACATAGGTGCCCGCGTAGAGCGAACCCTCCGCTTCGGTCCAGCGGATGTCGCTCGCGAACGGGGCGAGCATGCCGTCGAGATCGCCTCGCGCGGAGGCGGCGTAGTGGCCGGCGACGATATCGGTGTTCTTCACGGTGTCACTCCGATCAGGCTGGCTGGACGCCGCCCGGCATGACCACCGGCGCGGCGGCCCCAACGTACCGGCCCGCCCCGCCGTCCTCCATGTCTGTCTCTGCACGTCTGTTGACGTTCCGCGAAGCGGGGACTCTCAGTGCGAAGCCCGTGGCACCAACTGGCCGTGCCGCTCGGTGCGCCACTCGACCAGCAGCACGGTGGCGTCGTCCTGGAGGTGCCCCTCCTGGTAGTTCAGGATGGTCTGGATCAGGCGGCGCAGGGTCTCCGGCGCCGACAGCCCCGCGGCCTCGTGCCGGATGATGTAGTCCATGAACCGGTCGATGCCGAACTGCTCCCCCGCCGGGCTCTGTGCCTCGATCACGCCGTCGGTGTAAAGCAGCAGCCGGTCGCCGGGCTGGAGCTGGTAGCCGTTCACCCCGCCGGCCATGCCCAGCCGCAGGCCCATCGGCGGCTCGGCCGGCATGACCTCCAAGGTGGCCACGTGCCGTCCGTCACGCAGCACCAGCGGCGGGGGATGACCGCGGTTCACCCAGGTCAGGGCGCCGGTACGGGTGTCCAGGTCGGCCAGCAGCCCGGTGGCGAACCGGACGTCGGAGAAGTGATAGTTGATCGCCTCATCGATCGTCTCGCTGATGGCGGGCAGGGCCGCCCCCTGCCGGCGCGCGTTGCGGCACGCGCCCATCGCGATGGTCGCGGTCAGCCCGGCGGAGATGTCGTGCCCCATCGAGTCGAAGATCGACAGATGCAGCCGGTCGCCGGATATCCCGTAGTCGTAAACGTCGCCGCCCACCTCGTACGCCGGCTCCAGGGCGGCGGCCACGACCACCTGCTCGTTGGCGAACGTGCCAGCGGGCAGCAGGTTCCACAGCACCTCGGCCGACAGGCCCATCGGCCGCATCCGCACCAGCTCGGCGTAGGTGTCGCTGGTGTCCCGCTTGCTCACGACCAGGATGGCGACCAGCGAGGCGACCCAGAAGGCCCGCCGCAGGTTGGCCTCGTCGGCGACGGGCACGGTGAGGCCGACCACGCCGACGCGCTCGGTGCCGTTGAGCATGGGCACCCACAGCCGCCGCCCGCCCGCCATGCCTTCGGGCAGCCCGCGCGACGGGTCCACCTCGACGATGTCCGCGTCCCGGAAGGCGCGCCCCGGCGGGGTGATGTCGATGCGGATCGGCACCAGGTCCATGTCCCGTGAGTCGACCTGCCCGGGGATCGGCACGAGGTACTGCTGCTGGAGGTCGGCGACGTAGATCACCGGATCGAACAGCGCCGCGGTCGCGCCGTACACGGCGAGGAGCCGCGGCAGGTCCTCCAGCGTCGCCAGATGGCTCGCGGTGAGCAGGTCGCCCATCGCGGGCCCGGCACGTTCCGGCATCACATCCCCCGAAGGTCGCTCACACTGAACCGTGGCCATGGTCGGTCTTCGTTATGCCCCCACATGGACCACGAAAGCGCGCCTTTTACCCCCGCTGGACCAGGGCCGCGGCGAGGGGCGTCAGGAAAGGCGGTCGCTGAACAAGTAGTTGCGCCTGTGTCCGGTGACCTCGTTCGTCTTCTGCCAGCGCCCGCGCCACCGGATGTACATCCGGTAGCCCATCCCCAGGAGCGGCTCGGCCACATCGGCCGCGGTCATCCCGTACTTGGCCAGATGACGCTCTTCGATCTCCAGCAGGAGGCCGGGCCGATGGCGCTCGATCGTGCGAATCCCGCCCGTCAGAACGGCGGACTCGAACCCTTCCACATCCACCTTCATGAAAGTCACGAATGGCAGCCTGCGGGTCTCGCAGATGTGATCGATGCTGTAAACGGGAACTTCCAGGATTTTGCCATCGCCGGGATTCTTCAGTCCCGTTTCCAGGTGGGCCCAGCCATGGTTGGGCAGCCCGAACCGGTACGGCAGGCAGAGCCGCTGCCGCCCGTTGGAAGGGCCGAGGGCGGCATTGGTGGTGATCACATGACCGGCCGCGGCGACCCGCCGCGCGGATTCAAGAATCTGGTACGGGAAACGCAGCGGCTCGAAGCTGTGCACCTGACCAGTGGGCCCCACGAGACGGGCCAGCGAAAAGGTGTACATACCGTAGGCGGCGCCGATGTCCAGGCATATGTCACCGGGCCTCACCAACTGCGCCAGCCCGCGTAATTCCGATTCCCGGGAAAGGGTGTGGGCGACCATTGCCGCCATCGACAATCTGAGCATGCCGAGGACGATAGGAACGGGATGGGTGCTCGCGAATCCCGCTCAGGAGCGTGATCGCCTGCCTCGCCGTGCCTCCGTGGAGCGATGTCCGGCCACCACCAGGCCGCTCTCGTAGGCCAGTACCACCGCCTGGGCACGGTCGCGCAGGTGCAGTTTGCCGAAGATCCGGCCCACGTGGGACTTGACGGTCTCCTCGGCGATCGTCAGGTCGCGCGCGATGTCGGCGTTGGAGCGGCCACCGGCGATCAGCCGGAGTACGTCGAGTTCGCGTGGGGTGAGCGCGTTCAGCCGCAGCGCCTCGCGTTCGTCGATCGGCTGCCTGCTCGCGAACGTCTCGATCAGCCGCCGGGTCACGGAGGGGGCGAGCAGTGCCTCGCCCGCGGCCACGACACGCACCGCGTTGATCAGGTCGGCCGGTGGTGAGTCCTTCAGCAGGAAGCCGCTGGCCCCGGCGCGCAGGGCCGTGTACACGTAGTCGTCGATGTCGAACGTCGTCAAGATCACCACGCTGGTGTCCGGGGCGCCGGCCAGCACCCGGCGGGTGGCCTCAAGCCCGTCGAGGTACGGCATGCGGACGTCCATGAGGACCACGTCGGGCCGCGTCCGTTCGGCGATGGTCACGGCCTCGATGCCGTTGGCGGCCTCCCCCACGACCACGAGATCGGGCTGCGCCGACAGCAGGGCCGCGAATCCGGCCCGGACCATCGCCTGATCGTCGGCGACCAGCACGGTGGTCATCTCTCCCCCTGGGGTAGTACCGCACGCACCGCGTAGCGCCCGTCGGACAGCTCTCCGGCGAACAGTTCGCCGGAGAGCGTGGCCACCCGCTCGCGCATGCCCACCAGCCCGTACCCGGGTTCGGCCCCGGACGCCGGGGCTGGGGCCGGCTCGTTGACCACTTCGAGCACGAGGTCGCCTCCGTCCAGTCTGGCCGTGACCACTGTCGGCGCTCCGCCGGCGTGCTTGACCACATTGCTGAGGGCCTCCTGAACGATCCGGTAGGCCGTGTGCGACAGGGCGGCGCCCAGCTCCGCCGATCGCTCCGGCAGCTCCAGCCGGACGGGTGTACCGGCCCGGCGTGCGGACTCCACCAGCTCCTCCAGCGCGCCCAGCCCCGCTCGCGGCGAGGCCGCGGGGTCGTCCCGGTCACCCCTCAGGACGCCGAGGAGTTGCCGCAGCTCGGCCAGCGAAGCGCTCGCGGCCGCGTTGATCTCGCGAAACTCCCGTAGCACCTCCGCCGGGGCCGCCTCCTTGACCCGGTTGGGAAACGTGGCCGCCTGCACCGCGATGATGGACATGTGGTGGGCCACCACATCGTGCAGCTCGCGGGCGATTCGCGCGCGCTCCTCCAGAATTCGCCGCTTACCGTGCTCTTCGGCGATGCGCAGGGTGCTCAGTCGCCGCGTCCGGAACCCGTACCCGATCAACGTCGCCGCCAGCAGGGACAGCGCCCAGTTCGCCATCCCCTGCGCGGCGTACGGCTGCTCGGCCCCCGTCCAGAGTGCGGACAGCAGCCCCGCCCCCAGCGTGATCAGGAACGCCGCCGCCGTGACCCGGCGCGCGGTTGTCACCGCCACGGTGAAGAGCACCAGCGACTGCACCACCAGTTCCGGCAAAAACCAGGGCCGCCAGTAATCGATGCCGAATATCGTCATCAAGACGAGCAGCGCCAGTGTAATCCACCATGCGGTCATCGGCCGGTACCAGCTCACCGCGACCGGCACCGCGTACAACGCGCCGATCCACCATCCGGGAACGCCCACCTCGGTTACGTAGGCGAACATCCATCCGAAGAACAGGCCGGCCGCGCCCGCGGCGATGAAGTACATACGTCGCGGCAGCAGCGGCTTTCCCGGGTCGGCCGGGGAGGCGGGCATCCGAGCGTGATGAGCACTGCGAATGACACTCAGCATTTCTGCAACTCTAGCCCGGCCGGGCGATTCATGGCCGCTGCGGCCGGTGAACCGCCGGCCGCCACCTGCCGCGGTGCGCCGGCCTTACTTGGCCGCGTACTTGCGGGCGTCGCCGAGCAGGCCGTTCTGGTGGCTCCACGGGCCGAGATGCTCGTAGATCATTTTGTCGAAGCCCGGCGCGGTCGCCTCCTCGGTCCAGGAACGCTGCAGCTCCGCCCCGATGGCCAGCCACCCGACCGGGATCACCCCGGCCTGGACCAGCCGCAGCACGGCGGTGTCGTGACTTTCCCTGCTGGTGGCGGCCGAGGCGTCCACCACCAGGTACACCTCGTGACCGCGGTCGAGGGCGGTCAGGGCGGTCTGTGCCACGCAGACGTCGGTCTGCAGGCCCGCCATGATCAGCCGCCGGCGTCCGGTGGCCTCGATCGCCGCGCTGAAGTGGTCGTCGTAGAACGCGTCGTACCCCTCGGAACGGGAGATGACGGGGTGGTCGCCCAGGATCACGGCGAGCTCCGGATACAAGGGGCCGGACGGCGCGCCGTAGTACCCGTTCGTGACGACCAGCGGCATCTCGAAGATCTTCGCGATCTTCGCTAAGGCGACCGTGCCGTTGATGTGCTCTTCGGGAGTGTGCGACCGGATCAGGTTGGAGAAGCCGATCGCGTGGTCGATCAGGACGATCGCGCTGTTGTCCCGAGACAGCGGTTTGCGTGCCATTATCTTCCTCTTCCATTCCGGAACCGCACATGCGGGCGTTCTCACCGCCCGGCCGATCGATGAGACCCTTACACAGGCTCGTCCACGCAGGCGGGTATTTGACCAGTGTGATGGAGATCGGGAGTGCTTCCGCCGACCATGCCGGACCCCCGCCGGTCGGCGGGCGGCCGTCCGGGCTGAACGCCGGCGATCCTCTCTAGCCGCGCGTTCGCGCGTTGAGCCGTGCGGCCTGACGGGTGAGGTGGTCGCGCTCGGGGAGACTGGACGCCGAGCGGGCGGCTTCGGCGTAGAGCCGTGCCGCGGTCGCCAGGTCACCATCGCGCTCGTGGAGGTAGGCCGCGACGGCGGTGTGACGGGGCAGGGCGGGGTCGAGTCCGGCCAGGGCGGCGAGGCCGGCCCGGGGGCCGTCGGCCTCGCCGACCGCGACGGCCCGGTTGAGGCGGGCCACCGGGCTGCCGGTGAGGCGTACCAGTTCGTCGTACCACTCGACGATCTGCACCCAGTCGGTCTCCTCGGCGGTCCGGGCGTCGGCGTGCAGCGCGGCGATGGCGGCCTGGGCCTGGTACTCGCCCAGGCGGTCCCGGGACAGGGCGGCCTGGAGTATCTCGACGCCCTCGGCGATCAGGCGGGTGTCCCACAGGCCGCGGTCCTGCTCGGCGAGCGGCACGAGCCGGCCGCCCGGACCGGTCCGCGCCGGGCGTCGTGCGTGGTGCAGCAGCATGAGCGCGAGCAGGCCCGCGACCTCCTCGTGATCGATCTCGGCCGCGAGCCGGCGGGTGAGCCGGATCGCCTCGCCGGCGAGGTCGACATCGCCGGAGTAGCCCTCGTTGAAGACCAGGTAGAGCACGCGCAACACCGTGGCGACGTCACCGGGCCGGTCGAACCGGACGCCCTCGACGGTCCGCTTGGCCCGGCTGATCCGCTGGGCCATGGTCGCCTCGGGCACGAGGTAGGCCCGCGCGATCTGGCGGGTGGTCAGGCCGCCGACCGCCCGCAGCGTGAGCGCCACGGCCGACGCCGGGGTCAGGGACGGGTGCGCGCACAGGAAGTACATCTGGAGCGTGTCGTCCGACGCCTCGCCCGGGCCGGGCGCGGGCTCGGCCCGGGCGAGCACCTCGCGCCGCCGCCGGGAGACCTCGCCGCGGGTGGCGTCGAGGAACTTACGCCAGGCGACGGTGACCAGCCAGCCCTTGGGGTCGCGCGGCGGGTCGCCCGGCCAGACGCGCAGCGCCTCGACCAGGGCGTCCTGGACGGCGTCCTCGGCCGCCGCGAAGTCTGCTCCGCGGCGGACGAGGATCCCGATCACCGTGGGGGTAAGGCTCCTCAGCAGGGCCTCGTCCACGTGCGTCACTCCGTGATGGTCGGGGGCTCGGTCAGGAACGGGCGCAGCTCCAGCCACTCGTGGATCGGCTTCCCGCCCGCTCCCGGGGCCGCGGACAACTCGCCGGCCAGTTCCAGCGCCCGCTCGTAGCCATCGACGTCGATCACCATCCAGCCGGCGATCAGGTCCTTGGTCTCGGCGAACGGGCCGTCGGTGACCGGCGGCCGGCCTTCGCCGTCGTAGCGGACGAACGTGCCCTCCGGGGAGAGCGCCTGACCGTCGACGAACTCGCCGCTGCGCTCCAGCCGGTCGGCGAAGTCCCGCATGAACTGGATGTGGGCGGCGACCTCCTCCGGCGTCCACTGCTCCATGGGGACGTCGTTGACCGCCGCGGGTGCGCCCCGGTAGTGCTTGAGCAGCAGGTACTTGGCCATCATGTACTCCTCAGTGCGTTACGGCCCATTGTGGCCGTGTTCGCTGCTGGGACGTAGCAGGCCCCGGGTTCTCGACATCGACCCGGGAGATTTTTCAGCTGATTTTTCCGACGCGTGATCAGGGCGTCCCGGCCTGGATGATCGGCGACCGATGATGCCGTGGTGAGACAGGGCATTCCCAGACCGCCACCCCGTCGGCCACTCCTGTGGAGAGCGGATGGGTGTGCCCGGGGCATGGGGGGAACGGCCGTCCCCAATGGACCTCGCAGGCGTGGTCTTGCAGGTCCGAGGCGAGCCGGGCCACCGTCTCAGGCCAGGGCCGGTCAGGATCGCAGTAGGCGCTGACCACTTCGCGGGGGTACGGACCCGCCGTCACCTTCACGGGTGTGGGCGATCCCGGTGTCCAGTCGATATCCAAGATCTTCCACGGCGCCGGAAGGCACAGGCCGTCCAGAATGGCCTCGGCCGCCAGGCGCACGGACTCGGGAGATGCGGTCGTCATACGGTCTCCTGCTCCTCGGAGGGGCGGGTCATGTCCTGGATCGCATCCTGCCGCACCTGGGCGATCACGACACCACCAGGAGTGATGCGCGGCGCCACCGGGGACACATGGAGCACGGTTACCCCCGGGGCACCACCGTGTGGTTAACTCAAGAAGGCCGATGTGGTCTGTGTCCCCCGGGCCGCAAATTACCGCCTTCACGGAATACCGTTCGGCTGGAACCGTGTTGTGCCTCTCGCCGAGGAGGCGACCGCCACATCGGCCTTCTAGGCGGAAAGGGCCCCGCGAGCACCGCTCGCGGGGCCCTTCGCCTGTCCAGGGACGGGTCTGTGGTGGCGGACATGAGCCGCCTGCCGGGCGGCGTGGTCCGCCGTCCGCGTAGGGTTGACGGCGTCCGCCGCGCCGCACGAGGAGAATACGTGCTCTACCAGGTGACCAAGATCGTTAGCGCTCCCTTCCTGCATCTGCTCTGGCGCCCCGAGGTCAGCGGGGCGGCGCACGTCCCCCTTCGAGGGCCGGCGATCCTGGCCTCCAACCACCTGTCCGTGCTCGACTCCACGTTCCTGCCGCTGATGCTGCCGCGGAAGGTCACCTTCCTCGCCAAGTCCGAGTACTTCACCGGCAACCCGATCACCGCCGCCTATATGCGGGCCACCGGGCAGATCAGCGTGGACCGGGAGAGCGCGGCCGACGCCCAGGGCGTCCTGGAGGCGGCCGTGCGGGTGCTGGAGGCGGGCGACCTGTTCGGCATCTACCCCGAGGGCACCCGCTCCCCCGACGGCCGGCTGTACCGCGGGAAGATCGGCGTGGCCTGGCTCGCCCTCAAGACCGGCATCCCGGTCATTCCGGTGGCGATGACGGGCACCGAGAAGGTGCTGCCGCCCGGCACGACGGTGCCCAAGCTCAGCAAGATCGGTATCAGCCTCGGCCCGCCGATGTCGTTCACCGGCGACCACCGGCACGCCCGCACCCGGCGCGAGGTGACCGACGAGGTGATGGCCGCCATCCAGAAGCTGTCCGGACAGGAGTACGTGCCGTCCTACGCCACCAGCCACAAGACCCGGCTGTCGGACGTGTCCTGAGCGGCCGGGCGCGCCGGCCTCGGCTTGACCTTGACGCGACGTCAACGTCTTAACTGACAGCATGCGGATCGGAGAACTCGCCGCACTGCTCGGGGTGTCCACCCGGACGGTGCGCCATTACCACCATCAGGGCGTCCTGCCAGAACCACCCCGCCGGGCCAACGGCTACCGGGAGTACGGCCTGCGCGACGCGGTCGCGCTGGCCCGCGTCCGCCGCCTCGTGGAGCTGGGCCTGAGCCTGCCCGAGGCGCGTGACGTCATCGCCGACGACCAGGCCAGGGACCTGCCGGAGATCCTGCGGGAGATCGACGCCGACCTGGCCGGGCAGGAGCGCGACATCAGGGAGCGCCGCGCCCGGCTGGCCGTACTGCTGCGGCAGGCGGAGGAGGGGCTGGCGCCGGACGGCACCACCTCCCCCGAACTGCTCGCGCTGCTGCACGAGATCAAGGCCCCGGCGTCGAAGTCGGCGGACTGGGACCGCGACCTGCTGGTACTGGTGGACGCCATGGCCAAGCCGGGCGACCAGGAGGGCGTCGGCGCGATGTTCACCGCCCTGGCCGCCGACCCGCGGCTGGGGGCGCACGGTCATGAGTTCTACCGGCGCCTGGACGAGCTGGCCGAGGCCGGGCCGGACGACCCCAGGGTCGCCCCGCTGGCGGGTGCGCTGGCACGGTACATCGGCGAGCACATGCCGCTGGAGGACGCGCGGGCGACCGGCGAGTGGGACACGGGTGCGGTCGAGCCGTTTCTCGACGACCTCTCCCCCGCGCAGGCGGAGGTCGTGCGCCGCACCGTCGCGCTGCTCGCCACCGGACCGGCCGGTGACACCGAACGACCCGACCCAGGGACCAACACCGGACGACCCGGGCACGCGCACGAGGCCGGGCAACCCGGGCGGACCGATGACACCGAACGGCCCGGTTCGGCGGGCGACGCCGGGCGGTCCGGGGCGGCGGGCTGCCCGGTGCTGCCGTTCGGGCGGCCGGACCCGCTGCTGCCGCCGCCGGACTACGCGCGGCTGCGCGCGGACGCCTCGGTGACCCGTGTGCTCGCCCCGGACGGCCGCCCGGCCTGGCTGGTCACCTCCTACGACGCCGTGGGGACGGTCCTGGCCGATGACCGTTTCGGGCTCGCGCCGCCCGGCGTGCCCGATACCGGCGGCGACACGCTCTTCCAGGACGGCCCGGCGCACCTGCGGCTGCGCCGCCTGGTGTCCAAGGCGTTCAGCCCGCGCGCGCTGGCCGGGCTGCGGCCCCGGGCCGAGGAGGTGGCCGCCGAGCGGGTCGCGGCGCTGGCCGCGGCCGGGCCGCCCGCCGACCTGGCCGCGGACCTGGCCGCCCCACTGTCCATCACCATGATCGGCGAGGTGCTGGGGATCGCGATCGGCGAGCGTGACCGCTTCCAAAGGCTGGCCGACGCCGCCGCCTCGGTGGACTTCCTGTTCGCCGGCGAGGACGACGACGCGCAGCAGGCGATGGCCGCCGCGGCCCGCGCCTGGGGGGCGCTCGGCGGGTACGCCGCCGAGCTGATCGCCGCCAAGCGCGAACGGCCGGGCGATGACCTGCTCAGCTCCTTGATCGTGGTACGCGACGGCGATGACGGGCGCCTGTCCGACAGCGAGCTCATCGCCATGGTCACCACTCTCGTCGGGGCCGGGTACATGTCGGCGCGCAACGCCATAACCACGGGCGTCCTGCGGCTGCTGTGCGACGGGGATCGGCCGCTCACCGCCGTGGCCGCCGCCGGGCGGGTGGACGACACGGTCGAAGAACTGCTGCGCCTGCAGTCCGGGCGGACCGGCGAGCCCTTCCCCCGGTACGCCCACGCCGACGTGGACCTGGCCGGTGTCACGATCGGCGCGGGCGATCTCGTCCTGATACGGCTGGAGGCGGCCAACCGCGACCCGGCGCGCTTTGCCGCACCCGACCGCTTCGAGCCCGGCCGCAGGTCGTCGCTGGCGTTCGGGCACGGCCCGCACTACTGCCTGGGCGCGCCGCTGGCCCGCGTGGAGATCGCCGCCGCCCTGACCGCGCTGGCCGAGGGCCTGCCGGGACTGCGGCTCGCCGTACCGCCGGAGCGGATCGAGTGGGCCGGCAACGCCACCGACGCCGGCCCCGCGCGACTGCCCGTCATCTGGTGAATGGCCCGCTCTGTTCGCGAGGAGACCAGTTAGTACGCCTGCTAACTATCTCCTCACGAACTAGAATTGGCGTCATGAGCGAACAGGCGGCCGACGGGCCTACGGACGCGATCGACCTGATTCTCCACCAATGGGCGCGGGAGCGCCCGGACCTGGACCTTTCGCCCATGGCACTGCTCGGCCGCCTGCGGATACTCACCAGGGCGATGGAACGCGAGCTGGACGAGGTCTTCGACCGGCACGGTCTCGGGCAGGCCGACTTCGACGTGCTCGCCACGCTGCGGCGGAGCGGCCCGCCGTACGCGCTGATCCCCTCGGAGCTGTCGGCGGCGCTGATGATGTCACGGGCGGGCATGACCGGCCGGCTGGACCGCCTGGAGCGCGCCGGACTGGTCGAACGCAGCCTCGACCCGGGCGACCGGCGCAGCTTTCGCGTGACGCCGACCCCGACAGGCCTCGGCCGCATCGACACCGTGCTCACCGAGCACGCCGCCGCGCTGCGGCGCCTGGTCAGCGGCCTTTCCCCGGAGGACTTCGCCACCCTGACCCGGATCCTGCGGACCATGCTGGCGGCCATCACCTGACGAGCCGCGAGCGGATGCGGCAGTTTTCTAACACCTTCAGCGGCGGAATCGGCGGGCCACGCGGGGCGCCGGAGTTTACACTTTGATCATCCGCGCCAGGGGCCGGCTCGGGTCGTCCGCCTGGCCTCTGGTCACGATCAACGCGTTCAGGTCGTCCGGGCCTTCTCGACATCGCGTCCCGGATCGCCGGGATCGCCGATCTCCTGGGGAGTGCGCCGTGCCGCGTCGCCGTACGATCGTGATCGTCTCCGCTACCGCCGTGCTGCTCGCGGGCGCCGTCGCCGGTGGCGGCTACTACCTGCTGCGTACGCAGGGCACACCGGCCGAGACCGCGCAGCGGTTCGCCCAGGCGTGGCAGCGCGGCGACCTGACCGCGATGCGCGCCGAACTCGCCACGCCGGTGCCGGGGTTCAGCCTGGCCTATGACCACCTGGAGAGGTCGCTGGGCGTCCGGTCCACCGCGGTCCGGGTGACCGGGGTGAGCGAGGGCGAGGACGCGGCCACGGCCAGGTACTCCGCCGCGCACACCCTCCAGGCGGGCGGGCGGTGGGCCTACGACGGATCACTGCGGCTGGTGGTCAAGGACCGCCGCTGGAAGGTCCAGTGGACGCACGCGGCCGTGCATCCCGACCTCACGCCCACCACGCGGCCGGCGCTGCGCGCACGCTGGCCGACCCGGGGCGCGCTGACCGCCGCCGACGGCGAGCGCATCGACGACGGCGACGACGGCGGGTCCATCCGGCAGCTCACCGGCGAACTGGCTCCGGCGGGCGCCAAGGATCTGGCCGGGCTCGGCGAGAGCTACAAGGTCGGTGACCCGATCGGCAGGGGCGGCCTTCAGGCCACGTTCCAGCGGCGGCTGGCCGGGGTACCGGCCACCGAGATCGCGCTGGTGGACGCCGGAGGCCAGGCGGTCAAGACGCTCGGCGTCCTCCCCGGTAAGGACGGCGAGTCGGTGCGCACCACACTGGACCTGAAGGTGCAGCGGGCGGCCGTCACCGCAATCCGGGAGGTGGAAAAGCCCGCCGCGATCGTGGCCGTGCGCACGACGACCGGCGAGATCCTCGCGGTGGTCAACAACGGCTCGTTCAACCGCGCGCTGGACGGTGCCTACGCGCCCGGTTCCACCTTCAAGGTGGTCACCGCGATCGGCCTGCTCGCGGCCGGGATCACCCCGGCCGAACAGGTGACCTGCCCCAAGAACGTGACGATCGGGGGCCGGGAGTGGCGTAACTCCGAGCACGCCGACTTCGGCGCGCTGTCCTTCTCAGACGCCTTCGCCTACTCCTGCAACACGACGTTCGCGCCGCTCGCGGTCGAGCGGCTGGGGGCGAGCAAGCTGCTGGAGGTGGCCGCGTCGGTGGGGTTCAACCAGCCGCTGGACATCGGGGTCCCAGCATCGCGGGCGAACATCCCGCAGCCGGGCGACCAGGCCGAACTGGCCGCGGAGTCGTTCGGCCAAGGCAAGATCATCGCCAGCCCGCTGGTGATGGCCTCGGTGGCCGCGGCCGTGGCCGACGGCACCTGGCGCCCACCCACCCTGGTCGCCGACATGGAGCGCGAAACCGCCCCGAGACCACTGCCCCAGGGGGTCGCCGGGCCGCTGCGGCAGATGATGCGCGCGGTGGTCACCAAGGGCACGGCCAAGGACGCGGGCCTGCCTGAGGGGACGTACGGCAAGACCGGCACCGCCGAGGTCGGCAACGCACCGGACACGAACGCGTGGTTCATCGGCTTCCGCGGCGATGTGGCCGTGGCGGTGGTCGTCGAGGGCGGCGGCGGAGGCGGCAAGGCCGCCGCCCCGGTCGCCGCCCGCTTCCTCCGCGCCCTCCCCTGACACCGGCCCGCAGAGCGAGCAGGCTCCTTTCCCGGCAGCGCGATGCGGCCTTGGCGGCGCATGCGTCAGCTCGCCGGCCGTTGCCGACGGGCCACCCGCATTGCGAGGCGCCTGCCCCGAGCGTGCAGCCGATAGCAGTGCCGCTCGGCGGCCAGGCGGGCGCACATCTCCGCGATGCCCTAGAAGCAAGTCGTCAGTACTCCGTTATGGCACCTGTCCCGAGTGCGCAGCCGAGAGAGGACCGCTCGGCGACCTGTCCCCTGATGCCCTTGGCAGCAGCAGGCCGTCAGTGCCCATTTGAGGGGCCTGCCCCGATCGCGGCGTCGCTCGGCGTCATGTTAGGCACATCTCCCCGTGATGCCCTTGATCGTGACCGTCAGTACCCCTTTGAGGGGCCTGTCCCAGTGCGCGGCCGATCGCAGGGCGCCAAGCGGCCTTTGCGGCGCACAACTCAGCGTCGCACCCTTTAGGGCGTGCGTCCCGGTATGGGGACCACCGCGCTCTGTGGGAGTTCAGCGGGCGGAGAGGGACTTCTTCGGTAGCGCGGTGGTCCCCATAC